>CALHZD010000096.1 GCA_938040985.1 uncultured Propionivibrio sp.
TGATGCGTCAACAATCGCTTTTATATTGTCTTCTTCAATATTCATAGGATACGTGGCATCTTAATATTATTGACGGACGGGTTCTTATATGGATATTTTAAATAGCATTTAAATTGATTTAACGGTATGGTAGTAAATATACTATATGTGCTGGAATTATGAATAAATTATTTTACTACAATTTCTTTATTACTATTTCCTCTCCAATTTTATCTATGATAAAGATATCACCTGTCTCTTGAGCAATATCAAATCCACCTATAATAGACAGTTCTTGCAAAACCTTGGGATTGCTCCCATCCTGGTCAGCCTTTGATAAAAACCACTCCGATTGAAGCGATTTTCTTTTAGAAATAAAATAAATTTCTTTTGATCGGCGGTATCTGGGAGAGCGAAATTCAAAGAAATTCTCCGGGTCATGAACATCAATCATTGATATGGCCTTTGTCTTTTTATCTATCTGATACAACTTTTCCCAGCTAAGGCTTTCTAAAAGTTTGTTGTAAGAATTCTTGTGCCTGTCAGACTTCTTGTGTTCTATGAATATATTCATTATCGTAATGATCTCTTTAATGAAATATTGAAAAGGCATTTCTAATAAACTTACTATTGGAGAGCATTTTCGTTTTTGCTTTTCCAATTTCATCTTTTCGCCTGTAATAACGATATTCTGGCCATTATCATCGCCACGGTTTACTTGATAAAATTCTTTATAAGTAAGCCGTGTTTCTTGATAGCTATCTAAATCAATACTGTAAAGGTCATAATCTGTGGCAGGCGTTTTTCCTTCTTCACGCTTCTTGCCTTTAAAATAATAAACCTGCTTGCCATCTTGCGAGAAAAATGGAAAGATATTTACTCCCTGGCTCGCGCTAATTATTTTTTCATTCCAGTTTTTTGTATCAAGCAAAACAATTTTCATATCGTCCAGATTGAAGTAATTATTTTCTATGGCAGTAGAAACAAGTACAATACGGCTGCCATCGGGCGACCATCTAGGATGTCCTAACGTTCTTTCCGTATTTTGCGGAATGACGCTGATTGTTTTTGTTTTGGTATCGAGTAAACGTAATCCATGCGAAAAATAGTTGGTCTTAAATACAACTTTTTCTCCATCGGGAGAAACGGCAAGGTATCCTTTTTTTGCTTTCAAGCCTGTTGGGTAAATTGTTTCAGCCTGAACCTGCGTCAAGACAAATAATCCCAGAAATATTCCGAGGACCAGCTTGAACAGGAAGCTTCTTTTCCCCATTTTGACTTTCCTTATATTTCAGATTTCTGAATATTCAGATTGCGCCCGGTTGGGCATCGCCCCTTCCGATATTTTTCTATGGGACGATGGCGCCAGGCGACGCAGGCATTGAGGCGGGAGTCTCAATGGCGGAATATTATTGTTGTTGCCAGATACCCTGCATGTTCCCGTCGGCATGGCTTAAACAAGCGCGGCGTGTGTGTGGGGTGGGGGGAGATACGCGCCGATATGTGCAATCAATTGCATGAATGCAGTGATTTGCGTCTTGTTCATGAAGATTTCTCCATCAACAATGAAGATCAACGCCCGCAGGCTAGCCCTGCATTACCCAGTTGTCAATGGGCTGAAACAGGGTTTGTGGAAAGATGCAGTGGCGCGCCGGTGATGCACGGGCGACTGGCTGGGAAAGGCACTACTCATTTTTTGTAGCAGCACTGCCGATTTACTGCCTGCGCATTCTGGATGTAACGTCCGGCTATCTAAATCGGCCGGTCGCCAGCCCGCGTCCATAGGGCGTTTGCGGGCAGGTAGGTCGGGAGCCCGCGTAAATACTGGGCTGGCGGGTAGACTGCCCGGGAACCCGCGTAAATAGTGGGCTAGCGGATAGGCTGCCTGGAAACCCACGTAAACAGTGGGCTGGCGAGCAGGTTCTCCGGAAATGATCATTGCTCCCGCTGCGCTCAAGAAATAAATATCCTCGTAAATATCGCAAAAATTTTTTACCGCCTGAATTTTGCATTTGTTTATTTGCTGTTTATATGGCGATTTTTAAACAGTCTTTTTTGGGTAGATAATGGTTTTTTATTGCTGGACTTTATAGAGCTATCAGTAATCAGTTTTGCGCTTTAATCTTTATTTGATTGGGAGGGTAGCGAACTAAAATGCAATCCAAATAGAGAAGTGTGTAAATTTTTACTTTATTATTTAGAATGGTGTTATAAAAGACCGATAACTGGCGATTTATAAGCAAATTATTTAAGACTATTGTTTAAGATAAAACTTATACTTGCTTTAAGTAAATAGAATAGTTTTTTTGTGACTTTTTACAGCTTGTTTAATAAGTTTTCTATCTACGTCGTGTTTAAGAATTTTGTGGCGCTTTATTCTGCAATAAAGGCTGTTTTTATTGGCGCTGTTTAAGGTTTTTATAAGAATTGTCCGGTTATCTTTTGAGTGTTTCCGGGTTAGTCGACGAGCCGGAATATGTAGGGATAGACGCCGGAACGGCATCCTGGTAATTGATGTATCGCCCATGCGCCTTTTTCGGCGGCCTTGTCGAGTAGCCGCGAGCCGCTACTGCCGTCGATGCGGACATCTTCGACCGTGCAGTCGGGGCCAAGCTGGATGAACAGGTAGACAGTGCCTTCGATGCCCTGGATGCGCGCTTCTTCAGGATAAAAAACAAATTCCGCAAGTTTGCGCTGTACGGCGGCGAGCGGCGGAGCGCCCGCAGGCTGCCGGCTGTCGGGGCGCGGATGCGGTTTGTCGGGCTGGCGGGCATTGCGTGCAGGCGGCCTTTTTTCGGGGGTAGGCTTGTGAAGGTCGGGACGCGGTGCGGGCGTCGGCGGGGTGACTTTCGGCGTCGTCGGCGTCGTCGGCGTCGGCTCCGGGGATGTAGGGTCCGGCGTCGGCCTGATTCCCGGCGTTTTTTCCTTCGCTGCTGCCAACGTGTTTTTTAGCAACACGTCCGCGGCCGGTTCCGGCGTGGGAGGCGTGAGTTCCGGTGCGGGTTCCGGCGTGCGCAACATCACCTGCAACGGGGGCGGTGACGGCCGGGGGGGCGTGCGCCGGAAGGCGTCCGAAATCAGCAGGCTGCCGTGGAGAATGAGCGACAGCGCGAAGGCGATGATCAGCCGAAAAGGCGGATAAGGTGAAAAATAAGCAGGCATTGAGGTGATATTTTCCTATAATTTCTCCCATCAATTGACGGATTTGAAGAAAAGGCGCTCTCTGGCGCGCCAATCCGTCAGAAAACGGCATCGTAATCGAACAGAAGCGGGACGGGCGGAAGGACAAAAAATGTGCGGGAAGGTTGAATGGGGGCGGCTGGCGCGCGGCGTGTTGTTTTGGCTGTTGTGGATATGCAGCACGGCATATGCGGCCTTGCCCGATGCGGCTGAATTCGCTTGGGCGGTTGAGCGCAACGATGTCAAGCAGGTGCGTGCCTGGCTCGACGAAGGGCTGAATCCGGAATTTCAGGGCAAGGAAATCGGCACGGGGTTGATGATCGCCGCCTGGTATGGGCATGTGCCGATGATGGCGCTGTTCGTTGAACGCGGCGCCAATCCGCGGCGTTCCAACCGTCACGGCGAGCAGCCGCTGCAACTGGCCGCGTGGAACAATCATCTCGAAGCCGTCAAGTGGCTGCTTGCACACGGCGCCACGCTCAACCGCGACGGCAATCATTGGAGCGCCTTGCATTACTCGGTTTTCAACGGACACAGCGAACTGAGCAAATACCTGATTTCGCGCGGCGCAAACATCAACGCCCGTTCGCCCAACCGCTCGACGCCGCTGATGATGGCCGCGCGCGAAGGGCATGATGATCTGGCGAAAACGCTGATCGACGCCGGCGCGGATACGCGGGCGCGGAATGACTGGGGGGATAACGCACTCGCTTTCGCCATGCGCAACGATCATTACAAGATCGGCAAAATGGTTTCTTCGCCGGAAGAGTTTGCCGCCGCCATCAAAGCGCCCAAAGGAAGCTTCGGCGACGTGCCGCGTTCAGCGGCGCTGCCCAACGAAATCCAGACGCTGCTGCGCAATATTCGGGAAGCGGAAGCCAAAGGCCAGCCGGTAGATGCAATGCGCGTCGAATTGATTCAAAAAGTGATGGCCTTGCGCCCCGGAACGACGATCGTCAGCAACCGTGACACGCCACCGCAGCAGCAGGCGGAAATGGATTCGGTGGTCATCACCGCCAAACGCAATCAACCGGGCGAAGAAAAGGCGCAGTTCGTCTTTTTCCGGGCGGGCGGCGCGGAGGAACCCCCGCCGGCGTCTGCGGCGCCGGTAAAACCGGGCGCGGCGAACAAGGGAGCCGCAAACAAGGGGGCGACACGCCGGTCGCAGTCGGCTGCCGCGTCGCAAACGCAGCGTGCGCAATCGACTTTCGATCAGATGGCTGACCTGATGCGCCAGATTAATCTGGCCGAGGCGCAGGGCAAACCAGCGGATGATTTGCGTCGGCGCCTGGATCAAATGATCGAGCGGACGAAACGGAAAAAATAGCGTCGGTAAACCGGATGGCCTGCATAAAATGAGGCCGGCGTATGGGTCGGATGCGCGCGTCCATGACGAAGGCGGCAGGTAAATCGATGCCGTAAAACTCTAGGCTGACCGGCATTCACTGGGCGGTGGTCCCAAGGGCAAAAGTCGCATTCAGGGCAAAAACAGCGCCAGCAGACGATTGAGGAAGCGCCGGCCGAGCGGGGTGGGGGCAATGAATCTGGAAACGCCTGCGTGGCCTGGCCTGGCCGGGATCGCCGAGTCAGACGGGCCGGCCGGCCGGGTTTGTGCGGCCGGCGCGTTTAAATCTGAAGGCGTCGGGGCGGCGCGCCATTCAATCAGGCCTTCGGCCACGGCCTGTTGCAGCGGCGCTTTGATGCAGGTGAGCGGCAGCCCGGTGTGCTGGCTAAACAGCGCCGCATCGAAACCCTGGTTGAGGCGCAGCGCGTTCATCATGAATTCGCCGGGGAGCTCGCTGTCATCGACGTTCCATGTTTCCTGGCAGGCATGGCCCGCAGCGGCCTGAGTCATGTAGCGTCCGGGTTGTGCCCAGCGCACCTGGCGGAAGACTCTGAGCGGATTTTTCTGCGCACCTGCGGATAAAGAGGCGTTGCCGGCAGGCGCACCGGATGGCAAAAACTGCCTGGAGGGCGCATCGGCGCGGCTGTCGTTGCAAGTGTTGGCACCGGTATTGGCGTCGGTATTGGCATCGGTATCGGCGCGGGGATTGGCACAAATATCGGGCACCCGCGTCAGCTTGCTGTGCGCTCCTGCGCCAATGCCGAGATAGTCGCCGAACGTCCAGTAGTTGAGGTTGTGCCGGCATGAGCGGCCGGGCAGGGCGAAAGCCGAGGTTTCATAATGCAGGTAGCCGGCCGCGGCGAGCCGCTTTTCGATGGCTTCCTGCATATCGGCGGCCAGATCGGCGTCGAGCGCGGGCGGCCGGGCAGCAAACGCGGTATTCGGTTCGATGGCAAGCTGGTAGCAGGAAAGGTGCGCGGGCGCGTAGCGCATTGCCTGCCCGAGGTCGGCAAGCGCCTGTTTGAGCGTCTGCTGCGGCAGGCCGTACATCAGGTCGAGGTTGATGGCATTGAAATGGCGCTGTGCAATCTCGATGGCGCGGCGGGCTTCGCCGTCGTCGTGAATGCGGCCCAGCGCTTGCAGATGCGCCGGATTGAAGCTCTGGATGCCGAGCGAGAGCCGGTTGATGCCGGCGGCGCGGAAAGCGGTGAATTTCTCCGCTTCTGCGGTGCCGGGGTTCGCTTCCAGGGTGATTTCGGCATCCCGCGCCAGCGGCATGCGGGCACGGATGGCGGTGAGCATGGCGTCGATGGCGTGCCCGGAAAACAGGCTGGGGGTGCCGCCACCGAAAAAGATGCTGACGATCTCCCGTCCGGCTATGTCCGGCAAGGCGGCATCGAGATCGGCCGTCAACGCTGCAACGTAATCCGCTTCCGGCAGCGGTTGGCGCTGGCCGTGCGAGTTGAAGTCGCAGTACGGGCATTTGCGTACGCACCACGGGATGTGCACATAAAGGGAGAGCGGCGGGAGAGGGGAAAAAGGTTGGGGGGGTTGGAGGGGCTGGCGAGGCGGAAAAAGCGGCTGCTCAGGCGAAGGAAACACAGGCGAAGGGATGTCGGCTGGCGAGGGGGTCTGCGTTGGCGTCTGAGGTCGCGACGCCGCGCCGTTCGGCCCACTCATGCCTGACGGGCGCGCAGGCGTTCGATCAGTTGCCGTAGCGCCAGGCCGCGGTGCGAACGGCGGTTCTTTTCCGCAGCGCCCAGCTCTGCCGCCGTTTGGCCGAGATCTGGCAGCAGAAAGTACGGGTCGTAGCCAAAACCGCCGACTCCGCGCGGCGTGTCGATGATTTCCCCGCGCCATTCGCCTTCGGCAATGATCGGCTGCGGGTCGTCGGCCTGCCGGAGGAAGACAAGCGCGCAGACGTAATGGCCGCGCCGGTCGGCATGCGCGGCTAGGTCGGCGATGAGTTTTTCGTTATTGCGTGCGTCGGATTTGGGTTCCCCCGCGTAGCGGGCCGAATGTACGCCCGGCGCGCCGCCGAGCGCTTCGACGCAGAGGCCGGAATCGTCGGCCAGTGCGGGCAGGCCGGTGTGGCGGGCGGCGTGGCGCGCCTTGGCCAGCGCATTCTCGACGAAGGTACAGTGCGGCTCTGGACATTCGGGAACGCCCAATTCCTTTTGCGGAACGATTTCCCAGCCGAGCGGCGAGAGGAGCTGGTCAAATTCGCGCAACTTGCCGGGATTGCTGGAAGCGACGACGAGCTTCATGCGGCCACCGCCGTTTTCTGATGGGTGATCAGCGTCTTGATGCCAGTTTCGGCCAGGTCGAGCAGTTGCAGCATTTGCGCGCGGGTGAACGGTTCGCCTTCGGCCGTTCCCTGGATTTCGACAAGGCCGCCACAACCGGTCATGACGACGTTCATGTCGGTGTCGCAGGCCGAGTCTTCCGGGTAATCGAGGTCGAGTACAGGCGTTCCCCGATAAATGCCGACGGATACCGCGGCAACGTGATCGAGCAGCGGGCTGGCGGTCAGTTCGCCGCGGGCGACGAGCCCGGCGCATGCGTCGTACAGGGCAATCCAGGCGCCCGTAATCGCGGCGCAGCGCGTGCCGCCGTCGGCTTGCAGGACGTCGCAATCGAGCGTGATCTGCCGTTCGCCCAGTGCTTTGAGGTCGGTGACGGCGCGCAGGGAGCGGCCGATCAGCCGCTGGATTTCCTGCGTGCGCCCGCTCTGCTTTCCTTTTGCTGCCTCGCGTGCCGTGCGCGTATGCGTCGAACGGGGCAGCATGCCGTATTCCGCCGTGACCCAGCCTTGTTCTTTCCCGCGCAAAAAGGCGGGGACGTTGGCCTCGACGCTGGCGGTGCAGAGCACGCGCGTGTCACCCATTTCAATGAGCACGGCGCCTTCGGCGTGGCGGGTGTAGTGGCGGGTAATGCGAATCGGGCGCAGTTCATTGGGCTGTCGTTGGCTGGAGCGCATGGCAGTTCCTTGGCGTGGGTAATCGGTGAGGTTATTTGGCGTATTTCTGGATGGCGTGGCGGATTTCTTCAATCGCCTGTTCAATTTCCTCTTCGCTCAGTTCGCTTTTGTAGCCGGTGCTGTGCCCAAAAGCGTCGAGTGCGGTGGTGATGCTGTCGATCGGCATACTCTGCGTGGAGATGGAAAACAGACTGTCGGGCGCTTCGATGTAAGCATCCTCCCAGCGCACGGCAATGATCGAAAAATTGTCGGCATTGCTGCCGCTGTGTTCATCTATATCGTCGAGCAAGGCGGATGCGGTGTGGATCAGATTGTCCGAATAAAGCGCCTTGGCCAGCGCCTCGTCGGAAACGGCGTTCCAGATACCGTCAGTACAAAGTACCAGCACGTCGCCTTCTTCCAGCGGCGTTTTGTGCGAAAACTCAATTTCCGGCAGTCTGGGGCCGCCCAGGCAGCTATAGACGCGGTTGCGTTCGGGATGAACGGCGGCCTGCGCCTCGTTGATGACGCCCTGGTCGAGCAAAAGCTGTACGCGGGAATGATCGCGGGTGTGGGTCAGCACACGGCCGTCGCGTATCAGGTAAAGGCGTGAGTCGCCGGCGTGCGCCCAGTAAGCAACATTGTTCTGGACGATGCAGGCAACGCAGGTCGTGCGCGGCGAATCCTCAAGACGATGCTGTTCGGAAAAATCGCTGATGGCGTAATGTCCGTTGAGAATCGACTGTTGCAGAAACAGGAACGGGTTGTCGAGCATCGGGCCGGCCTGGCGCTGGAAGCTCTCGATCAGCGTCTGTACGGCAATCTGCGCGGCAACCTCGCCGTAGTAGTGGCCGCCCATACCGTCGGCGATGACCATCAACAGGGCATCGCGCGAATAGCAGTGCGCCAGCCGGTCTTCGTTATTGCGCCGTTTTCCCAGACGACTGTCCTGATAAATGGTGAACTTCACGGGTTTTTACCTTTGTACTGTTCTTTTGATGCGCTGCGCTATATGGGCAAGCCATGATTTTCCCGCGGTTCGCGGCTGCGCCACACCGCTCGTCAGCGATTTTTGCAATGTAAAAGCGCTCTGCGGGCGGCCCAGAGGGTCCAGATGCAGGCACCAGTCGATGGTTTCCAGCAAATGCCGCGAAAAATGACCCGCGCGCAGCGAAACCGCCGGGATTAACTGATCTGCCTTGATCCGGCTGTCGGCGGCCTGCGGGGCTTTTTTGGTCAGGCAGGCATACATGCATGCGCCGATGCTGTAAAGATCGCTCCAGGGGCCGAGCGTATCCCGTTGGCCGTAAAGTTCCGGCGAGGCGAAACCCGGCGTATACATCGGCTTGAGCATGTGCGCCTCGCCAATCAGCGTCTGCCGTGCCGCGCCAAAATCGATGAGTACCGGCGCATAGTCGTTGCGCATGTAAATGTTCGACGGTTTGATGTCCAGATGCAGCAGCTTGTTTGAATGCACCTCGCGCAGACCGTTGAGCAGCTTGGTGAACACGTTGCGGATGAAGTTCTCGGTGATGAGCGTGGGGTTTTTCTGGATGAATTCCTGCAAGGTACTGCCGTGCTCATATTCCATGACCATGTAGACGGTATCGTTGGCGCGGAAAAAATTCAGGACGCGAATGATGTTGGGGTGGGAAAGTCGCGCCAATGTCCGCCCTTCCTCAAAAAAACATTTCATGCCGTAACGGAATGCCGGCATGTTCGTTTCGTCGATGATCGGCTTGATTTCTCCCGGCGGGCGGAGCGCCAGGCTGTTCGGCAGATATTCCTTGATGGCGACGGATTCGCCATTGGCGCCGGTAGCCAGATAAACGATGGAAAATCCGCCCAGCGACAACTGACGCTCGATGCGGTATTCATCGAGCTGAAATCCGGCAGGAAGCGGGTGATTTGCTTGTTGAGCCATCGAAATCGCAGCTATCATTCAAAACGTTTGGCATTTTCAGGCTTTGCGTGATAGCTGTAAAGTTCGCGCAGGGATTTTCGGAATTTTCTTCGCTTCAGGGGGAATATGATCTTCAGCATGACCGGCTATGCCGCCAGAACGCTCGATGTCGGGCAGGGCGTCCTGCATCTGGAACTCAAGAGTGTCAATTCGCGCTATCTGGACTTCCAGTTTCGTATCTGCGATGAACTGCGCGCCAGCGAACTGGCGTTACGCGAACTGTTCAGCGCGCGGCTTTCGCGCGGCAAGGTGGAATGCCGCATTAGCCTGTCGGCGGCCAGCGCGGCCGGTTCGGCGCCGGCCTTGAATCTGGAACTGCTCTGTCGCCTGCGGGATCTGGAGGCGCAGGTTCGCCGCAGAATGCCGTGGGCGCACGCTTTTTCCGTCAACGATCTGTTGCAATGGCCGGGGATGCTGGACGAACAAACGCCCGACGCTGAGATTCTGTCAGCGCGCTGCCTGGAGCTGGCGGGCGCGGCGCTGGAGGATTTTATCGCCAGCCGTGCGCGCGAGGGCGAAAAGCTCGCTGCGGTGATTCTTGAGCGCGTAACTCGTATGCGTACGCTGATCGAGGAAGTGACGCCGTCAATTCCCGACGCCCAGGCCGCTTTCCAGGAAAAACTGAGACAACGGCTGCTGGAAGCGCTCGGCAGCGTCGATGATGAGCGAATTCGTCAGGAAGTCGCTGTTTTTGCCGTGCGTATCGACGTGGCCGAGGAACTGGCGCGCCTGACCACCCATCTCGACGAAGTGGAGCGCGTGCTGCAGACCGGCGGCGCCTGCGGGAAACGCCTTGATTTCCTGATGCAGGAACTTAACCGCGAGGCCAATACGCTCGGTTCCAAGTCCGTGACCAGCGTCGTATCGCAAACAGCGATGGAACTCAAACTGCTGATCGAACAGATGCGGGAACAGGTGCAGAATCTGGAGTAAGAATCAGGTCACTGCGCTATGGCGCGGAAATCAGGACAACACCTGAGATACATTGTTCAGACAAAAATTAATCCAATGGCATTCGACAAATGAGCGCAAATGGGGACTGCTTTCAGTGCGCCGCATTGCTGAAAGAAAGCCTCTAACCTTCTTGAATGAAGGGAAATTTAGGCATATGATGGCTTCGCGTTCAGGTGC
>CALHZD010000097.1 GCA_938040985.1 uncultured Propionivibrio sp.
TGGCCGCCGGTCGATTTCCGGCGGCGTCAGTTTTTTCCACTGATCGATGCGGCGGGTGCGAATGGTTTCATCCGACAGCGTCAGATCAGTGGCCAGGCACAGTCGGGTCTGGCCGGCGCAGCGCTCAAGCAATGCCGCAAACAGTTTCAGGTTGCGATAAGGCGTTTCGATAAAGATTTGCGTGCGCCGGTGGGCGCGCGAGTCTTTTTCCAGAGTGGCGATGGCCTGGTTTCTAGCGTCTTCTTTGGCGGGTAGGTAGCCGTGAAAGGCGAAATGTTGCCCGCCCAGTCCGGAAGCCATTAATGCCAGCAGAATCGACGAGGGGCCGATCAGCGGTACGACGCGGATGCCCTGCGCCTGCGCCAGTGCGACAAGCTCTGCGCCGGGATCGGCCACTGCGGGGCAGCCGGCCTCGGAGATCAGGCCAACGTCTGAGCCGGCCAGCAAGGGAGCGAGCCATTCATGCCATACTGCCGGTGAAGTATGCTCATTCAGCTCGCTGATCGAGATGTCCTGGAGCGGTATCCGGCTGGGCAGAGATTTGAGAAAGGCGCGCGCGGATTTTGCATTCTCGGCGATGAAGTAGCGTAATCCGGCCGCTTGTGCGCAGACAGCTGCGGGCAGGGATTCTACGGCCGGTATCACCCCCAGCGGCACGGGAATCAGGTAAAGCGTTCCTCGCCTCATAGAATGCATACGCCTTCCAGGCGGAGCAATTCGCACAAGGCGATCAGCGGCAGACCGATCAGGGCATTGGGATCCTCGACTTCCATTTTGGCGATCAGGGCAATGCCCAGCCCTTCCGATTTGGCGCTACCGGCGCAGTTGTAGGGGCGTTCGCGGACCAGGTAATTTTCTATTTCCGTATCGCCAAGCGCGCGAAATGTAACCCACGTCGGGACGCCGCGGATATGCATGATGCTGGTTCTGGCGTTGAGCAGGCATAAGCCGGTGAAGAAGCTGACGGTACGCCCGCGCATCATTTGTAATTGGCGTACCGCATTTTCGTGACTTCCCGGTTTGCCAAAAACTTTACCGTCCAGGCTGGCGACCTGGTCGCTGCCAATGATGAGCGCGTCGGGATGCTGTCTGGCAACGGCGCGCGCTTTCGCCTGGGCAAGCCGAAGTGCCGTGTGTTCTGGCGTTTCGCCCGGGCGTGCGGTTTCGTCAACCTCGGGTTGAGAGACAGTGAAAGGAATTTGCAGGCGACTTAACAAATCGCGGCGAAAAGGCGAGGTCGAGGCGAGGACGATCGGTTGGTTAGGCATGGCGAGTGAAAGATGATTCGGCGATAGGCGCAATGAGGAACCTTGGTCTTACGGACACTTTTTGCTCAGGGCAGCGCGCGCGGAAAATGCAGCATAATTCTGGGAAAACGCCGCGTAAAAGCAGCAAAATCCAAAGGCTTGCAGCGCGCGCGTACTTTGACTTCATGGGGCAAAAATAATATCATGCGCGCCTTATGTCGTATCAGCTTGTAATTGAGCCTTCGGTTTTTGCGCGCGAATCCAAAACGCTGCAAGGAAATCTGCCAATTGCTGATTTGCCCAGAGTGCTTGATTCGCTTGCAGAGTCGGGGGGAGCAGTCAGTTACTGGATTGAGGGGCGTGTCAGTGAACATGAACGCCCGCAATTGTTTCTGCGGCTCGATGGCGTCTTTTCCTTGCGTTGTCAGCGTTGTCTGGAAAGTGTCGCCTATCCTTTGCAGGTGCGTAATTTGCTGGAGTTCGTGGGTGACGAAAGCAGATTGACGCAGGAAGAAATTGAGGACGATAGCCGCGATTTTCTTCCATGGAAAAAAGAAATTGATGTCGTGGCGCTGCTCGAGGACGAAATCATTCTTGCCTTACCTCCGGCGCCGCGTCATGAGCAATGTAATTTCCCGGATCTGAAGCATGCTGCGGATGTCAATATGAAATCGTCGCCTTTTTCCACGCTTAGGGGATTGAAGGATAAAATGACGCAGTAACCAGATTTCATTCGATTTTTTGGAGTTAATGAATTATGGCTGTTCAACAAAATAAAAAGTCCCCGTCCAAGCGCGGGATGCATCGTGCTCACGATTTTCTGAGCAATCCGCCACTGGCTATCGAGCCGACGACAGGAGAAGTGCATTTACGCCACCACGTTAGTCCGTCAGGCTATTATCGTGGCAAGAAGGTTGCCAAGGGCGCGGCGGAGTAATCTCTGCCGGTGAGGCGAGACAGCCCTGGTTCGAGGGTGTTTCGTCTTTTCTTCTGCTATTTTTCGCATGACAGTCACTGTTGCAATCGACTGCATGGGCGGCGATCACGGGCCGGTTGTGACTGTGCCTGCTGCGCTTGATTTTCTGCACAAACGTGAAGACGTGGAAGTCATTCTCGTCGGTGCTGAGAAAAGTATCCGCCAGTATTTAAGGGGTGTCGAGCATCCCCGTTTGCGCGTTCGTCATGCCAGTGAAGTTGTCGAGATGGACGAGTCTCCGGCGCTGGCGATCCGAAACAAGAAGGATTCGTCGATGCGCGTGGCGATTGATCTCGTCAAAAGCGGTGAGGCGGATGCGTGCGTTTCGGCGGGCAATACCGGCGCCCTGATGGCGATTTCCCGCTTTGTGCTCAAGATGCTGCCAGGCATCGAGCGGCCGGCGATTTGTGCTGTGTTGCCTACCATGTCCGGGCATGTTCACGTACTTGATCTGGGTGCTAATGTGGATTGTTCACATGAACACCTGCTGCAATTTGGCATCATGGGGGCATCGCTGGTCGGTGCCGTCGAACATAAGGATCGGCCAAGCGTCGGGATCCTCAATATTGGCGAAGAAGATATCAAGGGCAACGAGGTCGTCAAACTGGCGGCCGAGCAGCTCAAAACTTCGGGGTTGAATTTCGTCGGCAACATCGAAGGTGACGGGATTTACAAGGGCGAGGCGGATGTCGTGGTCTGTGATGGTTTTGTCGGCAACGTCGCGCTTAAAACTTCCGAAGGGTTGGCTCAGATGCTCGCGACCTTCCTGCGTGAGGAGTTTGGGCGTAATCTGCTGACCCGTGCGGTGGGGCTGCTGGCGTTGCCGGTATTGAAGCGTTTCAAACAGCGCGTCGATCATCGACGTTACAATGGCGCTTGTCTGCTCGGTTTGAAAGGCGTTGTTGTCAAGAGCCACGGATCGGCCGATGCCTTTGCCTTTTGCCATGCGCTCGAACGCGCGGCGGATACTGTCCGCAACGACGTGTTAACGCGAATCGTCGAGCGCATTCCAGTTTTGGAGAATGCATAAGATGATTTTTTCACGCATCGCTGGAGTCGGTAGTTTTTTGCCCGGCGCGCCGGTGACTAATGACGATCTGGTGCAGCGCGGTGTCGACACCAGTGATGAGTGGGTGACAGGGCGTACCGGCATCAAGTCCCGCTATTTGGCCGATGATCACTGCCGAACCAGCGATCTGGCGCTGGAGGCAAGCCGGAACGCGCTGGAATCGGCAAAAATGACGGCAGAGGAACTTGACCTCATCATCGTTGCGACGACGACGCCGGATTATATTTTTCCAAGTACGGCTTGTTTTCTGCAGGCGGGGCTGGGCGTCAAGGGTGCGATGGCTTTTGATGTGCAGGCGGTATGCAGCGGCTTTGTCTATGCGCTGATCGTTGCCGAAAAGTTTATTCGTAGCGGCAGCCATAAAAAGGCGCTGGTCGTTGGCGCAGAGACTTTTTCCCGAATTCTCGACTGGAAGGACCGCGGTACCTGCGTGTTGTTTGGTGATGGCGCGGGAGCCGTCGTACTTGAAGCTTCGGACAAACCGGGCATTCTCACGGCAGCAGCCTATGCTGACGGATCGCAAAGCGCTGTTTTGTCGGTGCCAGGCGCTGTGCATGGCGGCAAGGTCGTAGGCGATCCTTTTCTGCGCATGGATGGGCAGGCTGTATTCAAGTTTGCCGTCCATGCCTTGAGCGAAATTGCTGTGGAGTGTTGCGCGCAGGCGGGTATTCGGACGCAGGATATTGACTGGCTGATTCCACATCAGGCCAATTTGCGGATTATCAATTCCATTGGTAAAAAACTGAAGATTGGTACTGATAAGATCATCATCACCGTCGATCGGCATGGCAATACCTCGGCGGCTTCCGTACCGCTGGCGCTTGATGTCGCGGTTCGTGGCGGTCGTATCCGGCGCGGTCAAAAAGTGTTGCTGGAAGGTGTGGGCGGCGGCTTTACCTGGGGCGCCGTTCTGCTCGAATTCTAGGCGCCAGGCTAAGGAGATTTTCCATGGCATTTGCATTCATCTTTCCTGGGCAGGGGTCGCAGTCAGTCGGCATGATGGCCGCCTATGGCGATTCTCCCGTCATCCGTGCAACTTTTGATGAGGCGTCGGAAACCCTGAATCAGGATCTCTGGCAGCTGGCGTCCGAAGGCCCGGCGGATGCGCTTGCGCAAACGGTTAATACCCAGCCTTTGATGCTGACGGCGGCGATTGCCGTCTATCGTCTCTGGCTGGAAAAGGGCGGCCATTTACCCGCTGTCGTTGCCGGACATAGTCTGGGCGAATATTCAGCGCTAGTGGCCGCCGGAGTGATCGAATTCAAGGATGCCGTACCGCTCGTCCGTCTGAGAGCTACGGCGATGCAGGAGGCGGTGCCGTTGGGCGCGGGCGCTATGGCGGCTATTCTCAATCTGGACAATGAAAAAGTTCATGCCGCTTGTATCGAGGCGGCCGAGAAAGTGGGAAATGGCGCGGTTGTTGAACCCGTCAATTTCAACAGTCCCGCGCAGACCGTCATCGCGGGCAACAAATCTGCGGTAGAAGCCGCCTGTGAGGGATGCAAGGCGCGTGGCGCCAAGCGTGCCGTCTTGTTGCCTGTGTCCGCGCCGTTTCATTCTTCTCTGTTGCGCCCGGCGGCGGATCGGCTGGCGGCGCGGCTGTCCGAACTGGAATTCAAGGCGCCGAAAATTTCCGTGATCAACAATGTCGATGTGGCCATCGAAAAAGATCCGGTCAAAATCAAGGATGCTCTGGTGCGCCAGGCTTACTCACCTGTACGTTGGGTCGAGACCATGCAAAAGATCGCCGCCATGAATATAAAAATCGCGCTCGAATGCGGTCCGGGTAAGGTCTTGGCAGGTCTTGCCAAACGCTGCGCCGATACGGTTGAAGGTATTGCCTTGGCCGATGCGGCATCGATTGACGCTCATCTTTCCTTGGAGTAGGCGTTATGAAACTTGAAGGGCGAATTGCGCTCGTGACCGGCGCTAGCCGGGGGATTGGCGCGGCGATTTTGCTGCGCCTTACCCAACAAGGGGCGCTAGTCGTCGGCACGGCGACCACGGACAAGGGGGCTGCGGAAATCAATGCGGCCTTGAAGCAAGCGGGCCTGAAAGGACGTGGTTTGGCCTTGGATGTTTGCGACGAAGCACAGATTGGTACAACGGTTTCGCTCGTCGAAAAGGAGTACGGCGCCATTTCCATTCTTGTCAATAATGCCGGCATTACCCGCGACAACCTGGCGATGCGCATGAAGGATGAAGAATGGGACGCCGTCATTGATACGAATCTCAAAGCGGTTTTCCGCATGTCGCGCGCTGTCATGCGCGGCATGATGAAAGCTCGCGCAGGCCGCATCATCAATATTTCTTCGGTCGTCGGCTATGCCGGCAACCCGGGGCAGGCCAACTATTGTGCGGCCAAGGCGGGGCTGGGTGGTATGACGCGCGCCCTGGCGCGAGAGCTTGGCTGCCGCAATATCACCGTTAATTGCGTGGCGCCCGGATTCATCGATACCCGTATGACACAGGCGCTTGATGAAAAGCAGCGCGCTGCGATCGCCGGCAATATTCCATTGGGGCGACTGGGAGCGCCTGAAGATGTCGCCGCGGCGGTCGCTTTCCTGGCTTCGCCGGAAGCCGCTTACATTACCGGCTCGACGATTCACGTCAATGGCGGCATGTTTATGGACTGAAGCGGCGCGTTCATGGGATGGCCGGTCAGTCATTGACATGGTGCGTATTTGGTGTGTATTCCCGGAAAATTGGTGAGCGCCCTTCGTTTTGTTAAAATGCAGCGCTTTGTTTTATTCCTATCAACTGAAAAGGAGCTTTTAGATGGACAACATCGAACAACGTGTCAAAAAGATCGTCTCCGAGCAGCTGGGCGTCAATGAAGCAGATATCAAGAACGAGTCCTCTTTTGTCGACGATCTTGGCGCGGATTCGCTGGATACCGTTGAGCTGGTGATGGCGCTCGAAGAAGAATTCGAGTGCGAGATTCCTGATGAAGAAGCGGAAAAAATCACCAGCGTCCAGCAGGCGATTGATTACGTCGTTTCGCACAAGAAAGCGTAAAAGCTTCTCACCGTAAAGATACGGACGGCGCTATGTGATGTGTGATGCGGCCGTCCGCGGGCGATGAGGGTATGTGTCGCCCGATTGATTTCCTGTTATCCGGAGAAAGAATTGTCGCGTCGCAGAGTCGTCATTACCGGCCTCGGAATCATTTCGCCGGTCGGCAATACTATTGAGCAGGCATGGCAGAACATTCTTGCCGGCCATTCAGGTATCGATACAATTTCCCGCTTCGATGCCTCCGGCTTCCCGGTGCAGATTGCCGGTGAAGTCCGCAATTTTGATGCTGCCCAATACATCTCGCCCAAGGATGCACGCCGTATGGATCTTTTCATCCATTACGGTATTGCAGCCGGTATTGAAGCGATCCGCGACGCAGGGCTTGAGGCCAATCCGGCCAACGCCGAGCGCATCGGCATCTCGATCGGGTCGGGCATTGGCGGCCTGCCGATGATCGAAAGCACGCATGATGAGTTCAATGCTTCCGGACTTCGCAAGGTGTCTCCTTTCTTTGTGCCTGGCTCGATCATCAATATGATCGCAGGCAATCTTTCGATCATGTATGGGTTCAAGGGGCCGAACATTGCTATTGTCAGCGCCTGCGCCAGTGCGACCCATAGCATTGGCGACGCGGCGCGCTTTATCGAATACGGCGACGCCGATATCATGGTCGCCGGCGGTGCGGAGTCGACGGTTTCACAGCTTGGCGTCGGCGGTTTCTGCGCAGCTCGCGCCTTATCTACCCGTAACGATGACCCGCAGACAGCGAGCCGTCCCTGGGATCGTGATCGTGACGGTTTCGTTTTATCTGAAGGCGCCGGTGTTCTGGTGCTTGAAGAATATGAACATGCCAAAACGCGCGGTGCAAAAATCTACGCTGAACTTGCCGGTTTTGGCATGAGTGCTGATGCCCACCATATGACTGCGCCGTGTGAAGATGGCGATGGCGCGGCGCGTTGCATGCTGAATGCCATGCACAATGCGGGCGTGAAGGCTGATGAAGTCGACTACATTAATGCGCACGGAACGTCGACCCCGTTAGGTGACAAAGCGGAAACGATTGCCGTCAAGCGCGTTTTTGGTGATCATGCCAAAAAACTGGTGGTTAATTCAACCAAGTCGATGACAGGCCATCTGCTGGGCGCGGCCGGTGGCGTGGAAGCTATTTTCTCGGCGCTGGCGATACATCATCAGATTTCTCCGCCGACAATCAACGTCTTTAATCAGGATGAGGGCTGTGATCTGGACTACTGTACCAATGGCGCCCGTCCAATGAAGATTGATGTTGCGCTGTCCAATTCCTTCGGTTTTGGTGGAACGAACGCTACCTTGGTGTTTCGTAAAATTTAAATCGTTCTGAGTGGACTTCCAGCTCGGCGATGCAGTTTCCGCTGTTTATTGAATTGCGGCGCTCCCGGCGGCTGGATACGCTGTTAATCATTTTCCACTGGGTAGCGGCGCTTTCCGTGTGTTTTGCGCTATGGCCGCGGGATGGTCTGCCCTATCGGTTTGCCTGTCTGACGATACTGTGCCTGGTTGCGCTGTCAGCCTGGCGTTGCCTGCATCGGCGTCTGCCTGAGCGGTTGCGGCTTGCTGCCGATGGCGCCTTATTTTTATATTTCCCCGACTCTGATGGCGGTATGCAACGAGCGCAGATTCTGCCGGACGGCGTTGCCTTGCCCTATTGGGTGGTGTTGCGTGTGCGCCTTGAAAACGAAGCACGCGAATACCATTTGACGCTGTTGCCCGACCAGATGCCCGCAGAGCAATTTCGCCAGCTGATCGTTTGCCTGCGCTGGCTCATCAAAACGGATCCGGCGCCGCCGTCGCTTAAGCAGTGATACTGCGAACGGATAAATTCAGGTGCTGCGCGAATCATTCTCAACGTATGCGCAAAAGTCGGTTCTGACGCTGACTGCGGCCAGTGGCCTGCGCTAAATGGCTTGGGCTATACTCTCGTAAAAGTACGAAGAACCGAATCTGACAGGAAAGTTTTCATAACATGAACGAACGCGAGGCTGACCAGCGCTTGGTCGAGCGGGTCCAGGCAGGCGACCCGCTTGCGTTCGATGCACTGGTGGCAAAGTACCAGCGCAAGCTCAATCGTCTGCTGTCGCGTTATATTCGTGACCATGCCGAGGTCGAAGATGTGGCTCAGGAGGCTTTCCTCAAAGCCTATCGCGCGTTGCCGTCGTTTCGCGGTGAGAGTGCTTTTTATACCTGGCTGTACCGGATCGGCATCAACACGGCCAAGAATTATCTGGCGGCCAAGGGACGGCGTGCGCCGACGACGACGGAGGTCGATGCCGATGAAGCCGAAACTTTCGAAGAGGCCGGTTTGCTGCATGATATCAACACGCCGGAGCGCATCTTGCAGTCGAAACAGATTGGTCAGACGATCAATATAGCGATGCAGTCTTTGCCGGAGGAGCTGCGTAATGCGATTATGCTCCGCGAAATCGAAGGGTTGAGCTACGAAGAAATCGCCGCCGAAATGGGATGCCCGATTGGAACGGTGCGTTCGCGGATTTTTCGTGCCCGTGAAGCGGTCGCGGAAAAATTGCGCCCCTTGCTTGACATTGCGCCGGATCGGCGCTGGTAGAGAATGCCGGCAAGGTCGCTGGTAAAGGAGAAAAATGAACGAGGCGCGCGGGACGGTGATCGAGCTTGACGGTGAATATGCATGGGTGCGCATAGATGCGGCGGGTTGCGGCCACTGTCATGAGGCGGGCGGATGCGGCGGTCAGCGCCTCGAAAAAATCTTTTGCGATACGCCGGCCAGGTATCGTGTGCGTAACCCTGATCAGGCACAGCCCGGAGAGTGCGTGACCGTAACGATGCCGGCTGGCGCCCTGGGACGCAGCGCGATGCAGGCATACGGCCCGCCATTGCTGGGTCTGTTCGCCGGTGCATTTGGCGGTTTGGCGCTGGCCGGAGAAATCGGTGCAATGGTGGGAACCGGACTGGGTGTGTTGGCGGGCTGGCTTGTTCTGCGCCGTTTCCGGCCAACGGATGCTGACGTGAAGCTGCAACCCTACGCCAACAAGCGCTGAACGGCGCCACGCAGGTAATCGGAGATTTTCTTGGCGGGTGATTTCTCTATAGCGAATGCTGCGCGCCAGCATTGGCTCGTTTGTGGCTAAGGATCTAATCCGCACATCGGGCAGGCGTAGTGAAGGTGTTAAGTCTTTTGGATTGCTAGAGAAAGACTTTTCCCATCTATCCATATGTTCGGCCGTAGTGGTAGGCAGATTGTTAAAGTCCATTTGCCGGAATATTTAAGGCGTTGATATATTGGGACGTTCATCATGGATGAAGCGGTTTTGACATGGCAACAAGCTATCGGGGCAGAGAAACAGCAGCCCTATTTCATGCAGCTGTGGCAACGGGTCAAGCAGGCCAGGCAGGCGGGGGTTACGGTGTACCCGCCGTCCGGTGAGGTGTTCAGCGCCTTTACCTCAACGGAGTTCGCTGCAGTTAGGGTCGTGATATTGGGGCAAGACCCTTACCACGGGGCGGGGCAGGCGCACGGGCTGGCTTTTTCTGTTCGGCCTGGGGTGGATATACCGCCTTCGCTGCGCAATATCTATCAGGAGTTGGCCAGCGATATTGCAGACTTTGTGCCGCCGCAGCACGGTTGCCTGCAACATTGGGCCGAGCAGGGCGTGTTGTTGCTCAACACCGTGCTGACCGTGCAGGCGGGGCAAGCGCATTCGCATGCCAACTGGGGTTGGGAGCAGTTTACCGATCGGGTGGTGGCGCAGCTGAACGCGCACCGCGACGGCCTGGTGTTCATGTTATGGGGCAGCCATGCGCAAAAAAAGGGCGCTATGATCGACCGCAAGCGCCATCGGGTGTTGCAGGCGCCACACCCTTCGCCCCTGTCCGCCAGCCGGGGTTTTTTCGGCTGCCGCCATTTTTCACAGGCCAATGCTTGGCTGGAGCAACGCGGTCAAAACCCCATTGATTGGCAGGTTTAACTTTCTATAGGCTTGTACTAATTCCAAAGCAAAGCGCTTGGGGCCAATTTTGTGCGTGACGTGCGCCATGATATATGCTGTGCCGGCGCTGCTGTACGACGGACGGAAACAGGGCTGCCATTGCCTCGGTTCTGCCGTCGTGCGTGATTATTTGGCGGAAATCGGCTAGAATCGCCGCCTCGCATGAGGTTGTTCGACATGCGGTACAACGAACGACGCAGGGCGCCCGTCGGCGCCCTTTGTTTTTCCCGCCTTGCTTTGCAAATTTTGCCAAATTTTGCTTTTCCTGCTTTTTCTCGCATGCAACGAATTCGTAACTTTTCGATCATTGCGCATATCGACCACGGCAAATCGACGCTGGCCGACCGCATCATTCATCTATGCGGCGGCCTGTCGGAGCGGGAAATGGAAGCGCAGGTGCTTGATTCGATGGATATCGAGCGCGAACGCGGCATTACCATCAAAGCGCAGACGGCCGCGTTGCAATATCGGGCGCGCGACGGGCTGATCTATAACCTGAATCTGATCGATACGCCGGGGCACGTCGATTTCTCCTACGAAGTCTCGCGCTCGCTGTCGGCCTGCGAGGGCGCCCTGCTCGTCGTCGACGCTTCGCAGGGCGTCGAGGCACAAACGGTCGCCAACTGTTACACCGCCATCGATCTGGGCGTTGAAGTCTTGCCGGTGCTCAACAAGATCGATCTCCCTTCGGCAATGCCCGAAGCGGCCAGCCAGGAAATCGAAGATGTAATCGGCATCGACGCTTCCGACGCCATTCGCGCCTCGGCCAAAACCGGCGCGGGCGTGGAAGACATCCTCGAAGCGATCATCGCGCGCATTCCGCCGCCGCAGGGGGATCTTGGGGCGCCGCTTAAGGCGCTCATCATCGACTCATGGTTCGATAATTATGTCGGCGTCGTCATGCTGGTGCGCGTCGTCGATGGCCTGCTGCGTCCCAAAGACAAGATTCGCCTGATGGCAACAGGGGCTTCGTATCTGTGCGAGCAGGTGGGCGTCTTTACGCCCAAAGCCGTGCCGCGGGATGGGCTTTCGGCCGGGCAGGTGGGCTACGTCATCTCCGGCATCAAAGAATTGCAGGCGGCGCAGGTCGGCGACACGGTAACGCTGGCCGAGCGGCCAGCGGATGCCCCTTTGCCCGGTTTCAAGGAAATCAAGTCGCAGGTCTTCGCCGGGCTGTACCCGGTTGAGGCCAACCAGTACGACGCCCTGCGCGAATCGCTGGAAAAACTCCGTCTCAACGATGCTTCGCTGCATTACGAGCCGGAGGTTTCGCAGGCGCTGGGCTTTGGTTTTCGCTGTGGTTTTCTTGGTCTGCTGCACATGGAGATTGTGCAGGAGCGTCTGGAACGCGAGTTCGACCAGGATCTGATTACGACGGCGCCGACGGTCGTGTATGAAGTCGTGATGCGCGACGGCTCGATCGTGCCGGTCGAAAATCCGGCCAAATTGCCGGAAACGACGAAAATTCAAGAAATCCGCGAGCCGATCATTACCATCACCGTTTTTGTGCCGCAGGAGTACCTGGGCAACGTGATGACGCTGTGCAACCAGAAGCGCGGCAACCAGATCGACATGACCTATCACGGCCGGCAGGTACAGCTCGTCTATGAAATGCCGATGGCCGAAGTCGTCATGGACTTCTTCGACAAGCTCAAATCGGTATCGCGCGGTTATGCCTCGCTCGACTACGAGTTCAAGGAATTCCGCGCAGCCGACGTTGTCAAGCTCGATGTGCTGATCAACGGCGACAGGGTCGATGCGCTGTCCACCATCGTCCACCGCGCCAATTCGGTCTATCGCGGTCGTGAGCTGGCTAGCAAGATGCGTTCGCTGATTCCCCGCCAGATGTACGACGTGGCGATCCAGGCGGCGATCGGCTCGAACATCATCGCGCGCGAGAACGTCAAGGCGCTGCGCAAGGACGTGCTTGCCAAGTGCTACGGCGGCGATATTACGCGCAAGAAAAAACTGCTCGAGAAACAAAAAGCCGGCAAGAAGCGGATGAAGCAGGTCGGCTCGGTAGAAATCCCGCAGGAAGCCTTTCTGGCGGTTCTGCGCATGGATAAATAAGAGACGAACAAGAGGCAAGGGGCGAAAGTGAATTTTGCGCTGATTCTTTTCTATCTGGTGCTGGCAACCGGCGGCATCTGGCTGATCGACCATCTTTTCCTGAAAAAGCGCCGGGCGGCGGACGCCAAGGATCCGTGGTGGGTCGAATACGGCGCCGGCTTTTTTCCGGTCATTCTGTTCGTTTTCATCCTGCGTTCGTTTCTCGTCGAACCTTTTCAGATTCCGTCGCCCTCAATGGTGCCGACGCTCCAGATCGGTGATTTCATTCTGGTTAATAAATTCGCCTACGGCATCCGCTTGCCGATCATCAATAAAAAGATCGTCGACATTGGTCAGCCGAAACGCGGCGATGTCATGGTGTTCCGCTATCCGGTCGATCCGTCGAAAGACTACATCAAGCGCGTGATCGGTCTGCCCGGCGATACGGTGGCCTACCAGAACAAGCGGCTGACGATCAACGGCCGCCCGGTCGAAACCCGCCAGATCGGGGATTACCTGCATGCGGAACGGCGCTATTATTCGCACCAGTTCATCGAACAACAGGGGGAGACGCAGTACCATACGCTCAACGATCCCGATGCGCCCGCCGCGATTCCCGCCGCGGCAAATTTCCCCTACCGGGAAAACTGCTCTTACAATAATGCCGGTGTGATGTGCACCGTCCCCCCGGGGCATTACTTCATGATGGGCGACAATCGTGATAATTCGGAGGACAGCCGTTACTGGGGCTTCGTGCCGGATGAAAACATTGTCGGCAAGGCCTTCTTCATCTGGTGGCATTTTGGCGACTGGGGACGCATCGGTTCGTTTCAATAAGGAGATTCAACATGCTTAATATGCGTAAACAAGCGGGCGTGACACTTTCTGGACTGCTGTTCTGGGGCGTCATCATCATTCTCGTGGTGATTCTCGGCCTGAAGGTGACGCCTGAGGTGATCGACTATTACAAAATCAAGCAAAGCATCCACTCAATTGCCAACAAGGGGGATGGAAAAACCGTCGCCGAAATACGCAGGGATTTTGACAACTACGCCAACGTTAACCAGATCGACGTGATCAAGGGCGCGGATCTGGATGTTGCCAAGAAGGGCAACCGGGTGGTGATCGGGTTTGCTTACGAACGGCGCATTCACCTGTTCGCCAATGTCAGCCTGCTGATCGATTTCCAGGCATCGACGGAATAGCGCCGGACATTGCCTGCACGTATGTCATCCCGCCTCGAACAGGCGATCGGCCATACTTTCGGCGACGCTGCGCAGCTCAAAACAGCGCTGACGCACCGCAGCTACAGCGCGGCGCATAACGAACGGCTGGAGTTCATTGGCGATGCCATCCTCAATGCCGCCATTGCGCGCCTGCTATTTGAGCGCTTTCCCCAACTGCCGGAAGGCGACCTGTCGCGGCTGCGCGCCAATCTGGTGTGTCAGGACAGCCTGCACCGTCTGGCGCAGACGATCGATCTGGGGCGCCACTTACGGCTGGGGGACGGCGAGCTGAAAAGCGGCGGCAGTACGCGCCCCTCGATTCTGGCCGATGCACTAGAAGCCGTTTTTGGCGCCATCTGGATGGATGCCGGTTTTGAGGCGGCCGATGCCGTAATCCGCCGTCTTTACGCACCGCTGATGCAGTCAGATTGGGCGGGAAAACCGATCAAGGATGCCAAAACGCGCCTCCAGGAATACCTGCAAGGCCGGCATCTGCCGCTGCCCCGTTATGAATCCGTCGCCGTCGAGGGCGATGCGCATGCCCAGCGCTTTCATATGGCCTGCCTTGTCGAATCGCTCGGCATCCGCACAGCGGGCGAGGGCGGCAGCCGCCGCGCTGCCGAGCAGGTGGCCGCCGAGCGTGCGCTCGAACGGATCGGGCTGCCATGAGTGCGCCTGAATCGCCTTTCCGCGCGGGGACGGTGGCTATCGTCGGCCGCCCGAATGTCGGCAAATCGACGCTGCTTAACCGCCTGGTCGGCGAAAAGATCAGCATCGTTTCGCGTAAGTCGCAGACGACGCGTCACCGCATCGTTGGCATCCTGACGCGTCCCGATGCGCAGTTTGTCTTCGTCGATACGCCGGGTTTTCAGACGCGCCATGTCAACGCGCTCAACCGGGCGATGAACCGCGGCGTGCGGCAGGCGCTCAACGACGTGGATGCCGTGATCTTCGTCGTCGAAGCCGGGCGCTTCGACGCGCACGACCAACGTGTGCTCGATCTGCTGCCGACCGACCGACCGGTTATTCTGGCGGCAAACAAGATCGACCGCTGTGCGGACAAGGCGGCGCTGCTCGCCTGGCTGGGCGAGACCGCCGTGCGCTTTCCGTTTGCCGCCATCGTTCCGGTCAGCGCTGCGCGCGGCAGCCAGCTTAACGAATTGCTGGCGGAAGTCCGCCAATATTTGCCGAACGATGCGCCGCTGTACGGCGAAGACGAAATGACCGACCGGAGTGAGCGCTTTCTCGCCGCGGAATATATTCGCGAAAAACTGTTCCGTCTGGTCGGCGACGAACTGCCCTATACCGCCGCCGTCGAGATCGAACGTTTTGCGCTCGACGGCGGCCTGCGCCGTATCTACGCCGCTATTCTCGTCGACCGCGAGGCGCACAAGGGCATCGTCATCGGCAAGGGCGGCGCCATGCTTAAGCGCATTGCCAGCGAAGCGCGGCAGGATATGGAGCGCCTGTTCGGCGGCAAGGTGTATCTGGAAGTTTTCGTCAAGGTCAAGTCGGGCTGGGCCGATGACGAACGCCTGCTCAAAGAGCTTGGCTACGAGTAAGCGGTCAATGGCGAGCGATGGGTGTGGAGGCATGTCGGGCCGGCGCCTGAACGGCGCGCCGGCCGAAGCGTAGCGCGTTCGCGGACGATGGGTTATGGCCATTCCTTCACGCAACCGGGTTGATGCCCAGCCGGCATACATTCTGCACAGTTACCCGTTCCGGGAAACCAGCCTAATCATCGAAACCTTCTCGCGCGACTATGGGCGCATCGCCCTGCTGGCGCGCGGCGCGCGGCGTCCGCGTTCGGCCATCCGCGGGCTGCTGATGGCCTTTCAGCCGCTCGAACTCGGCTGGGCCGGCAAGGGCGAGGTGCCGGCGCTGATGAAGGCCGAATGGCTGGGCGGGCAGCCGCTGCTCACCGGCAGGGCGCTGTTTTGCGGCTACTATCTCAACGAACTGCTGATCCACCTCTTGCCGCGCGAAGACGCGCACACGCATCTGTTCTCCGTCTATGCCGAAACGCTGCGCCGCTTTGCCGGCGAACTGGCGGAAGCCGACCTACGCCGCTTTGAATGCGCGCTCTTGCAGGCGCTCGGCTATGGTCTGACGCTGACGCACGATGCACAGGGCGCGCCGATCGATCCCGAAGGCGATTACGCCTACGAAATCGAGCGCGGCCCGGTGCGGCTGGCGGCGCGCGGTGAAACGGCGCTTTCGGTACGCGGCAAAACGCTGCTCGACCTGGCGGGGGAGGATTTTTCCGACGCCCGTTCGCTGGCTGAGGCCAAGCCGCTGATGCGCGCGCTGATCGCCCATTACACGGGCGGTAGAGAATTAGAATCGCGCAAAATTTTCAAGGAGATACACGAATGATCGAACTGGGCGTCAATATCGACCACATCGCCACGATCCGCCAGGCGCGGCAAACCTACGAACCCGATCCTGTCTGGGGCGCCGTCGAGGCGCATCTGGGCGGCGCCGACGGTATTACCGTGCACCTGCGCGAAGACCGCCGCCACATTCAGGATCACGACGTTGAAAAGCTGCGCCTGCTCACGCAGATCAAGCTCAACCTCGAAATGGCCGCCACCGACGAAATGGTCGACATCGCCTGCCGGATCAGGCCGGAAATGGCCATGCTGGTGCCGGAAGGGCGGCACGAAATCACCACGGAAGGCGGCCTGAACATCGTCGGGCAGGAAGCCAAACTCAAGCGGGCGATAGCCCGGCTCGGTGAAGCCGGCATCATCAGCAGCGTGTTTATCGACGCCGAACTGCCGCAGATCGAAGTGGCGGCGCGCATTGGCGCGCGGGTCTGCGAAATCCATACGGGGCCTTATGCGCACGCTTTCCACGCAAAAGGCCGGGATGCCGAAAGCCCCGCCGTGCTCGCCGAGCTGGAAAAAATCTGGAATGCCGGCGAAGCGATCCGCAGTCTGGGCATGCGCTTCAATGCCGGCCACGCGCTCAACTACTTCAACGTCCAGCCCGTGGCGCGGCTGCCCGGTATCCATGAACTGCATATCGGCCACGCCATTATCAGCCGCGCCGTATTTACCGGGCTGCGCGAAGCGGTGCGTGAAATGAAGCGCCTGATGCGCGAGGCGCAGGCGTCCGCCAATCCCGTCAATTCGGCAGCGCAGGCCGTCGCGTCATGATCGCCGGCATCGGTACGGATATTGTCGCCGTCGCCCGGCTCGGCCGGCTCTACCGGCGCTACGGCGAACGGTTGCTGGACAAGCTGCTGGCGCCTGGCGAGCGCGCCGCCTTTGACTGTGCACGCGCCTCTATCGATGTCGCCGAATCCGCCGATCCCGTCGATTCGACCGGCTCAGGTGATTCGGCCACGCCTGCTTTTGTGCGCCCCGCGCGTTTTCTCGCCAAGCGCTTCGCCGCCAAGGAGGCGCTGGGCAAGGCGCTCGGCATCGGCGTGGCCGCGCCGGCCACACTGCCCAACGTCCGCGTGATGCACGATGCGGCTGGACGCCCCGGTTTTGAATTCGCGCCCGAACTGGCGGCCTACCTCGCCGAACGCGGCATCGGCCGGGCGCATCTTTCGCTCAGCGACGAAGCCGACTACGCCGTCGCCTTCGTTATCCTCGAAAGCGCGCCGCCCCTGCCGGCAGCGTCCGAAAAACCGGTGCCCGCGGGGATTACGGGCTTAGAGGCTGAACGGCGATGAATCCCGCCGCCTTTTCCCCAAACGCCGCCGCATGCGCCCCCGCGCATACGCCGCTGCGCGGCCCGCTGATGATCGACATTGCCGGAACAGCGCTGACGGCGCTCGAACGCGAACGGCTTGCCCATCCCCTCGTCGGCGGGCTGATCCTCTTTGCGCGCAATTACGCCTCGCCCGAACAGCTCGCCGCCCTGTGCGCGGAAGTCCATGCGCTGCGCACGCCGCCCCTGCTGATCGCCATCGACCACGAAGGCGGCCGCGTGCAGCGCTGCCGTAAAGGCTTTACCCGCCTGCCGCCCATGCGCGCGCTCGGCCGCCTGTGGGAAGGCGCGTCGGAGGGCAAAACAGAAAAGTCAGAAAAATCAGGAAAAGTGGCGGCCTGCCGGGTTGCCTTCGACATCGGCTTTGTCCTGGCTGCCGAACTGCTCGCTTGTGGCGTCGATTTCTCCTTTACGCCGGTGCTCGACCTCGACTGGGGGCGCAACCGCGTTGTCGGCGACCGCGCTTTTCACGGCAATCCAGCGGCAGTCGCAGAACTGGCCGGCGCGCTGATCGCCGGCCTGCGCCACGCCGGCATGGCCGCCTGCGGTAAGCATTTCCCCGGACACGGCTGGGCCGAAGCCGACTCACACGTTGCCGTCCCCGTCGATACGCGCACTCTGGCGGAGCTGCAAACCGACATCGAACCTTATCGCCGGCTGCGGCTTGACGCCGTGATGCCGGCGCACGTCATCTACCCGGAGGTTGACGCACGCCCCGCCGGATTCTCGAAACACTGGCATCGCTATCTGCGCCACGTGCTGAAATTCAACGGCGCCGTGTTCAGCGACGACCTGTCCATGCAGGGCGCCGGCGTTGCCGGCGACATCGTTGCGCGGGCGCAGGCCGCCTGGTCAGCCGGCTGCGACATGCTGCCTGTCTGCAACGTCCCGGACGCGGTTGGCGATCTGCTCGCGCGCTGGCATCCCCGCCTGGTCAAGCGGCACGCCCGGCGTATCGGCAAACTATTCCCCACCCCGAAAATGACGCCTAAAGCGCTCCTCGATTCGCCGCATTACCGAGCCGGCGTCAGCGCCGCGCGGCAATTGCTGGCGTAGTCGCCGCCGCCGCGCACGGCATGATGTCGGCCTGAGGCTGCGGCCTTTTTGCTGACGCGGAAGCAAACAAGCAAGCAAAGCTCGGAAGGTAGGGAAGGTTTGGGAGGCTCGAGAGGTTCGGAAGGCTCGGAAGGCTCGGGATGCAAAGCGCCGGAAAGCCGTTGGGCGCGGATCCATCGCCTGTTGGCAGATGACAGACCGCGAATTTCACCCTCGCCTGCCGCACCGCCACGACACCCGCCACAGTACCTGCCCCGAACCCCGCGTAAAACGGGCATTTCCGAAGCCCCTGCCTGCCAGCCCAGTGTTTACGGGCGTTTCCGGCTACCCCTGGCTGAAACGCCCATTCCACGCGGGTTTCCGGGTAGCCTACCCGCAAACGCCCTGTTGACGTGGGCTTGCGGTCAATCGATTTAGATAGCCGGGCGTTACATCCAGAATGCGCAGGCAGTAAATCGGCAGTGCTGCTACAAAAAAATGAGTAGTGCCCTTCCCAGCCAGCCGCCCGTGCATCATCGGCGCGACACTGCATCTTTCCACAATCCCTATACAAGCCCATTGACAGGCGCATAGGAAAGGTCTAGCTTGCCACGCATTATCGTGTGCGACTTATGCCTTCCTTAACTCCCGGCACGCATTAGGCAGGTTTCTGATTTTGCCGGAACAGCTTTAAAGCATGGCAAATAAAGCATCAAATAATGTATCAGGAATAATCCCTTCATAATCCGGTATCAATCTTGACGGAAAATTAATACTTATTGGACGTCAGATATGGAGCATCCTCAAACACAAAAAAGCCTGATAGAAATCCTGAAAGATGATGGTTCGTTATATGTAGCGGGCTATATCTTAATCTGTCTATTTATTCCATATTTTCTTCCGCAAGGTTTTATTACTTTTCTTAAACCCTATGCGCTGTTAGTTGCCAAAATTATTCCTAATATCGTGGTCTTTGCAAATTACTCCCCTGATCCCGATCTGGTTTTATGTGTTTTTGCCACCCATTGGATGCTATGTCCTTTATATATAATTCTTTTTTTAAAAAGAAACTGGTATCTTGAAAAAAGAAAAATCGGATTTTTTAAGCGATTATGCTTAATAATTATATTATTTGCATTTTTGTATGCTATTATTTTTTTACCAAAACAGTGGCAGCTAGGCAATTCTCCACTTACTAAAATAAGAGCTTTTGAAGAGTTAATGCATAATTACCTTTGGGCTAACTTTTTTTTCGCATTTGCTGAGGTGTGTACTGCTACATTTCTTATTTTTGCATTAATATTTTTACTTACAGGTTCACGTCCTTTATCAGACGTGTTTGGTCGCAAATAATTTTTGAGGTTTAATCATGCTTAATACTATTGATAGAAATTATCTTAATGATATGTATTCAGCTATTGTTTCTGGTTATTCTGCCGTGGCGGTGGCATCATACTTCTAAGAAATAACGGCCTGAGCTTTTAATCTTTTTGGCGCACTGCCGGCCGCGCGGTAAAGAAACATTGCCGGTTGAATCACCGCCACCAGCCAGAAGCCACCGCAGACCCTCCACCCCCCGCTACAGACCTACGACACCGACACCTCGCCTACCCCGAACCCCACGTAAAACGTGGCATCTCCAGGGAGCCTGCCCGCCGGCGCAGCCCTTCCGGTCGGCCCGACACGGCGAAACATTCAGGCAACACGACACACCGGAAAGGATCTCCCATGACCTGGCTCTTTTACGCGCTGCTCGCCGCCCTTTTCGCCGCGCTGACCGCCATCTTCGCCAAGATCGGACTGCACGGCATCGACAGCGACTTCGCCACCCTCATCCGCACCGTGATGATCGTTTTTATCGTCGCCCTGTGGGTCAGCTATCTCGGCAAATGGCAGCCGCTCGCCCAGATCACCCACCGGCAATGGCTCTTCCTCTTCCTTTCCGCCGCAGCAACGGGCTTCTCATGGCTGTTCTACTTCAAGGCGCTGCAAACCGGCAGCGCCGCACACGTCGCGCCGGTAGACAAACTCTCCGTCGTCTTTGTCGCCCTCTTTGCCGTCACCTTTCTCGGCGAACGGCTCAACGCCAGAGAATGGCTGGGCATCGCCCTCATTGTCGGCGGCATCGTGCTGCTCACCCTGCACCCTGCCGCCCCGCCCGCAAGCGAAGAAACGCCAGCCGGCTCCGGCAGATTGGACAATTCCGGCGACTCGCAGGCCTTAGCCCCTCCGCACCCCATGACGGGCCGCAATGACGGGCAATCCTGACGCCCTCATCGAATACCCGAGGTGCCGGCAACACCGCCGCCGACCAGAAATACCGCAGACCCGTCACAATATCCACCACCACGCCTGCCCCGAACCCCGCGTAAAACGGGCATCTCCAAAGCTCCTGCCCGCTAGCCCAATGTTTACGGGCATTTCCATCCTACCTACCCGCTAGCCCACTGTTTACAAGGATTTCCAGCCTGCATGCCCGCAAACGCCCTATTGACGCGGGCTTGCGGCCTGCCAGTTTAGCCGCTTGGGTGCAGTAATAGATGAAACCACGTTTAAGAATCTAAAAAGCTAAGAAGCTAAAGCCCTGCATCTTTCCACACCCCTATTTCAGCCCATTGACAGCCGGGTAACGCAGGACTAGCCTGCCAGCATTGTTCATTAGCGCACATAAAGGCCGCTTCTTCTTGAATGGAGAAAACTGCATGAACAAGATTTCCACGTTTTACGGCGCCCCGCTTCAGGCTTTCGGTCATTGGCAGCGTATGCAGCGGGATGGTGCATGCCAATACTCAATATCCCTTCCGGCATTCTCCGCACAAAATAACAAAGGAAATCATAAAAGGGGGCGATTCTTTCGTCCGCTTAAGGCGTTCTTTTTCCTGTTTTTGCTGCTTATGCTTGCCAGCTGTTCCAACGAACCCAAATTGCCCGAACCACCGATTGTTTTTCCGTTCTCGGCATGGAAAGCAGGTGAGAAACTGGATTTTCAGTTTAGGATTAAGGAAAAATACCTTTATGAATTTTCGATAGATATTTATTACAAAGAACGGGCAAAAGACGATTATGAAGACATGGAGCGTGTTCGCAAACTTGTTGGAACTTATGGCCGGGATAGTACTGGAAAAATAAAAAACCCAGGCATTTCAATTCCATTAACACTTAAAGTTATTCGAGAGGATAATGATGAAGCAAAGACTATTATTAACGAAACAATTTATGAACTTGAAAAGTATGCCCAAGGCGGAAATAGCTTCAGCAAAATGATTACTGAAGCTGTTTTAGAGCCAGGCAATTACCGATGCCAGGTAGAAAGTCTTTTAGATATTCCCGAATTTGCAGGTAGGGAAATGAAGTTTTTCCTAGCAAAAAATCACGCCAAGTAAAGGAGAACTATCCTACAAACTTTTACCATCAAGGTTGCTGAAAAAGGAATGGGACTTAGAAAGTATAACAAGGGTTTTTAAGAAACAAATATCAATTATTTTTGGTACGAATATGGCACAGTACGTAATTAGGAAAATGTTAGGTATAAATAAATTTGGGCTGACAATAAGCCTTTTAACTTTAATATTTGCTTTATTTATTTTCCCAATATTTACCTCAATGGTTTATGTTAATGAGTATGTTCGCGTGGAAATTACGCATTTACTAAAATCAGAATCATGCGAGACCGCATACACTCACAGAAATGCAAATCCATTAAACCCTTTGGAATTTTACCTAAACTATAGATACTGGTTATCTGATTACAGACTGCCTGACGCCTATCTGGAAAATAAAGATTACTCTAACTGCCTAAATCGGGCCTTGAATAAAATGATAGCGTTAAAAAACTCCGGGAATAATTCATGTGTCGCTTTTATCAATTCTCACGGCGAGGTAAGCGCCAGACTATGTTTAGATTAATTAATTCTAAAATCAGCCTGTCATTCCATCTGTTGTAATAGCCGGAAAAAATCTTCTATGAATTTTTCTGCGCTGTCCTTTGTTTTCTGGGAAATGACTAAAACAACAAAATTATTATTTGCGACGCCTCTAGCTAATGCTATTAACTAAATAACCACGAAACGATGGAAACTATCGCTCCGAATGCCAATACAATTTTCCATACCGCATTATTTGCACTGAATTTAAAAGCAAATCCAGAGCTTGTTTTTATCAACAAACTGGCAATAAAAATTAGATAACCAATCAAAGGAAAAGCTGTCATTACAAGAAATATTTTCCATGAAGACACAGAGAACATATCGTTATACTGTTCTTTTGGTAATACTAGAATTAATAGTAAAAAAATTATTGAAATAAAAAGGCAAATAATAGATACCACTTTCCCTTTTTGAGGCCATGGAAAAAACAGGCTCCATATGTCAATCTTCTTTTTTTCCTCTAGCATAAAATGTAAAAGGGTTCCGTGACCCATAACAAAAAATAAAGAAACGCACCCTAAAAGAAATACAAAAACCATTTTATAAACTCCTAAAATTTATCTGGCAACTTTTTATATTCTGCCTAAATTCATAGTTTTTTACCTTCACCTTTTTCTTTATTCAATAGAACCTATAGATGCCCAGCCCTAAAAAATCTCCATCTGAAAAACTTGTACTTTTTGCAATTTATCCGGCCGGTTTTATTTTGCCCGCCGGCGTAAGTTGGCGGATATGGGGCGATTTCAGGCCGTTTCGCCCAGTACGTGCCGGCGGAAGGAGGCTTCAATACGTTCGGGGTCAAGCCCGTTGGCGATGATGACCAGTTGCGAGCGTCGGCCGGCTTGCCGCGTATCTTCCGGCCAGTCGGCCAGATGCTGCGGCGGGTAAATCATGTGCTGCACGCCATTGATCAGCACGGGGTAGGCTTCGCCGACGTTGAGTATGCCCTTCAGCCGCCAGATGGCTGCGCCGTGGGCGTGTAGCAGCGCCGAGAGCCAGACGCTGAAGGCGAGCCAGTCGATCGGCGCGTCGATGCTGAGCGAGAGCGAATGCACATGCCCTTGGCGGTGGATGGCGCTTTCCACACTCTCCACGCTTTCAACACTTTCCGCCGCTTCGTGGTCATGCGCGCAGGCCGCCGTTTCCGCCGTGGCGGCAAGCGCCGGAGCAGGCGATGCGCCGGGCGCATCCAGTTCCGGCGCGGGGTCATTCAGGCTGTGCATCAGGATCGGCGTATGCGGCAGCAGGCGGCGCAGTTGTTCCTGCAAGTGGGCGGCGGCGGGGGCAATGTCGCTTTTAGCCAGCAGGATGCTGTCGGCGGCGGTGACCTGCTGCATCCAGACCGGATGCTGTTGCGCGAGCATTTGCGCGCCATTGACGGCATCGACGACGGCGCTGATATGCCGGATGCTGAGCTGGTGACAGAGCACGGGGTCGGCCTGGAGCGTAGCGACAATGGGCGTCGGCTCGGCCAGGCCGGTGGTTTCGATGATGATGCGCTGGAAATGGGGAACCTGCCCGCGCGCCCGCTGGTCGAGCAGATCGAGCAGCGCCTGCTTGAGTTCGCCGCGTATCTGGCAGCACAGGCAGCCGGAACTGAGCAGGATGGTATTTGGCGAGATGGGCGCGACGAGTTGCTGGTCGATGCCGATTTCACCGAATTCGTTGATCAGCACGGCGCTGTCGCCGTAATGTTCGGCGCGGAGAATCTTCTGCAAGAGCGTGGTTTTGCCAGCGCCGAGAAAGCCGGTGAGGATGATGACCGGCGTTTTGGAGGAGGGAGAAATCATGGCGAACAAGCCGCGGAAATAGCCGGATTACAAAATGAGCGGGTCGTAGGGTTTGCCGGCAAGCGTCTGCACCGCCGCCCAAATCTGGCTGAGGTTGTCGGCCAGCAGGGTTTTGCCGGTGGCGCTGCCGATCTGATACTGGCTGCCCTGCCAGTCGCTGACCGTCAGGTGCATGGGGCGCAGCAGCCGATTCAGCAGCGCGATGCGCTGCGTGCGGGCGCGCCGGCGCGCCACCGGATCGGCGCTCTGCCCCGCCTCCGCCTGCGCCGCGCCCTGGCTCCAGTCGGCGCTTTCGCCAAAGATGCCGCAAAGTCCGCACATGCAATTCATCCTTTCCTGTTGATTATCGCCATATGAGCCATCTGGCATCGCCGTCGCCGTATGACCCCGCACAGAGGCGTTGCGGCAAGGCTGCCTGGCGCCATTCCATCATCGCCTCGCCGCCGGCGGGCGGCGGCGCTTGCACCCCGCCACTCACCAGTCGCTCCTAGCCGTCCCCAATCGTCCGCTATCGGCTTTCAGCCCGATAACTCAACGTGTACCGCTGCATTGGCCGCTGCAAAACACATCCGGCAAAGCCGCACCGCATCTGGCCGGCCAGCGTCACCCGCGCGAAACGGTGAAACGGAAACTTCCGCGAGACTTCCGCAAGACTTGCATAAAATTTCCGCGAAATATTCATCAACTCCCGCGCAGGCCGCCCGCATTCCGCATCGGGCGGCCTGCCCGATCTTTCATCTTCCCGGCATTTTCCGCGTTGTTTGCTTACGGGTCAGGCTTTGCGCGGGTTGCGGGCGATGAAATCGTCGGCAATCTGATCGAACGTGCACCATTCCACGCCTTCGTGGCTGCTGATGTGCTCGATCAGGCGTTCGTGCGCAAGCAAGACCTGCGGCCGGCCGGAAACGTCCGGATGCACGGTCATTGTGAAGACGGCGTAGTCATGCTCGCGGTACACCCAGTCGAACTGGTCGCGCCACATCTGCTCAATGTCGCGCGGGTTGACGAAGCCGTGGCTGTTCGGCGATTTCTTGATGAACATCATCGGCGGCAGATCGTCGAGATACCAGTTGGCGGGGATTTCCACCAGCGGCGTTTCTTTGCCGCGCACCAGCGGTTTCATCCAGTGGCTGGGATGCTTGGAGTAATCGATCTTCGTCCAGCTATCGCCCACGCGCACATAGTACGGGTGAAAGTCATTGTGCATCAGCGAATGGTCGTACTTGATGCCGCGTTCGAGCAGCAGCTCGTTGGTCACCGGGCTGAACTCCCACCACGGCGCCACATAGCCCGTCGGCCGCTTGCCGCTGACCTGGGTCACCAGGTCGATGCAATGATCGAGAATGGCCGTTTCCTGTTCGCGCGTCATGGCAATCGGGTTTTCGTGGCTGTAGCCATGAACGCCGATTTCGTGACCGCGCCGCGCTACTTCCTGCATCTGCTCGGGAAAGGTTTCCAGCGAGTGGCCGGGAACGAACCAGGTCGTTTTCAGATGGTATTTTTCAAACAGCTTGAGCAACCGCGGCGCGCCGACTTCGCCGGCAAACATGCCGCGCGAGATATCGTCCGGACTATCCTCGCCGCCATAGGAACCCAGCCAGCCAGCGACCGCATCCACATCCACGCCATAAGCCACCAGAATTTTTTTTGCCATGACTTTCTCCTGTTATCCGCAGTCGGCGCCGAGCGCGCACCGAACCGCGCCGGTTGAAAAAACATACAAAGACACAAGGAAACAGCAGATACACCGCCGAAAAACCCAGCCCATCACAGGCAGGCGCGCCACCACGCCCGCCTGTAATCCAGTGTAGTCCAGATTTCCCGGGGGAAATAGCCAAAGGCTGCTGAAAACTACCTATTTTGCAGCACAGAATCCATCACGCAGGGCACTGGCTGACAGGCGCCGCTGGAGCCCGCGTATTTAGGGATTCTCCGAGAGGTATGCCCTGAAACCCTTATAAATAGGGCGTTTCAGAGGCGCCTGCCCGGAAATAGCCTATCTATAAGGGTTTCAGAGAAGGTGCCGGGAAACGCCCACTCCACGCGAGTTCCCGGGCATCTCCTTTCGCCTATTCGATCACTACGAAGCACCCAAAGCCCCCTTAGGCGCAGCCGCAGGCGCGGGGCGGCTGGCGGGAACAAGGGCTTGATTGTTTGAGCGCAG
>CALHZD010000098.1 GCA_938040985.1 uncultured Propionivibrio sp.
GAGCCGCAGACAGTACATTCAGTACGGCAAGGCGAGCCAACGCAGTATTTTGGCAAAGGAAGCCGCTACACCTCCTCGGAGATACCCTGTTTACGCGGGTTTTAGGGCTGCAAAGCTTGCGCGGGCTGCCAGACCGGCAGCACGCCCGCTTCGCCGGGGGCGCAGGCAAAGCCGGCCTCGACGCCCAGTCCGCCCACCCAGGCAAGCCGCCCGTCGATCCACAACAGGGGCATCCGCGTCCGTTCCCACGGCGGCACGCCGGCTTCCTGAAGCAGATTGCGCACGGCGCGGCGCGGGCGATTGATGTGCGGCCGGAAGCGTTCGCCGCCCTGCCGCACCCGCAGCGTTCCCCATACTTTCCGCCCATCAGCCGGCGCCCCCCCTAGCCAACGACGAGCGATGCCGCTACCGACGGCGGGCACGAAACGCACGCGCCCCGCGCCCCACGCCACTTCCGCCTCGCCGCGCCAGATGGCCGCTTCGGGCGCAGCAAACGCGCGGCGCGGCAGGCAATACAGTTCGCCGCGATAAACGCGCAATTCGCCCTCCGCCGTCGTCACGCAGGTTTCCGCGCCGGGGGCGCAGCCTGCCAGTTGCCGGCGGGCTTCTTCCAGCCAGCGCGCCTCCGGCAGGCGGAAGCCGGCCTCCGCCCACAAGTGGCGCAGCAGGTTGCGCGCGCGCGCCGGCGGCAGGCAGTTAAACGCCGCCAGCCCGACGCGCCCGGAGGGCAGACGCGCCGCATCGGCATCGATCCGCGCCAGCTGGGCGAGCAGATCGGCCGCTTCGGCGAAATGCCCGGCCGCCCGCGCCAGCGCCTGACGCGCGCCGGGGAACGGTTTTTCCAGCGCCGGCAAAATTTCGTGGCGCAGGAAGTTGCGGCGGAAACGCCGGCTGTCGTTGCTTTCATCATCGACCCAATGCAAGCCGTATGCAGCCGCATAGCGTTCGATCGCGGCGCGCGGCACGGCCAGCAGCGGCCGGATCAGCTCGATTGCAGCAGCCCTGCGATCGCCTTTTTCCGGCCCGCCGCCAGCGATTTGCAGCGCACGAAGCGCCGGCATGCCGGCCGCGCCGGCAACCCCCGCCCCGCGCAGCAGATTGAGCAGCGCCGTTTCGGCCTGGTCGTCGCGGTGGTGCGCCAGCGCCAGCCAGTCGGCATCGACCGAGGCGAATGCGCGATAACGGCCGCGCCGCGCCGCCGCTTCCAGGCCTTCGCCGCTGTTGCGCTGCACTTCGACGCGGACGATGTTGAGCGGAACCGCCAGACTGCGGCAGAACGCCGCACAGAAATCCGCCCACGCATCGGCATGCGGGCTGAGGCCGTGATGCACATGCAGTGCCGAAAGCGTAAACGCCACCGTCTGGCCGGCAGGGTTTGCCTCATCTGATTCATTCGCCGGAATACCGGATGTCGACGCCTGCCCCGCGCCGGGTCTTGGCGCCTGACCGTCCGCCGCGGCCGCCTGCCGGTAACGGTGCAGCGCATGCAGCAGAACAACCGAATCGATGCCGCCGGAAAAGGCAACGCAAATGCGGGCAACGCAAATACGCCGCGCCGCCGGCGGATGCTCGGCGAAAAAGCGGCGCAGCGCCGCGTCGACAAGCGCGGCCGGAGCGGCCTTCGCCGTTGTGCTCGTCACGCTGTCCTCGCCCGTCTTCCGCATTTCGCTGTCGCCCCCGGCCGCTGCCTGCAACGCAAACGCGCTTCAATAATCGACCGGCAGCGGGTCGAGGCTGCGCCAGAGATACCAGGTCGCCACCGAGCGCCACGGCCGCCAGCGTTCGCCCAGGCAGGTCAGCTGTTTGCGCGTGAGCCGTTCGCCGCCGCCATAATGCTGGGCAGCCGCTTTTTGCAGGCCGATGTCGTCCAGCGGAAAGACGTCCGGACGCATCTGGTTGAAGATCAGGAACATTTCCGCCGTCCAGACGCCGATGCCGCGCACCGAAGTCAGCTCGGCGATGATGTCGGCGTCCGTCATCGCCTGCCAGTCATGCGCATGAATGCTGCCTTCGCTGAACTGGCGCGCCAGATCGGTCAGATATTCCTGCTTGCGCGCGGACAGCCCGCAGGCGCGCAGCACCTCGGCTTGCGCCGCCAGCACCGCCGCCGGCGTTACCGCAGGCAGCGCGGCGGCAAAGCGCCGCCAAACGCTGTCGGCCGCCTTGGTCGAAATCTGCTGGCCGACGATGGAACGCGCCAGCGTGCCGAAAGGATCGCCGCGCGAGATCAGCGAATCGATCGGGTGCTGGCGGATGATCGCCGCCATCACCGGATCGGCGGACAGCGCCTGGCAGGCCTCGCGCCAGTAGGCCGGCGCTGTGCTTTGTTCGCCCGCGCGCGCAGAGCGATCACGGCGGAGGCGATGATGCGCCATGCTGCCGTCCGGCAGACGCTTGAGATGGCTGCCGCAGCCCGCCCGGCAATCGCTCGCGCCAAACCCCGGCACGACGATTTCGCCCGCCTGCTGCCGGTTGACCACACACTCCGGCGCCGACAGGCGATGCACCTTGCAGATCGCCACGCCCGGCGCGGCGAGCAGGTAATCGATGTGCCAGTGAAACTTCTTCGTCCGCGCCAGATGGCGGGCGATGCGCGCCTCCAGATTGCGCCTCGCGCTGCCGGTATACACGTAATCACCGGCCGGAAAATCGAACGTGCCCAGCCGGCCGACGGCAACGCGCACCGGCGCGTCGATGCGGATCGTCAGCTGGTAAGTCCGATACGGGCCGTCCGTCGCGGGCGCGGGAACGGATGCCGGAACGGACGCAGACTTGAGCGCGCCGGATCCGGATTCAGCCGGCGCAGAACGGGTTGTAGCGCCGCTCATGACCAATCGTCGACATCGGCCCGTGGCCGGAAATGAAGGCGACATCGTTACCCAGCGGCCAGAGTTTGCCGTGAATCGAGGCGATCAGCGCATCGAAATCGCCGCGCGGAAAATCCGTCCGCCCGATCGACCCCTGAAAGAGCACGTCGCCGGAAAGCAGCAGGCGACCCGGCTCATCGAAAAAGACGACATGACCGGGCGTATGGCCGGGGCAGTGGAAGACCTTCAGCGTGGCGTTGCCCACCGTCACGGTGTCGCCGTCCTCCAGCCAGCGATCCGGCGTCACCGCCCGCACGCCGCTAAAACCGTAGGCGCGCGCCTGCGCCGGCAGCCCGTCGAGCAGAAAAGCGTCCTCGCGTTGCGGCCCTTCGATCGGCACGCCGAGCCGTTCCGCCAGCTCCGCCGCACCGCCGGCATGGTCGATATGTCCGTGCGTCAGGAGAATTTTTTCCGGCGTCACACCCAGCTGTTCAATGGCCGCGACGATGCGCGGAACTTCGCCGCCCGGATCGACGATGGCCGCCTTGCGGGTTTCTTCGCACCAGAGAATGGTGCAGTTCTGCTCAAGCGGCGTCACGGGAACGATCTGATATTTGATTGACATGGCATCTCACGGTGAAAGTGGATTAAAAGACGATAGACGGCTATCCGGACAATCTTTGCAACTTTTGCAGCCTTTGCCGAACGCGCTTTGCAGCACCCCTGCGGCACCCTTTGCGAAGCATTCCCGCCTTGAGCGCTACCGCCCGTTTCCGGTCTGGCGGCCTGACGGTCTGTTCGCCTGCCGAACCGGCATCCGCTGTGCCGCCGCGCCGCCGCGCCTTGAACAGCGCCCGCATCCGGCCGGGTTGCCCAAGCCGAAATTCAGGCTGCTATTCAAGCCGCGATTCACGGGCGTCTATTGTACCCGCACCGGCGTTCCCGTCCTCGCCTGCCCCTCACCCCTCGCCCGCCGCTTCCTGCTTGCAATCGCTCGCACACACGGCCGCAGGCGCCGGCAACGGCTTTGGCACCGCCAGCACGGCGGCGAGCAGCCGCTGCGTATACGCATGCTGCGGCCTGCGCAGCACCGCATCGACCGGCCCCTGTTCGACGATGCGGCCGCGGTACATCACCGCCACCTCGTGCGCCAGCGCATCAACGACGGCAAGGTTATGCGTGATGAACAGATAGGTCAGCCCCAGCCTTTCCTGCAAGGATCTGAGCAGATCGAGAATCTGTGACTGCACCAGCACATCAAGGGCGGAAGTCGGCTCATCGCAAATGATCAGATCCGGCTGCACGGCCAGGGCGCGGGCGATGGCGATGCGCTGGCGCTGACCGCCGGAAAATTCGTGCGGATAGCGCCGGGCCGCATCTTCCGGCAGGCCGACCTGCGCCAGCAGCGCGGCAACGGCGGCGGCGCGTTCGGCTAACTGCGCGGCGCCACTTCCTTCGCCGCCGACGGCGAGCGCCCGCATGCCCTCGGCGATGATTTCACCGACCGGCAGGCGCGGGTTGAGCGAGGCGAACGGATCCTGAAACACCATCTGCATACGCCGCCGCGCTGGGCGCAAGGCCGCGCGCGACTGGCCGACCAGCTCCCGGCCATCCAGCCGGATGCTGCCTTCCACCCGGACGTTACCGCCAGATCGCAGCAGTTGCAGGATGGCCTTGCCGGCCGTCGTCTTGCCGCTGCCCGATTCGCCGACCAGCGCCAGCGTGCGCCCGCGCCGCAAGGTCAGCGAAACGCCGTCGACCGCTTTGACATGCCCCGCAACGCGCCGCAGGAGACCGCGCCGGATGGGGAAATACACGCGCAGATCGGTGACGGCGAGCAGCGGCGTCGGTTCAGGGGCGGCGTCTGACGCGGCATCAGACACGATCAGTCCGGCGCGAGCCAGCGCATCCGCAGCAGCCAGGCCATCCATCCGCGCCGCGCCATCCACCGCAACATCCACCGCAAGGTCTGCCCTGCCATCTGACGTCGTCCCTCTGGCGGCATCGGCCGCAGCATGGCCCGCCAGCCCAGTATCCACGGGCTTTCCAGAGGGGGTGCCCTGAAACGCCCGTGGGACGCGGGTTTCCGGGCATCCTATGCGCGTGGTGTTTCGTGCAGTGTTTTCTTCGTTTTCGCCGCATGCACAGCCTTCATTGCGCCCATCGCGCCACGAGGCGTCGGGCAGCGCGGCAAAGAGGCGCTGCGTATAGGGGTGGCGCGGCCGGCTGAAAAACGTTTCTCGCGGCGCGGTTTCGATCAGCGCGCCCGCGCGCATGACGCCGATGCGCTGCGCCATGCGCGCGGCAACGCCCAGATCGTGGGTAATCAGCAGCATGCCCATGCCGCGCTCACGCTGGATCTGGCAGAGCAGGTCGAGAATCTGCGCCTGAATCGTCACATCAAGCGCCGTCGTCGGTTCGTCGGCAATGAGCAGGCGCGGCGAACCGGCGAGCGCAATGGCGATCATCACCCGCTGCTTCATCCCGCCGGAGAGCTGGAACGGATATTCGGAGAGCCGCCGCGCCGCGTCGGCAATACCGACCGCATCGAGCAATTCGAGCGCGCGGGCGCGCACCGCACCGCCGCGCAATCCGGCGTGTTTTTCCAGCGCCTCGCCGATCTGCCGGCCGATGGTCAGCACCGGATTGAGGCTGGTCGCCGGTTCCTGGAAAATCATGGCGATGCCGCCGCCGCGCACGGCGCGCATGTCCGCTTCCGGCAAGCCCAGCAACTCACGCCCGGCAAAATGAACCTCGCCGCCGAGCAGGCGGGCATTCGGCGGCAGCAGGCGCAGCAGGGAAAGCGCCGTGACCGACTTGCCGCAGCCCGATTCGCCGAGCAGCGCCAGCGTTTCGCCCGCCGAGACTTCGAAGGAGATGCCGTCGACGACGGGGCGTGTGCGCCGCGCGCCATTCGGCGCTCCCGCCTCACCGGCGAAACCGACGCGCAAATCGCGCACGCTGAGAACGATTCGATCCGGATGCGCCATGATCAACGGGCCGCACGATCGCCGCGCATCCGGCGGGTAAAGCCGGGAACGGCGCACATCGTCCATGAGCGGACGCACGCCGGCGCCCAGGCAGGCAGTCTGGCGCCGACGCCAGCCAGCGCCGCCAGGGGGTCGCGCCCGGCGACCCGCTTTTTGTGCAGGGCACGCGCTACGGACGGTTCAATCTGGATCCGGCGTGTCATCGTTACACTCATTTTTATGACTTCCGCACTCTCGGTCATTCGCTTCGCCTCGGTCAGTAATCGCGTCCAGCGCCGGTTATCCCAGCCGGGGGTCAAAGGCGTCACGCACGGCGTCGGCCAGCAGATTGGCGGACAGCACCAGCGCAAACATGGCGGTAAACGCGGCGGCCAGCGACCACCACACCATCGGTTCGCGCGCCAGCTCCATACGCGCGTTGTTAATCATCATGCCGAAGCTGATCGTCGCCGGATCGACGCCGATGCCGACGTAGGACAGCACCGCCTCGGCCAGCACCAGCCCGGAAAAATCCATCACCAGCGTGATGATGACGATATGCATCAGGTTGGGCAGGATATGGCGCAGGAGGATGCGTCCGTCGGTTACGCCGAAAGCCTGCGCCGCCTGCACGTATTCCTGTTCGCGCAGCTTGAGCGTTTCGCCCCGCAGCAGCCGCGCCAGACTCGTCCAGCTCGTCAGCCCGAGAATGAAGCAAAGCGCCAGCAGGCGCAGATCGGCGCGCTCGGCGGCGGTGGCGAACCATTGCGGATGCGTGTCGATCAGCACCTGCATCATCAGTACGGCCGCCGCGATCAGCAGCACCCCAGGAATCGACGAAAGCGTCGTATAGACATACTGCACGAAATCATCGACCCAGCCGCGGAAATAGCCGGCGAGCGTGCCGAACGCAACGCCGACGGGAATCGTCACCAGCGTCGTCACCAGCCCGATGACCAGCGCCGTGCGCACGCTCTTGAGCACTTGGTAGAAGACATCCTGCCCGACCTTGTCGGTGCCGAAAACGTGATAATCGACGCACAGCGCCAGCACCGGCAGGCCGATCAGCAACAAAACGCCCAGGCTCATCAGTACGGCGTTCCAGGCAAAAGCCGTTTCACCGCGCCAGAGCGCGCGCCAAACAGCGCCCAGCGGCCTGCTCTGCCGCCGCGCCAGAAAAAACGCAACGCCCAGAGCCAGCAGGCCGGTCAGCCCTGCCGCAAGCGCGGCTGCGGCCAGCATACGCCGCCGGACATCGGCATTGCGCTGGTTTTCCGCATCCCCCAAATGCGCGCCGCCATAGCGCAGGCGCGGGAATTCGCGCACCGTGTGCACGCGGCCATCTTCGCCGCGCACTTCCAGCGATTCCTTGGCATAGGCGCGCGTCGCCAGAGGCGCGGAATAGGTTTTCTCGTGACGTTCGCGCAGCGGCGAAGCCAGCGCATCGAGCAGGGAGCGCACCTCGACGGCGTAAACCGGCGGCGCATCGGCATGATCGCTAGGCAAGCGCGGCCGATAATGCAGCGAATCGATCAGGCCGATCAGGACGAACGCGGTGAGCACGGTCACCGCCGTCATGCCCGGCCGGCTGCGTCCGACACGCGCCCACGCCGCGCGCGAGAGCGCATTACGCCGCGCCTGCCCGGCGCCCAGCGCGCTGACGCCGACGAGCAACCAGACGAGCACGTCGGACCAGAGCAGAACGGGCTGGAAGGATGCGAAGTCAGGCATCACGCGGCTGTCTCATCCGATGGGCACGCTGCGCCGGTCCTTTGCGCCGCTTCCGCCGAGGCCGAACGCGCCAGGTCGATGGCGGCCTGAATGGCGGCGCGCGCCTGCGGGCTATTCTTCCAGCAGGTCGATCCGGTCAGACGGGCGGCATGCGACACGATGCTTTCCACATCAGCAATGGAGAGTTGCGCTAGCGATTCGATGCCCATCGCTTCCAGGCGGGCAAGAACGGTAGGGCCAACGCCCTTCAGCGCCAGCAGGGCATTGCGTTCTTCCGTGGAAAAAGACATGGCCTTATCCTCCTGCGTTCATTCAAAACGGATGCGTGGATCGACCAGCGTATAGGCGATATCGGTCAGCATCAGGCCGACGATGTACAACACCGAACCGATGAAGACCATGGCGCGAACGACGGAGAAATCCTGCGCGTTGATGGCATCGATGGTGTAGCTGCCCAGACCGGGAATGCCGAAAAAGGATTCGATCAGCAGCGACCCCATGAACAGCTGTGGAATGACCACAACCACCCCGGTCAGAATCGGAATAAGCGCGTTTCTCAGCACGTGCCGGAACATGACGAGCCGCTCCGGCAAGCCTTTGGCGCGCGCCGTGCGCACATAATCCTTGCCGATCTCTTCGAGGAAAATCGTCCTGTACCAGCGCGTCGAGGCGCCGATGCCGGAGATCACGCCGATGGCGACCGGCAGGATGAGAAACTTCCACGCATCGATGCCCGGCGCGTAGCCGGAAATCGGCGCCAGCCGCCACAGCTTGCTGATGAGATACTGGCCGCCGACGATGTAGAACAAGCCGGAAACCGACATCATCGCCACACACAGCACAACGCCCCAGAAATCGAATGGCGTGGCGCGGAAGAAGGCGAGCAGCAGCGCCAGACAAACGGTGACAAACAGCCCCAGAACAAAGGTCGGTGCAGCAACGGCCAATGACGGCCCCATGCGCGCGGCAATTTCGCCGGCAATGTCGCGGCCATCCTCGGCGCGCCCGAAGTCGCCGACGAACAGGCGCGCCGACTTGGTAAAAAAGATGGTGTCGCTCAGTTTGCCGCTGCCCCCGGCCTGGGCGTTGAAGAAAAGCGGCTTGTCGTAACCGTGCTCGGCCTTCCATTTTTCGATCGCCTCCGGCATGATCCGCTTGACGCCCAGCTGCATGCGCGCCATGTCATCCGGCGTATTGACGATGAAAAAGAGCGCAAAGGTGATGAGATTGACGCCAATCAGGATCGGAATGGCATAGAGCAGACGGCGGATGAGATAGGCGAGCATGGCGGCGTTTCAGCTCAATCGCACCACGACTTGCCCCGCGATGGCGCGATTCGCATTCAAACCAGCCCTTTCGTCTCGTCGATGCCAAGATGGATGTTCATCGACTGGACGGCGGCGCCGGATGCGCCCTTGCCCAGGTTGTCGAGCCGGCTGACGATGAGCATGCGCTCCTCATTGCCAAAGACAAAGAGGTCGACGCGATTGCTGTCGTTGCTGGCCTCGACGTCGAAGAAGCCGCCCTCCGTCGCTGCTTCCAGATCGCAGGGATGGACGCGGATGAAGGCTTCGCCGGCGTAATAGTCGGCGAGGATTTTCTGTACCTCCGCCGGTGTCGCCTTGCGGGCGAACTGGCCGGGATGCAGGTAGGCGGTGACGGCCAGCCCCTTGTAGAAAGGGCCGACGATCGGCACGAAGATCGGCGCGACGTCCAGCCCGGTATGGGAGCGCATTTCGGGCAGGTGTTTATGCATCAGGCCCAGCGCGTAGGGGCGCGGTGCGTCGATGCGCTGCGCGCTACGGTAGGACTCAATCATCTTTTTGCCGCCGCCCGAATAACCGGTAATCGAATGCGCCGCAACCTGCGTTCCGGCCGGCAGCAGGCCGCTCGCAACCAGCGGTCTGAGCGCCAAAATGAAGGCGGTGGCATGGCAACCGGGATTGGCGATGCGCTTGCTGGCGCGAATCCGCTCGCGCTGCTGGCGCTCGAGTTCCGGCAGGCCGTAGACCCAGCCCGGATGGACGCGATGCGCCGTCGAGGCGTCGATGATGCAGGTGGCCGGATTGTCGGCCAGCGTCACCGCTTCCCGCGCCGCATCGTCGGGCAGGCAGAGGAAGGTGATGTCGGAGGCGTTGATCAGCCGCTTGCGCTCGGCCGGGTCCTTGCGCTTGTCCGCGTCGATGTGCAGCACCTCAACATCGTCGCGCTGCGCGAGGTATTCGTTGATTTGCAGGCCGGTGGTGCCTTCCTGTCCATCGACAAAGATTTTGTAGCTCATGGCAGCTCGCAAAGTCAGCAAAAGGTGAAAAAACGTGGATACCGCGCATTCAGGCGCAACGGGCGCAGAAATGAGCGCAGAATCAGGCGGTACGTCTCGGCCATCGTGTCATGGCTCCGGCAGCCCATTTCGGCGACATGCACGCGTGCTAGACGGTACGGCCAGGACGGGATGTTACGTTGCGCCTTGGCCGGCTGCAAATCCATGCCACCGCCCATCACCGCCTCAATGCGCTGCGCCGTTCGCGGCGGCGCCAGGCGAGCACCGCGGCAATCAGGGTCACGACGGCGGCGATGGCGGCCAGCGCCAGCGGCCAGACGACAGGCGGATTCCATGCTTGGCGCAAGCGTTCGCGCGCGGCTGCGTCGATGCGCTGATACTTGAGACCATTGTTGGCGACATCATTTGGCTTGCGGTTATACAGCCAGCTATGGCTGAGCGTGTAGCTCTTGGGATGGAAGCCGAAGATCCACGGCGCATCTTCCTGAAGGATGCGGTTCATGCGCCGGATGATGGCCTGCCGCTGCGGCGTATTGTCCATGTTTTTCATGGTCTCGAACAAGCGATCAAATTCGGCATTGACGTAATTGGCCTTATTTTCTCCGCCGTGCGCGAGCATGCCTTCCTTGCTCGAAAAGAGGAAAAAGAAATTTTCCGGATCGGGGTAATCGGCATTCCAGCCGAGAAAAAAAATCTGCACTGCACCTTTGCGCAGCTTTTCCTGAAAGCGGTTGAAATCGGTTGAACGGACGACAAGCTGGATGCCGATCTTGGTAAATTGCCGACGCAGCCAGTCAAGCTGTGATTTATCGTCCATGCCGGTGCCCGTGGTGTCGAGGTTGAGCACCAGCGGCTCGCCGGTGTTGGCGTCGCGCCCGTTCGGCCAGCCGGCTTCGGCCAGCAGCGCCTTCGCTGCGGCAATGGGTTTACGCCGTGCACGGCCGCCATCCCCATCTTCCGCAGCATGGGAATGCGCCCTCTCCCAGTCATAGACCACGGGATTGATGCCGGCTTCGCCGCTTTCATGGCCGAAAATGCCCGGCGGCAGCGGATTCATAGCGGCGATGCCGCGCCCGTTAAGGAAGATCGAGATGAACTCTTCCTGGTCAATGGCAATCGACAGCGCCTGACGCAGTTTGCGCGCGCGCATCTCGCCGACGCCGTCCTTACCGCCCACGACGGGGTCGTGCATATTGAAGCCCATGTAGAAAATTGCGGCGCGCACGCTGGTCAGCAGGCGGATGCCGCGTTCGCGCATCTCGTCAGAAAGCTGCACGTCACCGCCGACGTTGAGCCGCACGGCCTGGTCGAAGCTATCGGACGAAATGCCGGAAGCGTCGTAATAGCCTTGCAGGAACTTGTTCCAGTACGGGATGCTTTCCTTTTCGCGCGAAAAGACAGCCTGGTCGATCAGCGGCAGCGCCTTGCCGCAGTCGGCCAGCAGGCCAGCGGTGCGGTCGTCTTGCCCGCTCTTGTTCTTGCCTTCGCCCTCCTCGCCCTCGCACGGATACGTTTCGCCATGAAAGTTTGGATTGCGCGACAGCACCATGCGGCTGTTCGGATTATTTTCGGTCAGCATGAAGGGGCCGGTACCGACGGGATACCAGTCGAGCGTCAGGTTTTTCTCAGCCATGCCGGGCTGGCTGTAGAAGCGGTCGGCCTCGCGCGGGATGGGTGCAAAAAACGGCATCGCCAGCCAGTAGAGAAAGTGCGGGTATTTGCCGGTCAGACGCACCCGGTAGGCGTAGCGGTCGATGCGCGTGACGCCGCTGAGGGAAAAACGGTCGAGATCAAGCCAGGTATCAGGACGCGCGGACTGCGCCGTCTGCAACGCTGCTCCCAGCTCTTTCAGGCCGACGATGTGGCCGGCCATCAGCCCGAAAACCGGCGAGTTCAGACGTGGATGCGCCAACCGTTTGATCTGGTAGATGTAATCGTCGGCGATCAGCTCGCGCGTTCCGGTGTGTGTCAAGTCGGCCAGCGTGCGGATCGATCTTAGGCGTGCCGCATCAAGATTGGCATAAACCGGCACACCCGCAGCATCGACGGCAAAAGCCGGGTGCGGCTGGTAAAGGATGCCTGGCTTGATGCGGATTTCGTATTCGCTGAAAGCGATGCGTGCCGCCGGCGCATCGGGTGGCAGCGGTTCGCCCGAGGCGTCGAGATAACGCACTTCGGGCACGGCTTCGGCGGTTGCCGGGATCAGCTCATATGGCCGTTTCAGATAATGGTATTGCAGCGGCGGCTCATAAATTTGCCCGGTAAAAACGCTTTCATCCTCGGTATAGGATTGCGCCGGATCGAGGTGTTTCGGCCGCTCGATAAATGCCGTGTAGAAGATGTTGCGGCCGCGCTCGACGGCAGGGTACGGATCGTTCCATTCATTGCCGCAGCCGGTGATTGCCAGCAAAACCGCCCCGGCGAGCAGATGCGCGGCACAGCGGATGCTGCACGGCAGCGCGCGCAACAGGCGCCGCATAAGATCGGCAAGTATGGTGAAATCGGCGGGCAACGAAAAGCAGGACATGGGCGGAGTTTAACCCGACCCGCATTCTCACGCATTGGCCGCTCCGGCAAAAATGCGCCGGTGCCGGCAGTATCGGGACGGGTCGCGAAATCTTTTATAATTTCCCTGCTGAAAAACGTCCGGAAAGGCATAACAACAATCCGCCGTCGATCTGGTCGTGCGTGCGCCGTTGGCCGTTTTTTTGTTTCATCCGGCACATTCGGTGTATTCGCCGCATTGGCGGTATCCGTTGCCACTTACACTGTACGGGAGCATTTATGGGATTTCTTGCTGACAAACGCATTCTGATCTGCGGCCTTCTCTCCAAGCATTCGATCGCCTACGGCATTGCCAAGGCGTGCCATCGGGAAGGCGCGCGCCTGGCCTTCACCTATCAGAACGAACGCTTTCAGGATCGCCTCACCAAATTTGCCGCCGAATTTGACAGCACGCTGGTTTTTCCCTGCGACGTTGCCGAAGACGCCCAGATTGACGGGCTGTTCGCCGAACTGGGCAAACATTGGGACGGGCTGGATGGTTTCGTGCATTCCGTCGCCTATGCGCCGGGAGAGGCCATCGAAGGCGATTTTCTCGAGGGATTGTCGCGCGAAGCCTTCCGCATTGCGCACGACGTCTCTTCCTACAGCTATCCGGCGCTGGCCAAGGCGGCGCGTCCCATGCTGCTCAAGGGCAACCACCCGTCGCTGCTGGCAATGACCTATCTGGGCGCCGAGCGCACGATGCCCAACTACAACACGATGGGGCTGGCCAAAGCCAGCCTCGAAGCGGCAACGCGTTATCTGGCCTTCTGCCTCGGCCCGCAAGGCATCCGGGCCAATGCGATTTCGGCCGGCCCGATCAAAACACTGGCCGCTTCCGGGATCGGCAACTTCGGCAAGCTGCTCGCCTACAACGCGCAGCACGCGCCGCTGCGCCGCAACGTCACCATTGAGGAAGTCGGCAATGCCGCCGCTTTCCTGCTCTCCGACCTGTCCAGCGCAATCACCGGCGAAATTCTGTATGTTGACGGCGGCATCAACACCACCGCGCTCGGCAACCAGGACGCCCTATCGGCCTGAAACCCGCGTAAACAGGGCGTTTCAGCGGGGCATGCCCGGAAACCCGCGTGGATAGGGCGTTTCCGCGCGCCCCCTCTGAAATGCCCTATTTACAAGGACTTCAGGGCATGTGCTCTGAGATGTCCTAAATACGCGAGCTGGCGGACAGCCCTTCTGTAACGCCCTTGGATAAAGGACTTCCGAGCAGCGCCTCTGAATAAAGCGGCTTCCTTTGCCAAATACGGCGTTGCTGTGTCGGCCTGACCTTGCTGTACAAATGCACTGCCTGCGGCTTACCGCCTTGTCTTTTGGCAAAGTCGGGCCGCTATATTTTGGGCATCTCAAATATGGGTGCCTTGAAACCCGCGCGGATAGGGCGTTTGCGGGCAGGCGCCTTCGGAGCCTTTGTAAATAAAGGGTTTCCGGGCAGGTACCGCTGGAGCCCGTGCAAATAAAGTCACCCTAGATAGGGCGCACGGAGACGCCCTGTTTATAAGGGCTCCGGAGCATTTCTCTGGGAGATGCACGCAAATAAAGGACTTGCGGGCGCACTTCTCTGAGATGCACTAAATACGCGGGCTAGCGGGCATCCCCCTTGAAATGCCCGTAGATAAAAAACTTCAGGGCAAGCACCCTAAAACTGAAAAACAAGATTCGCCAAGGCCTGCGTGCTGACTTCCACCTACGAGACTTCTCTTGATGCTGTAGCGCTGAGCGGCAGCGTGCCCCGGTGGTGCCCCATCTACACGGGTTGCAGAGAGTTGGTTGGGCGCAGTGTTTCAGTTTATATTTTGTGATGCTTTGAAGCCCTTGTATTTAAGGCGTCTCAGAGCGTTTTATGTTTTTTGGTCTGTTTGCGTGTGATTTCTGGGCATCTTCTTTTTGCATTCTGAGATGCCCTGACCACACGTGTTCCAAAGCACTCTGCTTGGAGAGCTTTTATCCATGCGGGGTTCAGAGAGGCATTCCCGTAAATCCCCTATCTACTCGGGTTTCGGAGCACCCTAAAAGCCCCCCGCCCCGTGAGAGAGGAATTTAGAGAGAGGGCAAATAAAAGGATGCTCGAAGCCCCTTTATCCACGCGGGTTTACGGACATGTCCTTCGTGCACAAGGCAAGCACGGAGTGCCCTAAAACCCCTTAGGCGCAGCCGCAGGCGCGGGGCGCTTGGCGGGAACAAGGGTTTGATTGTCTGAGCGTCAGCG
>CALHZD010000099.1 GCA_938040985.1 uncultured Propionivibrio sp.
CGCCAAAGAAAGTCAGCAAAGAAACGCGACCCCAGGCGCAGCTTTCCCTTGCCGCGGGGCGCTTGGCGGCGGGCTTGATCACTCGCTTACGCTCAAACAATCAAGCCCTTGTCCCCGCCAAGCGCCCCGCGCCTGCGGCTGCGCCTAAGGGGGTTTGGAGGCACTCCGTGCTTGCCTTATGCGCGAAAGGACATACTCGCGAACCCGCATAAACAGGGCATTTCCCGACACTTCCTCTGAAACCCGCATAGGTAGGGCGTTTTCGGGCAGTCGCCTCTGAAGCCCTTATAAATAAAGGGCTGGCGGGTAGGATGCCCGGAAACGCCCTGTTTACAAGGGCTTCAGAGCATCAGGGCGGCAGCGGCGCAAAAAGCGCGGCGACGTCTTCCTCGCCAAACTTGAAGCGGACGGCGCGATCATCGGAGAGAATGCCGTCAGCCAGATTGGCCTTGCGTTCTTGCAGGGCGAGGATTTTTTCCTCGATACTGCCGGCGACAATCAGTTTGTAGACAAAAACCGGCTTGTCCTGGCCAATTCGGTGCGCCCGATCCGTCGCCTGATTTTCGGCCGCCGGGTTCCACCAGGGATCAAAATGAATGACCGTATCCGCCGCCGTCAGATTCAAGCCTACGCCGCCGGCCTTGAGGCTGATCAGAAATACCGGCACTTCCCCCGACTGGAAACGATGCACCGGCGTTTCGCGGTCTTTCGTGTCGCCGGTGAGCAGCGCGTAATCCAGACCCCGCTGCCTGAGCGCAGCCTCGATCAACGCCAGCATCTGCGTGAATTGCGAAAACACCAGAATACGCCGCCCTTCCTCGATCAGCCCGGGCAACAGGGTCATCAGCAGTTCCAGCTTGGCGCGCTCCTTGACGCGCTGCGCCAGCGGCAACCTGACCAGGCGCGGGTCGCAGCAGACCTGGCGTAGTTTGAGCAAGGCGTCGAGAATCACGATTTGACTGTGCCCGAAGCCTTTGTTGAATACTTCTTCGCGCACCGCCGCATCCATGGCGAGGCGCACCGTTTCATAGAGATCGCGCTGCCCGCCGCTCAATGACACTTTGCGCACAATCTCCGTCTTGGGCGGCAGTTCGCGCGCCACGTCTTCTTTGCGGCGTCGCAGGATGAATGGCCGCACCCGGCGCGCCAGCAGGTCACGGCGCGGCCTGTTTTCCATTTTCTCGATCGGCGTCCGCCAGTAGCGCGTGAAATTGCTGCGGCTGCCAAGGAACCCCGGCAGCAGAAAATCGAACTGGCTCCACAATTCGCCAAGATGGTTTTCCAGCGGCGTTCCCGTCAGGCAGAGACGGTGCCGCGCCTCGATACGGCGGACAATCTCGGCGCTGCGGCTGCGGGCGTTCTTGACCGTCTGCGCCTCATCGAGAATCAGCAGATGATAAGGATGGCGCGTCAGTGCATCGGCATCGCGCCAGAGCAGCGGGTAGGTTGTCAAGACGACATCGTGATCGGCGATTTCGGCAAACCGCGCTTTCCGCTCGGCGCCATGCAGGGAAAGCACCGACAATCCCGGCGCAAAGCGCATCGCCTCGTTGCGCCAATTGAAGATCAGCGAGGTAGGCAGGACAACCAGCGCCGGTCGATCAAGACGGCCGGACTCTTTTTCCAGCAAGAGATGGGCAAGCGCCTGCGCTGTTTTGCCCAGCCCCATATCGTCCGCCAGAATGCCCGCCAGATTCTGTTCGCGCAGAAACTGCAGCCAGGCCAGGCCTTCCCGCTGATAGCGGCGCAGGCCAAGCGCCAAACCGCGCGGCGGCTGGATGTCACCGATGCCTTGCGCCGAACGCAGACGATCGGCCAGCGCCAGCACGTCGCGCTGCCCATTAAACTGCCAGCGCCGCGGGTCGCTGAATTCGCGCAAACGCGGCGCATCGAAACGTGAAATGCGCAGACGGGGGCCTTCCGGCAATCGGTCAAAAAGATCGACCAGCGCCAGCGCCAGGGGTTTCAGGCGCGCCGCCGGCACGCGCACGCGGCGTAGATCGGGCATCTTCAGCTCAACGAGTTCAGCATCGTCGATGCCGCCGACCTGGACGATATCCCGAAACAGGGCCGCCAGCAAAGGCGCCAGAGGCACGCGTTCGCCTTCGACAACGATGCCCATGTCGAGATCGAACCAGTCGTTCCCCGCGTCGATCAGCGCCGCATCCCAGGCATCCACTTCGACAAAGTGATGGCGAAAATCGCTGTCGAACTCGACCTGCCACCCGGCGTCCCGCAAGCCCTCCAGTTGCTGTTGCATGAAGGCCGGCCAGTCTCTTTCACTGGCCAGACCATACACGCCGTCCGGCGGACTGCCGAAGGCGCGCAGCACGCCATCGGGCACCGCTTGCAGTCCCGCCCGATGCAGATGCGCCAGTAACGCGCGTTCCTGTTCGGGACGCCTGACAACATGCACGGCCTCGCCATCCGGCAGGCAGCAAAAGCCACCCGTATCGCCGGGACGAACTTCGGCGTCTTCGTAACGGAAAACCGGTTCGGCCAGGTCAAACAGGCCGCGCCCATCCTGCGCCTGGTAAGCGCGCCAGGCCGTATGGCCATGAGTTGTGGTTGAGTACAGCCGCAATAAGGCCACCGGCGCGCTGCGGATCTGCCGCAATACCGCCGCATCAATGGCGGGCAAACGCAGCGCACTTCCGCTCTCGCCAAGCGCCGCCCGGATCCGCGCCGCCTCACGCGCCGACAGTCCGGGCGAAGAAAGCAGCAACGCCAGGGTTTCCTGCGGCCCGGAAAGCCCGATCTCTCCAATGACGCCGGCCTCAAAGTCGATGTACCACGGCGGCGTCAAAGGGATGATCAGGTCTGCCGCCGGCGATACCCGCAACAGCGGGTGCTGCAAGCCGTCGCGCCCGCGCTGCCAGAGCAAGGCCGCCGGGCGGGCGGGCGCCAGCGCCAGCGGCGAGAGATCCGACGCTGGGCACAAACGCCCGGTTCGCGCCATTCGCCGCAGAACTTCCGCGCTCTGCGGTGCTTCCAGACTGAAGGCGCGCAATCCGTTGCTGCGCCCCTGCGCCGCCTGGAGCAGGGCGATGATCTGGTGATCTTCCTCGCTGACATAAGGCGGCCGCCTGCGCAGCGCCGATTCAAGATCCCACCATTCTTCGGCATGGTCCGGATCGCGTCCCTTGCGCAGCGATACGCCGAATGCCTGGAGATTTTTCCGGCCGTTCGTCCGCCAATGCAGCAGGTAAAAAATCCGCTGATGACCGGGTGCAACACGCAGGTTTGTTCTGCTCACCGCGCTGGAAACCCGGCGCAATTCATCCGCCCAGGATAGGGATAACGTACCTGGGGATAACGCACCCAGCGCCGTATTTTCCCGTTCCGCCGGTATCGGTTGATTCGGCTGATCGGCGGCGTGATCGGGAATGCGGGAAATAGCGGCCAAAGGAAACGTTACCCAGGCAGTTGCGGTGGATGCTGCACGAGAGCATTCTGCGCAGATTGTTGTACGGACTCAATCACGGAAATTGCCCGCCTTGATCGGGTAATCGGTAATAGCTTTGGTCACCAGCGCAATGCACGACTGCAAATCGTCACGCTTGGCGCCGGAAACGCGCACGGCATCGCCCTGGATCGTGGCCTGAACCTTGAGCTTGGCTTCTTTAACCATTTTGACGATTTTCTTCGCCAGCTCGGTCTCGATGCCGACTTTAACCTTCAGTTCCTGCTTGACCTTGTTGCCGGAAATTTTCTGCACGGCCTGCGGGTCGAGCCGCTTGACGCTTTCCTTTTCCTTCTTTTCCATCGCCGGAAACAGAATGTCCTTGATCTGCCCCAGCTGGAATTCGGAATCGCCAAACAGCGTAATGAACTTGTCCTTATCGTTCAGTTCGACTTTGGCCGATGTTCCTTTGAAATCGTAACGCGCATCGATTTGGCGACTGACGACATCGAGCGCATTTTTCAGGGCGACCATATCGACTTCGGAAGAAAAATCAAAACTCGGCATTTTTACTGGCTCCTCGAATAAATCGGCATCCGGCTTTTTACGTCAGCCGTTCAGCCGGTGAAATCATCGAATGAATCGCTCCAGCACGGACGGGAACACCTTGGCAGTCTACGCAAGACCCCCCCCC
>CALHZD010000100.1 GCA_938040985.1 uncultured Propionivibrio sp.
TCGACCAAAGCACAAACGGCACCTTCGTCAAAATCGGCAACGCGGCGGAAATTTATCTGCATCGTCAGGAAATCGTCCTGCGCGAAGCGGGCCTCATCGGCCTTGCCGGTTCGACGAAGGACCCGGCCATCCCGCAGATCGCGTTTCAAGTCAGCCGCGCGGGGTCATAGCATCACGACAGTGCCGCCGCCCGCATTCCCAGGCAGGGTCATGGCTGCGCTCCAATCGCCCTCATTCATGCATCTTGCGGGATAGACGGCCGGAAACGCCCAATCCACGCGGGTTACAGGGCAGCAGGCTGGAAATGCCCAATCCACGCGGGGTTCCGGGCAGCGGGTTAGAAATAACGGCGTAATGGACAAAATGGGTGCTTTTTTTGAGACACAGAGTTCTAATGGACAAAACGGGTGCTTTTGAGATTATTCCTTCGCAAAATAATCCTTTATAAATCGTACTTTATTCTCCTTTTTTAGCCCATGATGGCACTTCAAAAGCCGCTTCATATCGCCGAATTTCCCTTCCAGCAAATTGGTCGTGTTCGGGATGCCCAGCGCAGGAAAATCCTCAAAGGTAAACAGCCACGGTAGATGCCTTTTCAGGCTGTGGTAGGCGCTGCGCAGCTTCTTGTGCGTGTAGTGCGTCCTACCCGTTTCCGCATTCACGCTGCGTTCATTCAGGAAGGCTTCGTGCCGCGCCAGCCAGCCCTGCAAGGCTGCTGTAAAGCCAGCTTTGGTGTTGTCTGTGAGTGTCAGCGCAAGCGCCCGCAGTTCGCGCGCTGCCTCGCTTTTCGGCTTTTTACTCAGGTAGCGGACGATGATCTTGATCTGGTGAAACTGGCACATTTGCGCAGGAATACCTGGGAAGGCTTGCAGCAGCCCGCTGCGTCCGTCACAGATAATGCTTTGTATCACAACGCCTTTTTCTTGCAGCATCACGACCTCTTGCCGGTAGAGCGCAACCGTTTCGTTCTTGACTTCGAGCACCGACAGCGCCCGCTTGCTGATGGCGTCATACAGCACCATGATGCCCCATTTGCGGCCAAAATAGGTGGTGTCCACGATGAGGTTAACCGCCGCCTGCGGGGTCAGGCAGGGCGCTTTCGTGACTGCTTTGGCAAGATGGCGGCGGATGGTTTTGAGGCTGCAT
>CALHZD010000101.1 GCA_938040985.1 uncultured Propionivibrio sp.
CGGCATTCAGGGCGGCCCCCTCATGCACGTCATTGCGGCAAAGGCGGTCGCACTCGGCGAGGCGCTTCAGCCCTCGTTCAAGGAGTACGGGGCGCAGGTCGTGAAGAATGCGGCGGCGCTGGCGGACGAACTGACGGGGCGCGGCTACCAAGTCTGGCTGCTCGGTTCGGCCAAAGATCGCGCCATCGGCGACGAAATCATTGCCCGCAGCGCATCGGCCGGCCCAGATGCCGCACATGCCGCGAGCGCCATAACCGCCCATACCCACGAAAATACTGCGCTACGCAATCTCTGCGGACGGACTTCGCTGACCCAGGCTATCGATCTGATTGCCTGCGCCGATTTCGTTGTCTGCAACGACTCCGGACTAATGCACGTCGCGGCCGCCCTGGATCGGCCGCTGATTGCGTTATACGGATCGTCATCTCCTGCTTTCACGCCGCCGCTTTCGCCGCGTGCGCGTGTGCTTAGCCTCAATCTGGCATGCAGCCCCTGTTTTCAGCGCGAATGCCCGCTGGGACATCTGGACTGCCTAAACCGGCTTGACCCGCAGCGCGTCTTCGCCGCCACACCGGCTGCATCTTCTGCCCCACAATCCCCAAACCAGCAGGTAAATCGCCCGCTTTTTTGTAAAGGAAATGACCGTGAACCATAAGACAGACGCCCAAATCGCCCAGGAATCCGTCATGCAGCCGATTGCCAACATTGCCGGCAAGCTGGGACTGAAGCACGAGCAGCTTGAGCCATACGGCCATTACAAAGCCAAAATCAATCCCGCCGATGCCTTCAGGCTGCCCCAAAAGGCAGGACATCTGATTCTGGTCACCGCCATCAACCCGACGCCGGCAGGCGAAGGCAAGACCACCGTAACCATCGGTCTGGCCGACGCGCTGAACCACATCGGCAAACAGGCGGCTGTCGCCCTGCGCGAGCCTTCGCTTGGCCCTGTCTTTGGCATCAAGGGCGGCGCGGCAGGCGGCGGCTATGCGCAGGTTTTGCCGATGGAAGACATCAATCTGCACTTCACCGGCGACTTCCACGCCATCGGCGCGGCCAACAATCTCCTGGCAGCGATGCTCGACAACCACATCTATCAAGGCAATGCGCTGGGCATCGACCCCAAGCGCATCCTGTGGCGGCGCGCAATAGACATGAACGACCGCCAGCTGCGCAATATCGTCAGCGGCATGGGCAAGCCGACCGACGGTGTGCTGCGCCCAGACGGTTTCGATATCACCGTAGCTTCCGAAGTCATGGCGGTGTTCTGTCTGGCGAATGACCTGACCGACCTGAAAACCCGCCTGGGCAATATTCTGATCGCTTACACCAAAGATGGCCGCCCGATTTACGCCCGCGACCTGAACGCCCACGGGGCGATGGCGGCTTTGCTGAAAGACGCGATCAAACCCAATCTGGTGCAGACCATCGCCGGCACGCCCGCATTCGTGCACGGCGGCCCGTTCGCCAATATCGCGCATGGTTGCAATTCCGTCCTGGCAACCCGCGTGGCGCGGCATTTGGCGGATTACACCGTGACCGAGGCCGGTTTCGGGGCCGATCTGGGGGCAGAAAAATTTTGCGATATCAAATGCCGTTTAAGCGGAATCAGACCGGATGCCGCCGTGCTCGTCGCCACCGTGCGCGCCCTGAAATACAACGGCGGCGTCGCGCGGGAAGACCTGGGGCAGGAAAATCTCGACGCACTGCAACGCGGCTTACCCAATCTGCTGCGTCATATCAGCAACCTGAAAAATGTGTTCGGCCTACCGGTCGTCGTCGCACTCAACCGTTTTGTGTCCGACACCGAGGCCGAACTTGCCCTGATTCAGGCGGCCTGCGCTAAGCACGGCGTAGATGTCTCGCTGACCGAGGTATGGGGCAAAGGCGGCGCGGGCGGCGCCGATCTGGCACATAAGGTGCTGGCGGCAATAGACAAGCAACCGAACAATTTTGCCTATGCCTACGAGGTCAGCAGCAGCATCAAAGACAAAATCCGCACCATCGCCCAACGCATCTATGGCGCCGCCGATGTGGATTTCAGCCGCGAGGCGCTTACCGAGATCGCCGCGCTGGAAAAATCCGGCCAGGACAAACTGCCGATCTGTATGGCGAAAACCCAATACTCATTCAGCGACGACGCCAAGCTATTGGGCTGCCCAAGCGGTTTCAACATCACGGTGCGCAACCTCACCCTCTCGGCCGGCGCAGGCTTTATCGTCGCCATCTGCGGCGCAATCATGAAAATGCCCGGCCTGCCAAAAGCGCCTTCCGCCGAAAAAATCGACGTGGACGAAAACGGCAACATCGTCGGGCTGTTCTGACGTTTCGGTTTGCTTGTTAATAATCAGGCGGGCCGTCTGGGCATCACCAAACGATGTGGGGAGCGACGACCCGCCGACGTGTATCAATATAAATGCTCAACCGACTTGATAACTGGCTCACCCATCATTCCGATCATCCCGATCTGCGCGGCGGCAGGCGTTTTCTCACCGAATTCTGGTTTTTTGGCCTGAAAGAGGCTCGCGCCTGCCTGTTTGCAGGGCTGTTTTTTATCGCCATGTTCGTCGTACCGCGCGAAGGCTGGGCAGGCATGGCGCGCTATGATTTGTTATTAATATTTGCGCTGGTTGTGCAGGCCGCGATGCTGGCGTATGGATTTGAAACATGGGACGAAGTGAAATCGATCACGCTATTTCATGTGATCGGCTTCGCGCTTGAGGTATTCAAAACTTCCGGCAGCATCCAGTCGTGGGCGTACCCGGGCGCAGGCTATACCAAACTCTTCGGCGTGCCGCTCTTTACCGGCTTCATGTACGCCGCCGTCGGCAGCTACATCATCCAGGCCTGGCGGCTGTTCAACATCAAAATCCAGAGCCATCCGCCGTATTGGCTCGCCACCCTTGCCGCGCTTTTGGTATATGCCAACTTCTTTACCCACCACTATATTGGCGACTATCGCGGGTATATCGGCGCCTTCATCCTCGGTCTCTATGCCCGTACCACCGTGTACTTCACTCCCTACGACCGTGTCCGCAAAATGCCGTTGCTGCTGGCTTTCGTGCTCATCGGTTTTTTCATTTGGCTGGCTGAAAACATCGGCACCTTCGCGGGTGTGTGGCAATACCCCAACCAGCTCGGCGCCTGGTCAGCGGTTCACATCAGCAAATGGAGCGCATGGTCGCTGCTGGTCATTATGACTTTTGTCATCGTCGCCAACTTGAAACATATCAAGCACACCATCGCCATATCACGCGATTAGGGTGGATAGACAGATTCGCCCATCGTTCTCGATCGACGCCATACCTACGCCATGCCTACGCCATGCCTACGCGATGCCCACGCCATGCCTTTTACCCTCGCCCATCCCGCATTCATTCTGCCGCTGGCACGCTGCCGCTTCCTGCATTTTCCCGCACTGGCTTTGGGCGCAATGTCGCCCGATTTCGCCTATTTCCTTTACGGCAAACCAGTGAACTGCGGGCACGGCTGGGAAGATATTTTTTGGCTCGACGTTCCGCTGACAGCGCTGTTCTGGCTGTTTTACCGCCACCTGCTGGCGGAAGTTCTGCACGAAAACCTGCCCGACTGCCTGAATGCCGCCTATCCTCCAACGCCGCGTTTCAAACGGTCTTGGCAGCATGTGCTTTGCTTTACCCTGTCTGCCGCGCCCGGGGCGTTTTCGCATATCGTGCTGGATGCATTTACGCATGGGAACGGCGCGTTCGTACTGCATTTCGAGGTATTGCGCCAGCCTGTCGGCGGATTGGCGCTGTTCAAATGGCTGCAATACGGCGGCGGTATCGGCAGCCTGGCGGTGCTGCTTTGGTATCAGCGCCGGATGGCGCGACGCTTCCCCGCTGTTTCCCACAAAAATGGACGGCAGAAACGGCAATTCTGGCTACGGATCGGCGCCAGTGTCTGCGCATTATTGCTGGCGTGGCAGCTGATCGTACCGATCGCCGCGAAGGCGGCAGCAATATGGGTCATCCGCCTGGTCGATGCATGCATTCTAGCGTTGGCGTTTGCCGGCTTATGGAAAAATTCGCTGAAAATCTTGTTCAAGCCCGACCGAAAGACTGATTAATCATGCTCAGAACCTTGTTGCTTTTTATCCTGACCGCGCTGGCCGAAATCACCGGCTGCTGGCTCCCCTATCTTTGGCTGCGCCAGGCCGGATCGGCCTGGCTGCTTGTTCCAGCTGCGTTTTCGCTGGCACTGTTTGCCTGGCTGCTGACGCTGCATCCCGCCGCCAGCGGCCGTATTTATGCGGCTTACGGCGGCGTGTATATCAGCGTCGCACTGTTCTGGCTCTGGTTGGCGGATGGCGTTCGACCGCAATGGACGGACTGGATCGGCATTGCCCTGTGCCTGAGCGGGATGACGATCATTATGTGGGGCGCAAGATCATAGCTTTTTAAGCATTTTTCAGGGAATTACCCTGCAAACGATTGCGGAATATAATGTCTGCCCGCATTTTTCGTTATTACACCCAGGAAGATCATGACCCGTACTGTCATACCGCCAGGCAATATTGCGCCGCCCGTTTCCCGCACCCGGCTGCTCGCACTTTCGGGAGTGGGCTGGATGTTCGATGCGATGGACGTGGGCTTGCTCTCGTTCATTCTGGCCGCACTCAAAGCCGACTGGGGATTGTCGCCCGCACAGATGGGCTGGCTGGGCGCAGTCAATTCAGTCGGCATGGCGGCAGGCGCCCTCCTGTTCGGAATGATGGCCGACCGCATCGGACGCAAACAGGTTTTCATCATCACCCTACTGTTATTCGCTACGGCCAGCGGACTATCGGCGCTGGCCGGGACGCTGGCGATCCTGCTGGCACTCCGCTTTTTTATCGGAATGGGGCTCGGCGGTGAACTGCCGGTAGCCGCCACTTATGTTTCCGAGCGCGTGCCGGCGCATGAACGCGGGCGGATCGTCGTGCTTCTGGAGAGTTTCTGGGCTGTTGGCTGGCTGCTGGCAGCACTGATCGCCTATTTCGTCATGCCGCGCTTTGCGCCCGATACGGGTTGGCGCATTGCCCTGCTACTGGGCGCGCTGCCGGCGATCTACGCGCTTTATCTGCGCTGCGGGCTACCCGACGACACGCCCGCTGCGGCAAAACAGGACGCGGACGCCGCCGCCCCCGCGACGTTGTCGTGGACAGCGCGGCTAGCACGCCTGTGGTCCGCGCCATACCGCCGCCCCACGCTGATGCTGTGGGTTTTGTGGTTCACCGTGGTGTTTTCCTATTACGGCATGTTTCTATGGCTACCCAGCGTGATGATCGCCAAAGGGTTTGCCCTGATCCGAAGCTTCGAATACGTGCTTTTGATGACGCTGGCGCAGTTGCCGGGTTATTTCACGGCTGCCTGGCTAATCGAGCGCATCGGGCGCAAGGCCGTACTGATCCTGTACCTGCTGGGAACGGCCGCCAGTGCCTGGGCCTTCGGCAATGCCAGCAACGAGACGGCACTGTTGCTGTCGGGCGCGCTGTTATCGTTTTTCAACCTGGGGGCGTGGGGCGCGCTATACGCTTATTCGCCCGAAAACTACCCGGCCCCCATCCGCGCCAGTGGTGTCGGCACAGCTGCCGCCATAGGTCGCGTGGGCGGTATTTTGGGGCCGTTGGCCATCCCGTTTCTTGGCGCGCATGGCTGGGGCACAGGCGGCATCTTTGCGCTGTTTGCCGCCGCCATTGCCCTGGGTGCGCTGGCTGTGGCACTGCTGGGGCGCGAAACACGCGGGCTGGCCGCATAAAAAAGAAAAAGCAGGCGCCGCTGAAACCCGCGTAAATAGGGCATCTCCGGCATCCCTGCCCTGAAGTCCTTTATTCATAAGGGTTCCAGAGGCGCCTGCCCGGAGCGCTTTTATCCATGCGGGTTTTGGAAGTGTCTACCCGCAAACGCCCAATCCACGCGGGCTTCAGAGGGATGCCTAATTCCCCTACATAGCGGCTCGACTTTGCCAAAAGACAAGGCGGCGAGCCGCAGACAGTACGTTTAGTACGGCAAGGCGAGCTAACGCAGTTTTTTGGTAAAGGAAGCCGCTATTTCAGAGGGGGTCTGGAAGCGCCCTATCCATAAGGGTTTCGGCGGCGCTTCGTTCGGGGCGCGGTGTTAAAACGCGTCACCGGTGCGGATGAGGCCAACGGCAATGCCCTCGATCGCCAGCGCCTGTAGGCGCGTATCGACGATGATGGGCGAAAAGTCCGGATTTTCGGCAATCAGTTCGACGATTTCGCCTTTGCGGCGGTAGCGCTTGACCGTCACGTCATCATCCAGGCGCGCGACGACAATTTGGCCGTTATGCGCCTCGGCACAGCGGTGTACCGCCAGCAGGTCGCCATCAAGGATGCCAGCATTGAGCATCGACAGGCCGCGTACGCGCAGCAGAAAATCCGCGCGCGGACTAAACAGCGAAGCATCGAGCGGATAGCGCGCCTGGACGTTTTCCACGGCTAGAATCGGGCTGCCGGCGGCAACGCTGCCGATCAGCGGCAAGCCAAGCTGTTCAACCAGACGGATGCCGCGCGCTGATCCCGGTTCGAGCACAATCAGCCCTTTTTTAGCCAGCGCGCGCAAGTGATCTTCCGCCGCGTTGGGCGAAGCAAAGCCAAAAGCGCGGGCGATTTCGGCGCGCGTCGGCGGTGCCCCCAACACTTCCCGTGAGTTCCGGATAAAGTCGAGGATTTCCTGCTGGCGCGGTGTGAGTTTGGCTGTCATGATACTTCCAACGCATTAAATATCTGTATTTATATACAGTTATTGTTCGGAAAGCAAGCCGATACGGAAAAATTGCGCCGATGACGCCGCTTTTCCAGATACCCCCGCCGGAACCCGCGTAATAAAGGGCTGGCGGGCACCCTCCCCGGAAATGCCCTGTTTACAAGGGCTTCAGAGCACCCTCGCCGGAGAGGCCCTGTTTATAAGGGTTTCCGGGCAGCCGCCCCGAATACGCTGACCGGAGGATAGCCTAGATAAAAGCTCGGCCGTTCAGCGCCCCGGCAATGCGGCGACGATATCGCGCGTATCGCGTGCGATTTCCAACTCTTCATTCGTCGGTACGACCATGACCTTGATCGCTGAATCGGCCGTCGAAATGATCGCTTCCTTGCCGCGGACATTGTTGGCGTCGGCGTCAAGCTTGATGCCGAGCAGGGCGAGCCGGTTAACGACCGTCGCGCGGAAATCGGTGCCGTTTTCGCCAATACCGCCGGTAAAAATGATGGCATCGACACGCCCCAGCTCGATGGCGTAAGCGCCGATGTATTTCAGGCTACGATGGCACAGAACGTCGAGCGCCAGTTGAGCGCGGACATTGCCTTGCGCGGCCGCTATTTCGACGTCGCGCATGTCGGAGCTGACGCCGGAAATGCCGAGCAGCCCGGATTGTTTGTTGAGCACGACGTCGATATCGTCAATCGACAAACTGCTGGTGTCGGCCAGAAAGCGGAGCACGCCGGGGTCGATGTCGCCGCTGCGCGTGCCCATGACCATGCCTTCGAGCGGCGTCATACCCATGCTGGTATCGTAGGACTTGCCGTTTTTGATCCCCGTAAACGACGAGCCGTTGCCCATGTGGCAGGTAATGCAGTTGAAGCGATCCAGGGCGATGCCGAGAATCTGCGCGGCGCGCTCGGAAACGAAGCGGTGCGAGGTGCCGTGAAAGCCGTAGCGGCGGACGTGGAGCTTTTCATACCATTCGTAAGGCACGGCATACAGGTAGGATTCGGGCGGCATTGTGGTATGGAAGGCGGTATCGAAAACAGCGACGTTCGGCACGCCCGGCAGGTCCTGCATCATGGCCTTGATGCCGGTGATGTTCGGCGGATTGTGCAATGGCGCCAGCGGGATGTTTTCCTGGAGTACGGCGATCACCCTGTCGTCGACGAGCACGGACTTGGAGAACTTTTCCGCGCCATGCACGACCCGGTGCCCCACGGCGGTGATGTCGGCCAGCGATTTGATGACGCCGGTTTTGGCATCGACCAGCAGCTCGAGAATGTGCGCAATAGCCGCAGCATGGTCGGCCACGTGCAGCACCTCGCGTATTTTTTCGCCGCCGACCGGCTCGTAGGTGAGCGCCGCGTCCTGCATGCCGATGCGCTCAACCAGGCCGCTCGCCACCCGCCGCTCGTTGCTCATGTCCAGCAACTGGTACTTAAAGGAAGAACTCCCGCAATTCAATACAAAAACGAACATGATGTTTACCCTGCCTTTCCGTGCCTCTCCGTGTCTTTCCGCGTTTTTCTGAATTTTCCGCTTTGACTGTTTTGTCCTGTTCTCCTTTTTGACACTTTCAACGCCAGGCAAGCCATTTTCAAGCGTGTAATTTCACCCGTCCGCCAGCATGAACCTCTTTCCGTTGCATTCTACCCAAGCCAGACAAGCAGGCAACAAAAAACTGTGTCCAGAATGTATGCGTCCGCCGAAAGGTTTTTATAAACCCATGATTCAAGCCGACTTTTAGGATAAATACCGCTGACCAGTAGAACTAAATATAGTTGGTTTTTTGCATTCGAATACTAGATGTAGTAATTTACGGGACATCGCCACATCGCCTGTGCGATGTTTTCAGGTCATGGCGAACGCCGCCGGCCGCCGCGATCCGGACCCGGTGCATGATTTTCCTGGCTGGCCGCATAGTGGGTCAGCTATCAAAGACATTCCATCCCAATCTGTCTGAATCTACCCAGAATTCAAGGAACCTCCCATGAGCCAGAGTGAACAGCAACTATCTTTCTCCGAAGTCGCCCAAGCGCCGGAAATTCCGCCCTTAACCGAGCAGGAAATTTCCAGCGAAGTGCTTGCCGAAAAATACGCCAAGGGCGCCGAGATCAACGTTCATGACGTGCGTCGCCGCGTCGCCCGGGCGCTCGCCGCCCAGGAAGAAGAAAAGATGCGCGCCAAATGGGAAGAACGATTCCTGTGGGCGCAGGAAAACGGCTTTATTCCAGCCGGACGCATCAATTCAGCCGCCGGCACGCCGCTGGCGGCAACGCTTATCAACTGTTTCGTGCAACCGGTGGGGGATTCGATCGTCGAATTCGTCGATGGCCGCCCCGGCATTTACAGCGCACTGGCCGAAGCGGCCGAAACCATGCGGCGCGGCGGCGGCGTCGGCTATGATTTTTCTTCGATCCGCCCGCAAGGCGCGCAGGTCAAGGGCACGCAATCGCGCGCATCCGGGCCGGTGTCCTACATGCGCGTGTTCGATCGTTCCTGCGAAACCGTCGAATCCGCCGGCGCGCGGCGCGGCGCACAGATGGGCGTCCTGCGCTGCGATCATCCGGATATTGAGGTTTTCATCCACGCCAAGGATAAAGGCGACCTGACGAACTTTAATATTTCGATCGGCGTGACCGACAGTTTTATGCAGGCTGTCGAGGAAGATGGCGACGTCGAACTCGTACACCGCGCCGAACCGAACGCCGATATGAAAGCGGGCGGCGCCTACCAGCGCGACGACGGAATGTGGGTCTATCACAAAGTCCGCGCCCGCGATCTCTGGGATCAGGTCATGAAATCCACCTATGACCACGCCGAACCGGGCATCCTTTTCCTGGACCGTATGAACAGGGATAACAACCTCTATTACTGCGAGCAGATTGAGGCGACCAACCCCTGCGCAGAGCAGCCCCTGCCCCCGTACGGTTGCTGCTGCCTCGGTTCGGTCAATCTGACATTGTTCGTCAGGCGCCCGTTTTCCGACCGCGCCGAATTCGACTTTGAAGCCTTCGGCGAAGTCATCAAGGTGTCAACGCGCATGCTCGACAATGTGCTGGACGTCACGGCCTGGCCGCTGGAACGCCAACGCCAGGAAGCGGCCAGCAAGCGCCGCATCGGTCTGGGCTTTACCGGTCTGGGCGACGCTCTGTGCATGCTGGGTCTGCGTTATGACACCACGGCGGCAACCGCGATGGGCGCGCGTATTTCCGAATTCATGCGCGATACGGCTTATCTTTCCTCGGTTGAACTGGCCAAGGAGCGCGGCGCCTTTCCGTTGTTCAACGCCGAGCTGTACCTTTCCGGCGGCAATTTCGCTTCGCGCCTGCCCGCTGCAATCAAGGCCGAAATCCGCAAGCATGGCCTGCGCAATTCGCACCTTCTCTCGATCGCGCCCACCGGCACCATCTCGCTGGCCTTTGCCGATAACGCCTCAAACGGCATCGAACCGCCCTTTTCCTGGACTTACAACCGCAAAAAACGGATGCCGGACGGTACGCTCAAGGAATACGCGGTGGAAGATTATGCCTGGCGCTTATTCCGCCATCTTGGCGGCGATGTCGAGCGCCTGCCGGATTACTTCATCACCGCGCTGGAAATTTCGGCCAAGGCGCACAAAGACATGGTCGCCGCCGTTGCCCCCTACATTGACACTTCGATTTCGAAAACGGTCAACGTGCCGGCCGAATATCCCTACGAAGATTTTCAGGATCTGTATATGTCGGCCTGGAAGTCCGGATTAAAAGGGCTGGCGACCTATCGCCCCAACAGCGTGCTCGGCTCAGTCCTTTCGGTCGAGCCGAAAAAGGCCGACGAGAAGAAGCAGCCACAAGACTTTGTCAATGGCGATGCTAACCGACGCCTGTCGATCAAAACGTTGCCCGCGCCTGTACTTGCCAGCCTGCGCTGGCCGGGGCGCCCCGAGTTGCCGGAAGGCAACCTGGCCTGGACGTATATGATCGAGCACGAACTCGGTAAATTTGCGCTGTTCGTCGGTCATGTCGAACAAGAAGGACGCGTCTGGCCGTTCGAAGCCTGGGTCAATGGCCCTGCGCAACCGCGCGGCCTGGGCGCCGTCGCGAAAACGCTGTCAATGGATATGCGCGCCGACGACCACGGCTGGCTCAAACTTAAGCTCGAATCGCTTGCGCGTACGCCTGATGGCGAGGGCTTCGACATGCCCTTCCCGCCGTATGGCGAACGCAAACGCATGCCTTCCGTCGTTTCGGCCATGGCCAGGCTGATTGAATACCGCGTCAAGCAGCTCGACGCTTTTAATAAATCCGGCCCCACCCCCGTGCTCGACGCGCTGTTCAGCCTCAAAGAGCCGAAGACCGGAACCGACGGCACCTTGTCCTGGACGGTCGATATCTATAATCCGGCGACCGAGGAAGATTTTGTTCTTGGCCTCAAGGAAATCACGTTGCCTGATGGCGTCACGCGTCCTTACTCGGTCTGGCTATCCGGCAATTACCCGCGCGCACTTGACGGCCTGACCAAACTGCTTTCGCTCGACATGCGCGTGCTCGATCCGGCCTGGATCGGCATGAAGCTGCGCAAGTTGCTCGATTACCCGGAACCGCTGGGCGACTTTATGGCTTTCGTTCCAGGTTCGCGCAAACAGCAGACCTATCCGTCAACCGTTGCCTACATCGCACGGCTCATCATCCACCGCTACGCGATGCTTGGCATCCTCGACGAAAACGGACTGCCTTTGCAGCAGATGGGAATTCTGGAGGCGCCAGCCAGCCGTACCTCGCCCAAACCTACCGCGGGCAAGTTATGTGCCGAATGCGGCAACTACACGATGATCCGCAAGGATGGCTGTGACTTCTGCACGGCCTGCGGCGCTGTCGGTACCTGCGGTTAAAGAATCGAAGTCAAGTGATTGCAGCGCCGCGTCGCATCATCCGCGTGGCGCTGCATGAATAACGCAATGTAAATATCTCTTACAGGCAAAACTCCTCAGTTTTATCCGCGAACGTAGATCATCCGCCATACTCCCGCCTTGGGCAGATCGTGTCAAACGTCTACGAATCATCTGAAAGCATTTTCAGGTACAGTGCGCCTCGTGTTCAGCAGCGAACATCGCAATTGTCGACAAGCCGTACGGCCAGCCGGCGCATAACGGTGGCCTTTATTGCCGAAGGATTTCGTAGAAAAAAATCGATACCCTGACGGTACGCTACCGTTATAAATCACTTTGCCTGTGCACAAACCATGCTGCCGATCATTCCCGCCATTCCTCTTGACAGCATCGAGCAGGCGCTTTATGCCTCAGCCGACATCACGGCAGCCTTCGTCGCATCGATCAGCGGCGCCCAGGCCGCGCGGCAACGCCGGCTCGACCTGTTTGGCCTCATCATCATCGCTTATCTCACGGCCATGGCGGGCGGAATCTTTCGTGACCTCTGCATCGGCGCCCTGCCGCCCATCGGACTGGCCGATTGGCGCTACCTCTGCGCGACACTGGCCGGCGGCGCAATCGTGCTCTATGCGCCGCAATGGTTTGACCGCTTCAAACATCCTGTGGCTTTTTTTGATGCGCTGGCACTCGGTTTTTACGCCATCGTCGGAGCGCAAAAAGCGCTTTTTTACGGCCATAACGCCCAGGTCGCCATCCTGCTGGGCACAGCAACGGCAGTCGGTGGCGGTGTAGTCCGTGACATCCTGCTTGCCCGCATTCCCAATATTCTCCGTAAGGAAATCTATGCCGTCGCGGCACTGACCGGCGCAGGCATTCAGGTGCTTGGCAACACACTCGGCTGGTCGGCTACTTTTACCCCCTGGCTTGGCGCTTCGGCCTGTATTCTCATTCGCCTGCTGTCATTGAAATATGGCTGGCATCTGCCGCTTTCTCGAACCGAAGATGAGGAGCCAACACGGTAAAAGCGCATCAAAGGCGCCTGCCCTGTAGCCCTTGTAAATAGGGCATCTCAGAGGCGGCGCCCGGAGATCCTTTATCCACGCGGGTTTCAGAGGGGCTGGAATCGCCCTGTTGTCGCGGACTCCGGCGGTATCTGGCCGGCTGGCGATAGTGGACTAGCTACAACTGTCTGGCCTGAAGCCCGCGTATTTCGGGCATCTCCAGGCACACCATCGGAAACCCTTTATCCACGTAGGCTTCCTGGCGCCTCCCCGGAAACGCCTTACCCAGCCGACGATTTACGGCCGCGTCCGGTAAACCTCGCGTCCGGCATTGCGGATGTCACGGCGCAATTGCCGCCGCTCTTCTGGCGACAGGCGACGAAAATGCTGCACTTCGAAAGGCGGTTCCTCGGCATGTTCATACCCATGCGCTTGCGAAGGTGCGCGCTCGCTAAAATTTTCCCCTTGTGGCGATACCCAGGCGGCCGGGCGCTGACCGCGCGGTGATTCGCCGCCCTCCCCGCGCCTTGCGTGAGCGTATGACGCAGACAGCCCCAATAACACCGCCAATGCTGCGATGAAATGAAAGCGCTGTTTCATGGTGTTGTCCATCAAATGACTTTACAGGGCATAAAAAGTAAAGGGGCGGATGTTGGCGTTGTGCTTGGTCGGTACTTTGATGCGTTGCGAAAATATTGTCTGTGAACTAAGTCACATCGCTTTCTGGAAGTACTGAAAAAATGAGGCCAATGATACAGAACACATGCTTCCCCGCCCCGCTTCAAGATGTAATGATTTGTTTCCCGGCCATGCTGTGACAGGCGCGCCGCTGGCAATATTGCTTCAGGCTTGATGATCTTCTTTCGGGTGAGCGGCAAGCGGCAGTTGAAGGCGGGCAAGCAGGCCGCCGCCCGCACGTGGATGCAGGTGCAGGCTGCCGCCGTGCAGGCGTGCGATGCGCTCGACAATCGCCAGTCCCAATCCTGTGCCATCGACGTTGCTGCGTGCAGCGTTATGGCGGGTAAAGGGGCGCTTGAGCCGTTCCAGCTCCTCAGGCGGAATGCCCGGGCCACGATCCATGATATCGACCCAAAGATGGCCCTTTGTCTGGCAAGCGGCAATCGTAATCTCGCCGCCGCCATATTTCCGGGCATTGTCGATCAGATTGGTCAAGGCGCGGGTCAGCGCTTTGCGCCGAACGGCCAGCGGCGGCAGCGTGTCGAGATGCACCGTCAGATTACAATCCGCCGTGCGACGAACAGATTCGGCGACCTGCCGGATCAGGGCGCCGACATCGCACGGCTCGATCGGTTCGTCATTACCGCGCGCGTAATCGAGAAACTGGCCGATGATGGCGTCCATCTGCTCGATGTCGCTGGCAACAGCCTGGCGCGCCGTCTCATCGGCAATCGACATTTCCGATTCCAGCCGCAAACGCGCCAGCGGCGTGCGCAGGTCATGCGAAATACCTGCCAGCACTTCGGCGCGTTCGGCATCCATGCGTTTGAGATCTTCCGACATGCGGTTGAATGAAGCGGCCAATTGCGCCAATTCGCAGGCGCCATTTTCGGGAACCGGCTCAGGATGTAGACCAAGCCCCACCGCTTGCGCCGCTTCCATCAACTTGCGCAATGGCCGCGTAATGCGGGAAACGATTAGCCAGGCCACCAGCATCGCCAGCAACAGGGCCAGACATCCCCAGCCCAACCAATACAGCGGAAACTCGCTCTCAGCGCGTTTGCCCGGCAGCATGAGCCAGTATTCGGCCTCCTCAGCGGCATAGAGCGGAAAACTGACCCAGATGCCGGGCTGATCGTTGATTGTGCCCGCAAACCGTGTTTCAGCCCCCAGTTCGGCACGCGTTGCGGCAATAAAATCGCGGAAAAATGGCGTATCGGGCAAATCCTTAACGACATCACCCGGTTCAATCGGATAAATCTGCACGCCTTCATTTTCAGCAAGATCACGCAGCAAAGCCATGCGCCACTCGGGATTGGCGGCAACCAAGGCTGCCCGAGTCAGATTGACGACACTGACCGTGAGCTGGCCGAGTTGCCGGGCGCGCGGTGCGTGTTCAGTGAGGGTGATCAGTGTCGCCCAGATGGAAATGCAGACAGCCAGCAAAATGCTGATCAGCAGAAAAGTACGAACAAGCAGCGTGCGTGGATAAAAACGGCTGAGCATTTCCGCACCATTGAGTGTCAACGGTTTTGGCCGTCGGGTACGAATACGTAACCAAAGCCCCAAACGGTTTGCAGATAGCGCGGATTGGCCGGGTCCGGCTCAATCAGCTTGCGCAGGCGCGACACCTGGACGTCAATGGTACGGTCAAAAGGCCCTTGCTCCCGCCCGCGTGCGAGTGACATTAGGCGGTCGCGCGAGAGTGATTGCCGCGGATGTTCGAGCAACGCTTTCAGGACAGCAAATTCACCGGTCGTCAGCGATAGGGTTTCGCCGTTCTTTTTGAGTTCCCGCGTCGCCAGATCGACTTCAACTTCGCCAAAAACAACACGTTTATCCTCTACGGTCGGCGCTCCGGGCACCACGTCGACTCGGCGGCGCAATACCGCCTGAATACGGGCAACAAGCTCCCTGGGGTTGAACGGTTTGGGCAGATAATCGTCCGCGCCCATTTCCAGCCCGACGATACGGTCGATTTCATCGCCCTTGGCCGTCAGCATGACAATCGCCAGCTGCGGATCATCAGATCGCAGACGGCGGCAGATCGACAGCCCGTCTTCGCCAGGCAGCATCAGGTCGAGCACAATCAGATCAAAGCGATAACGTGAAATGGCTTTATCCATGGCGGCGGCGTTCTCTGCCGTACGCACGAAAAAACCCTGTTCGCCGAGATAGCGTTGCAGAAGATCCCTCAAACGTTTGTCGTCATCTACGACGAGAATTTTACGGTCAGCCATGCGGAACTCCTGATGAAAGCCTCTGCTTCCAAAAACGAAAGCCGGCAAATCATACCGCAAGCTAACGCTATTCACCGGATAGTGGGCAGGTATTCGAAAACGCTCCAAACACACGGAATTAGTTTAAGCCTGCGCGCCGGCCTTCCCCACGAAACCTCTCTTGATGCCGTTGCGCTGAGCGGCAGCGCGCCCCGCTGACTTTCT
>CALHZD010000102.1 GCA_938040985.1 uncultured Propionivibrio sp.
CGTGCGCTGAGATGCCCTAAATACGCGGGGTTCAGGACGTCCATATTTGAGACGCCTAAAACATAGCGGCTTGACTTTGCCAAAAGACAAGGCGGCGAGCCGCAGACAGTATGAGTAATACGGCAAAGCCAGGCCAACACAGCAACGCGGTGTTTTGGCAAAGGAAGCCGCTATCAATCACTCCGGAGATGCCCGTAAATAAAGGCGCTCCGGGCAGATGCTCTGAAACCCTTATGAATGAATGGCTGGTGGGCGGGTGCTCTGAAATGCCCTATTTACAAGGGCTTTGGAGCATCCTCCTTGGAGATGCCCTAAATACGCGGGCAGGCGTCGGTGATTGGCGGAGTAGGCGTGTAGGCGGCAGCGCCGGGTCATGCAGGAATTCAGCGCGAGCGCGGGGCGTCGGCGACGGCAAAGGCGCCGCGCACTTCGATGCGCACGGTGTCGAGCAGCGCGCCGCGCCGGCTGTACAGCTCGATGCGGTGCCTGCCCGGCAGCGGCAGCCAGGCCTGCGTATGTCCGTGACCGACAGGCTTGCCGTCGATTTTCCATTGTCCGTTGCCGATGTTGGCGCGCAGGAGCAGACGTTGCCGCTTCGGCGGAATATCCGGATCGAGCGCGAGAATGGTGCCGTCGGCGGGGGCTTCGATACGTCCGGCAGGTTCGCCCGCGCCGTCTGCGCCAGCGGCTTGTTGCGCATGGGCGGGCGCGGCAAAAACGGCCTGCTGCGTACCGGCGATAAACCATTCGTTGCGCGGCGGTTCGATGGCCGTATCCGTCGGAGCGCCCGTGCCCGTCCGTTCGGGCGGCAGGGAAAAGCGCACCGGCGCGCTGACGACGCCCGCCGGCGGCGCAGGCGGCAGGCTGGGCGTGGCGCGATGCAGGTAACGCATGATCGCCGCCCAGACCGGCGCGGCGCCGCTGACGCCGCTGACGCGGTGCATCGGATCGCCGCGCGCATTCCCGACCCAGACGCCGACGGTGTAGCGCCGGCTCCAGCCGATCGCCCAGTTGTCGCGCATGTCCTTGCTGGTGCCGGTTTTCACCGCGCTCCAGAAAGGCGTGCGCAGCAGGCTGTTGACGCCGAAGGTCGGGATGCGGGCGTTGTTGTCGGAGAGCAGCTGCCCGACGATGAAGGCTGCTTCCGGCATCACGGCGGGCGTGTTTGGAGAGTCGGGTTTTTCGGGCGCGCGCGCTGCCTGCGGCGTGATGGCGCGGCCGGACGCGGCGGAATCGCCGGCTGGTTGCAGGCGGATGTTGCTGTAACGCCCGCCATTGGCGAGCGCGCGATAAGCGTTGGTCATGTGCAGCAGACTGATTTCCGGGCTGCCCAGGGCAAGGCTGTAGCCGTAATAATCGCCGGGATGCGGCAGCGCAATGCCCAATCGCCCAAGCTGACGGGCAAAGGGATTGACGCCGACCATGCCGATGGCGCGCACGGCCGGAACGTTGAGCGAAGCGGCCAGCGCCTGGCGTACCGAGACCCAGCCGCGAAAGTGACGGTCGTAATTCTGCGGGATGTAAAGGCCGCCTGAGGTGGCAATGACAGCAGGCGAATCGTCAAGTAGCGAGGCGGCGGTCAGGCGCTTTTCGGCAATGGCCTGTGCGTACAGAAAGGGCTTGAGCGTCGAGCCGGGCTGGCGCGGCGCCGTGACGAAGTCCAGATCGGGGGCGCTGCTTAGCAGGCCGCTGCTGCCGACCCAGGCGAGCGTTTCGCCGCTTTCGTTGTCGAGCACCAGCACGGCGCCGTCCTGCACGTGGCGGCCGGCCAGTTCGCGCAGCTGGCGGTGCAGTTCGGCCGTGGCCAGACGTTGCAGCGGCGCCGAAAGCGCACTGCGCAGTCGCGTCCCCGGCGCGCCCTCCGTCAGCAGGCGGCGGGCGAGGTGCGGCGCGATGCCCTCGCTGGGCGCCCAGCGCCGGTGCTGCATGGCGCTGGCGGCGAACAGGTGGAGCTTCCCGCAGCCGGGGTCATCGTCATTGCCGCTGCTTTTGCCGGTTTGCGCCGTTTCCGTCTTATCCGGCGACGCCGGCGCGTCCCGGTCTTCTTTGCCGGTCGCCGTCTGGCGCATCTGCGCGAGCAGCAGGCAAGCGCGTCGGGAAACCGTCTTCACCGGCGCGTTGGGCGATCGCACCAGGGCGGCGGCCAGCGCGGCTTCCCGCGCGTCCAGCCCATGCGCCGCCTTGTTGAACAACGAACGGCTCAGGGCGTCGATGCCGACCGTATCGCCGCGAAACGGCACCAGATTGAGATAGGCTTCGAGAATCTGGTCTTTACGCCAGCGTCCGTCCAGCAGGCGTGCGGCGGCCGCCTGGCCGAATTTCTGCAATAGCGTGCGGCCGCGCCGGCCTTGCCGCAAATCTTCGTCGATCAGTCCGACGAGCTGCATGCTGATGGTCGAAGCGCCGCGCGTCTTTTCATTCCACAAATTGCCCCAGGCCGCCGCGCTGACGGCGCGCCAGTCGACGCCGCTGTGTTCGTAGAAACGTTTGTCCTCGCTGAGGAGGATGGCCAGGCGCAGCGCCGGCGAAATATCCGCCAGCGCGACCCATTCGCCGCGCCGTTCGTGGGGATTGATGCGCAGACGGTGAATGACTTCGCCGTGGCGGTCGAGCAGAAACGATTCGGATGAGGTGAAATCCTGCTTGACTTCGTCGAAGGTCGGCGTATCCAGTCCCGTAGCTAGCCCGATGACCGGCAGGCACAGTCCTCCCGCCAGCAGCAGGGCGCGCAGCGCAACGAGAAGTTTGTGCTGCGCGGCGATGGTGAACGGTGTCCGCTGCGCCTGTTTTCGTGCCAGCCGTTTGACGCTGATGACCCGTCCGTCCGTCCGCCCCGCGCCGGCTTGCAATGAAGGCAGCGTGTGGGGCGGCGGCCGGAGCGGGGCGGGCGGAGCGGGGGCGTGAAGACTACGGATTGGCTTGCTCCACGCGCACCGGTGCATTGGGCGTTGCGCCGAAGACTTCCGGCGCATACAGCGCTTCGGCCCGCGTCGGCGGCAGGTTGAAGTTGCCGGCGTTGTTCAGGCGCACCGTGTATTCGATGACGGTTTTACCCTTGGGCAGGTGTTCGTAATAGGCTCGGTAGGCTTCAAAACTGCGCTCGACGAAGGCCAGCCAGCCTCTGCCGCCGCTTTGTTCATCGCCGGTGGCCAGCGCCGAGTCGCGTCCCAGGCCGCTGCCGAGCAGGGTTGCGCCGCCAGGCACCGGATCGGTGAGAACCACCCAGGTCATGTCGGCGGCCGCATTGATTTCAAGCCGGACGCGCCAGACATCCCCGCGCGTCACCTTGCCCTTGACGGCCTGCTGCGTCGGCGTCACCGTCTTTTTGATGGCGTAGCCGGCGGCAAGCGGCGCTTTGAGCGGCACGGCGGCCAGCGCCTGCACCGTTGCCCACGGCTTGCCGCTGCCCTGTTGCCGCATCGTCAGCGTCGCCGGCTTGCCGCCGCCTGCGCTTGTCCAGGGCAGCAGCGCGCTGTTGTTGATGTACGACTGCGCCCCCGGCATCGCCCCGTACCCGGCCTGCGCGGTGGCCATCTTGCCCAGCGTGTCGCCGGTTTCCGGCGCGCGCGTCACCTTGCTCCAGTCGATCGTTTCCTCTTTGCCGCCCAGACTGATGCGCGTCTGGCCGGCGACGGGCGCGGTTTCGGTTTTTGCGGCAAAGCGCTCGATGGCCAGACCGCCCCACAGATTGGCGTTGGTGGTTGCCCAGGTGCCATGTTTTTGGCGGGCGAGCAGGCCGACGGCCAGCGCCGGCAGGTCGTCCTTCCACGCCGGATCATCGAGTACGGCGAGCATCAGGCGCGCGCCATTGACATCGCCGTTGACCATCAGCCACCACCAGTAGTCATCGCGCTCGGTGCTGAAAACCAGTTGAGTTCCCTGGTAGCTCAGACGGCTGCGCAGGATCTGCATGGCTTCCTCGTAGCGGGCGTTGCGTTCCGGAATGCCGGGCGTGCGTTGCAGGATGCTGACCCAGTCGATCAGCGCGTGCGTCGGCCATTCATTCGGCGCGATCGTCAGGCTGGTCAGCATGCGTGCCTGCAAGCGCCCGTAGCGCGACAGCGCTTCGAGCGCGGCGAGCTTGCGCGGGTCGCGGTCGGCGCGCGGGCTCCAGAATTTGCGCTCGATTTTGCCTTCGACGAAGCGGGTTAGCCCGGCCAGCATGCGGTCGCGCTGGGCGGCCGGCAGCTGCCAGGCGGGGTCGATCTTGCCCGCTTCGTGCGCCACGGCCAGCAGGTAGGCGGTCAGCGTATCGCTGCCGCGCGCCGGGCCGTCCGTCTGCGGCGGGAAATAGCTGGCCAGGCCGTCGGCATCAAGGTAGGTCGGCAGATCGTCGAGGATGGATTGCCAGCGCGCCTTGTCGCGCAGGCCGATGGCCTTGCTGGTTTTTTGTTCCAGACAGGCAAACGGGTAGTTGGCGAACCAGTCGCGCACGCTCGGCAGGCTTTCGGCCAGCGAAGGCTGTAGCGTGACCTTGAGGCCGCCGCGCGCGACTTTGCCGGCCGGTTCGCTCAGGCTGCCCGGCGGCGGCGCAAAGTCGATCTGCTGCCCGTCGACCTGCGCCAGCATCGCCTGCTGCACGGTGACGGGCGTGGCCGGGACAATGCGCTGGCTGATCTTCAGCGCGTCGGTCGCCCGGCTGCCGGCCGTATCCTTGGCGCTGATTTCCCAAAGGATTTCCTGTGTGCGGGTGAAGGCGAGCTGCACCGGGGCGGTCACCTCCCAGGCGATTTCCTGCGCGCCGTCTGCGGGAAGGGTGACCGTCTGCGGCTTGAGTTCAAGCAGCGTGGCGCGCGGTGTCACGTCCACCTTCATTTCCTTCCGGGTGGTGTTGTGCAGGGTGATTTGCGCGCGGAACTGGTCGCCTTCGCGCACCAGCGGCGGCAGGCCGCTGACAATTTGCAGATCCTGCGTGGAACGGATGCTCGTTTCGCCGGTGCCAAAGCGGTCCAGGCCGCTGTCGGCTATGGCGACGATCTTGAAGCGGGTCAGCGCATCGTTGAGCGGTACGCTCAGTTTGGCTTGCCCGTTGGCGTCGAGCTTGACCCGCGGATTCCACAGCAACAGAGTGTCGAGCAGTTCGCGCGTCAGCCCCGTGCCGCCGCCGCCGCCGGCGGCGACAGCCTTACGACCATAGTGGCGGCGGCCGACGATTTCCATCTGCGCCGTGGCCGTCTGAACGCCCCAGGCGCGCGGCTGGTACATGGCGTGCAGCAGATCCCAGCTCCGGTTGGGGAGCAGTTCGAGCAGAGCCTGATCGACGGCGGCGACGGCGACTTCCGCATTGGCGGCCGGCTTGCCGTCCGGCAGGCGCACGTCAATCGTCACCTGCGCCTGCTCGCGCACCTGATAATTTTCCTTGTCGGCCTTGACGTCGACTTTCAGGGCGCGGTCCGTAAGGCCGACTTCAATTTCCGCCATGCCAAGGCGATAGGCCGGCTTGCTCAGGTCGACCAGCGCCGTCGGCGCGGCGTATTCCTTGCTGTCGTAGCGGAAAGCCTGCCACCATTCGCGGGGCGACTTGAAGCCCCAGGTAAAGAAGCTGTACCAGGGAACTTCGTACAGACGGCCGCGCAGCGCCAGGACGCTGACGTAGACGTTCGGCCCCCATTCCGGACGGATCTTCAGTTCCACCGTCGGATCCTGGCCGGTCAGCGTGACAATTTCGCTGTGCAGGATGCCTTCGCGTTCGACCGTCAGCAGCGCCGTGGCGCGACGGAAGGGCATGCGCACCTGGAGTTTGGCGGTTTCGCCCGGCTGATAGGCGCGTTTTTCCGGCAGGAGGTCCATGCGGTCGTGGTCTTCGCCGCCCCACCAGATTTCGCCCTGGCGCGTGACGGTCACGCTTGTACTGGCTTCGGAAGTCTTGCCTTTGTCGTCGCTGGCGGTGGCGATCAACTCAATTTCGCCCGCCTCGGCGATTTTGACGTTGCAAAGCAGCAGTCCGCGGCTGTCGCTGCTGCCGCTGCACACACTGCCCAGGTCCTTGACGCTTTGCTGGTTGTCGTAAGAATAGAAGCCGCCGACCAGGCGCTTGCGGCTGGTCACGGTCGTGTGCGCGACGGCGCGCACGTTGAGTTTGGCGTTCGCTTTCGGCGTGCCGTCGGTATTGAGCGCCAGCGCCTGAAGCTTCAGATCCTTGTTGACCGATACCCAGCCTTCGGTCTTGATGCCGGCGACGACGGCCGCCGGCCAGATGCGCTGCCGGCTTTGCAGGCTTTGGATTTCACCGTTGGGATCGCTGTAGCTCGCTTCGAGCGTGATGTCCAGCGGCGCGTCGCTGGCCGGAATGTTTTCGATGGACAGTTCGCCGCTGCCGTTCTTGTCGAGCTTGAGCGCCAAACGGTCGGCGAGCAGGCGCGTACCGCCCGAATCCTCCGCATTGCCATCCTCTTCCTCTTCCTCTTCCTCGTCCGTCTCATGACGCCAGCGCCGCGTCTTGCCGAAAGAAAATTCATCGCGGCCGGGGAAGTTGACCCAACCCGGCGAACTGCTGGCCGACACGTGCACCGGCAGGCCGCTGGCCGCGCCACCGTTGATGTAGGCCAGCTGCACGCGCACGGGCAGCTTGTTCAGCGCCGCGAACGGCGGCTTATCGACGGGGACGATGCTGCCGGTCATCGTCGGCAGGCGGAATTCTTCGACGCGGAAGCTGCCGCTTTCCAGCCAGACCTCGCCATTGTTTTGGTCTTTGCCGGTCAGCGTGATCTGGTACTCGCCGAGCTTGGCGTTCTTCGGGATCGGCCATTCACTGACGGCGCTCTGGCCGCCGCCGGCGTTGGCCTGCCATTGCAGCGGCAGTTCGACTTTTTCACCACTGCCCAGGTGCGTGATACGCAGCACATCCGGCGTCGCGGATGCGGCCGTAAGGCCTTGCAGATTTTCGGCGCGCAGGTAGTGCTTCATGGAGACCGTTTCGCCGGCGCGGAACAGGCTGCGGTCAAGCACGCTGTGCGCGCGCAGATCAAAGGTTCCCCGTTCGCTGGTCGGCGCGTTGAAACGCCAGGTTTCGATGCCGCGATCCCAGTCGCTCCAGACAAAGGCCATGTCTTGCACGCCGTTGGCGTCGGCGGCGCGGGCGCTGACGAAGAGCGCATCGCCGTAGCCGGTTTCTTCGCTGTTGCATTCGGGAGCGTTGATGGCGGCGGGCGATTGCCAGATGCCCTGCTCGTTGGTTTGGCCGTTGACCAGCGGCTTGCCATCGCAGCTGCTGATGGCGACCTGCGCGTTGGCGACGGGCTTGCCGTCGTCCAGCCGCGTCACCCAGACTAGCGCGTTTTCCCGCCCGCGCTTGAAATGTACGCCGAGGTTCGTTACCAGGGCGCTGGTGCGCACGTACATCGGATGTTTGCCGTAACGCGTGTCAAGCAGGCTTTCGCCGAGTAGCGAAGAGGCGACTTCCAGTACGTGGAAGCCGGGCTGCATGGGAATGCCGATGACTTCGAACGGCCGTGGAGACGCCGCGGCGGCTTTTCCGTCTACGGGAACGGCTTGTGTCTGTACGCCGGGAATTTTAGCCAGCAGGGAAATAGCGCGGGTTTCGACGTCGCTGTCGTCGATGCGCGGCAGCTCTTCTTCCGGCGAGCCTTTGGCCGGTTTGGGGACCGGCGGCGGCAAATTGCTGGCGTTGTCCTGGGCGGCTTGCTGGCGGGAGACGATGCTTTGGTTCTGGTAACGCTGGATTTTTCGGTACCAGCGGATGATGTCCGCATCGGAGGTTAGCGTCAGTGTGCGCAGGTTGGCTTCCAGTTTGGCGTTGCCGGAGGCCTGGACGGCCTCGCCCGACTCGACGTTGCGCAGGCTGACCGGCAGCAGCGCCGGGCCGTTTTTGCCTTCGGCAAAGCGTTCGATGATGCCAAAGTCGGTCGAAGCGAACTTGACCAGCGGCGGCATCGGGCCGGTTTTGACGGTCAGCGGAAAGCTGTCGGCATTGCGCAGGGTACGACCGGCGTCGTCGCGCAGATCGGCAGGCAGAACGATCTGCATGCTGGCCTGCTCGGGGAACAGCGCCTTGAAGCTGACCGTGGAAACATCGCTACTTTTCGCTTCATCGCTGCTCAGGCTGGGAGAAAGGTCTTCCTTGCCGGTTTTCAGGAGGATTTTTTTCGCCTGTTCGACGGGAATCGGGCTGTTGAAGCTTAGCGTCAGCGGGCGGATCGGCAGACAGGCGGCTTGCGCGTTCGGGCGCTCGCAGCTGAATTCGGCCTCGAAGGGCGGGCGGACGTTGAAGCCGTATCTTCTCGGCCTCTTGTTGATCAGGCCGCCTGCGCTGCGGTATTCGCCGACGTGGAGCGTCACGGCCGCCTTGGCGGGCAGGGTGCGGTTGCAGCGCAGCAGTACGTAGCGGTTCGGCTGCTGTTCGGCCGTTTTGGCGAACCAGCGGGTGGAGAGGATATCCGTGCGCTCTTTACCTTCAACCAGCACTGTCGGTATGGTTTCGCCGATGCCTTCGACCTGGCAGCGGCTGGTCGCCTGCACGCTGGCGGCGTTGACGTCGCCGTTGAAATTGAGGATGAAAATCTGCGCCTCGTCGATTTGACCGCTCGGCATGAGATAGCGGATAAACGGCGCGCCCGTTCTGAACTGGACGACGCCCGGCGGCAGCGCTTCACCCTTCGGCGATTTGAAGCCGGCGATCGCTTTGGCCGTGCAGCGAACGTCAGGCGGCAGATCGTCGTCAAAATCGGCCGCCCAGGTTTTAGCATTGCGCCAGGCGGCATGGTGGGCGGGGATTTTCACTTTGGCGTTACCGCTCTCGCAGGCGATCGTATACGGGGCGGGCGCGCCGGGCTGACCGGCGGTGACGGCTTCGGTGTCGAACTGCACCACAAACTGCCTGATCCGGGAAACCTCGCCCTGCGGTGTGATGCGGACGGGCTTGAGCGCCAGCGCCGGTGCGCTTACGGCAAGCAGCAGCAATGATGCGGCGATACGGCGGCGAACAGAAGCGGTCGTTCTCATGGGGTCCTCGTACTCGTGTGTGTTGTGCTTTGCAAAGAGATGGCAAAAAAGAAGGGCAAGAGAAAATATGCAAGCTATGCGCAGTGTATGGATGTGTATAAATACTTACGACCATGCGCCTGTATGTGATGCCGATAAGCGCTCGTGTAACCCAGCGTAAGCTTGTGTTATGGTGTATCGTATCGCTATTGTCATGCCGAGACAAGGCGGTATTGGCCGTGCAAGGCGGGATTTCAGCGCGGAACTTTATGCTGTTCTGTCCATCCAATCGCGCGCAGGTTTTCTGGGTGGGGCGTCATGGCCGGCATCTTTGTTCCATAAGGTAAAAATGTTGTTTGATTGCAAATAAAATCAGTCAGTTGTAAACTATTTCACATCTTGTTTACGGAATTGGGTATAAATTGCGATTTATGTTGCAATGTATTCATGATTGTTCAGCCGGATTGGCTGACATTGCCCTGCTGGCAGCAAAGCCGCTCAGTCTTCTCAGTTTTTTAGGCGCTGGCGCAAGTCACAAGTCTTGATAGGCGGTTTAGGCGGTTTTGCTGGTGCGCCACGGCGCAAAACGGATGGGACAGATGGAACGGGCAAAGCGGCTACGGAAGGCCCGAATATTTTCGTCTGCGCTCACACGTGATTCTCTATTACAGACTTTGCAGTCTGCCTCGATTTTAAAACCTTCGTATTAACGCACGACCTCGCCAATCAGGCGATTTGTATGGAGATTTTTCTATGAACCGCATTTATAAAACCGTCTGGAATGAAGCGTTGGCCGCTTGGGTCGCCGTGCAGGAAACGGCCAAATCACATGGTAAATCGGCTTCTTCCGGCGTGGGAGGGGTCGGCACTGTTGTTTTGGACAGATCGGGCATTAAAAAAGCCCAGCGCTTTGCTCCCGCCGTCATAGTGTCTGCCTTGGCGCTGGCGGCCGGCCAGGCCAATGCCGCCCCCGGCATCTACATCAATGACGGTCAGGATGTTAACTGTAACGCTTTTCCTGATAGTTCAAACACGGTTACATACGCCATACAGCCGGGCACTGCTACACCTATTTCGACGCCTTTGCAGGGAATAGGGGGGGTGTGGGTGCCGCCAACCACTTATTTTGGTCTGAGCTCTTCATATAACCCATGTAATTCGCGTACCAATGTAGCTAGTGAAGCGCGCGATACGCAGACCAACCGCACTTTGTTCTATGGCGATAACAATGGCGCTGCAAGCGCTACTAATAATGGTTCTAAAAATCTGACCTTGGGCGGCCGCCTGGATGTCAACAGCGGCATCATCGGCCTGGGTGACCGCGGCGTAAACGGTTCAGGCGGAACCGATAGCATCCGCATAGGGAGTGGACAAACTTTGCTGGATGCAAACAAGCAAAGGAATACACTCGCGATTGGTGTCGATACCAAGGCGACCGTTATGGATGCGGTATCTATCGGCGCGGGCGCGGAGGCTTCTGATGCTAGCAAGCAGGGAAAGGTGACGGCGGTTGGGTATACAGCCAAAGCGACCGCGGCGCATGCTACAGCGCTTGGTGCCTTTACAGAAGCTAAGAAAGATGGCGGTGCGGCAATTGGCTATCAGGCAAAAGCTACCGGTGTTGGTTCAGTGGCTGTGGGGCGCGAAAGCTACTCGGGAACTGGTACAAAAGCCGGAGCCGCTGTGGCGGATTACACAACTGCCGCCGGTTTTAGAGCGGAAGCTACGGGATATGGCGCTGTTTCATTTGGTTCGGGAGCAAAAGCGACAGTAAAAGATGCTGCTGCGCTTGGCCATGATGCTAGTGCCTCCTTGGAAAATTCTGTTGCTTTGGGCAATGGAAGCACCACCAAAGTGAATGCTTCTGCCGTAACTAGCACCACTATCGGATCGATAACATACAGTGGTTTTGCCGGTGCGACTAATGTTGCGGCAGGCGATCAAGTATCGGTGGGAGCGGCTGGTGCTGAACGTCAAATCAAACATGTTGCCCCGGGCGCAATTACCGCCACCAGCACCGACGCCGTTAATGGTAGCCAGTTGTATTCCGTCGTGAACGGCTTAGGCTTTGGCGTGAATGCCGATAATAACAGCCTCAAAACTCATCAATTGGGCAAGGAGTTGGCCATTGTTGCCGGCAACACTACAGAAGCTACTTCTACTAACAACCTGAAAACCAGCGTTACTCAGGATGCAGGCACTGGTAAAACCATTGTTACCGTCAGCATGAAAGAAGCGCCCACTTTTACCAGTGTAACCACCCAAGATGCAGCGGGTAACAAAACAGTAACTAATGCCGGTGGGGTAACCATTACTCAGGCTTCAGGTAACCCGGTTAGCTTGACTAAGAATGGTTTGAATAATGGTGGTAACACAATTACCGGTGTAACCGACGGCAATATTGCCGCCAACAGCAAAGAAGCCGTCAACGGCAGCCAG
>CALHZD010000103.1 GCA_938040985.1 uncultured Propionivibrio sp.
CCAGAAAACATAAAACGCTCTGAAACGCCCTAAATACAAGGGCTTCAGAGCATCACAAAACATAAACCGGAAAATAGCGGCTTCTTTTACCAAAATACGGCGTTAGCTCACTTTGCCGTATTACTCATACTGCCTGCGGCTTATCGCCTTGTCTTTTGGCAAAGTCGAGCCGCTATATTTTGGACGTCTCAAATATGGCTGCCCGCTAGCCCGCGTATTTAGGGCATTTCAGAGCACATGCTCCGAAACCCTTATAAATAGGGCTTCTCCGGGTGCCTGTCCGGAAGTCTTTTATTTACCTACATCTCCGCAGGGGTGGCCTGAAGCCCTTTATTTATAAGCCTTCCAGAGGCTCTTGCCCGGAGCTCCTTTATCCGTGCGGGCTTCAGAGAGGCATGCCCGGAAACGCCCTGTCTACGCCGGTTTCGGAGGGGGTATCTGGAGATGCCCTGTTTACGCGGACTGCAGCGGCGCTTGTTGGCAAACTCGACAATCGCTGCGCTGCGCCCGTTCAGGTTTTGAGCGCGCCGATCAGGTTGCGCACGTCGTTCTCGCCGTGCGCGCGCAGCCAGGCTGCCATTTCTTCGGCGATGCGTTGCGCGCTGTCCGGCGTGATGAAGCTGGCGGTGCCGATCTGGACGGCGCTGGCGCCGCACAGCATGAATTCAAGGGCGTCCGTTGCGCTCATGATGCCGCCGATGCCGATGACCGGCAGGCTGACGGCGCGGGCGACCTGCCAGACCATGCGCAGCGCGACCGGCTTGACCGCCGGGCCGGAGAGGCCGCCGGTGATGTTGGCGAGCACCGGGCGGCGGCGCTCCAGATCGACGGCCATGCCAACCAGCGTGTTGATCAGCGACAACGCATCCGCGCCGGCGTCGGCGCAGGCTTTCGCCATGACGACGATGTCGGTGACATTGGGCGAGAGCTTGACGATCAGCGGCTTTTTCGTGGCCTGGCGGCAGGCGGCAACGACGCGCGCGGCGCTGGCCGGATCAGTGCCGAAGGCGATGCCACCGTGTTTGACGTTCGGGCACGAGATGTTGATTTCCAGGCCGGCGATTTCGGGCAATGCGTCGAGGCGCGCCGCCATTTCCGCGTATTCGCCGAGATCGTCGCCGAAAAAGTTGGCAATGCAGGGCGTATCAATGCTGCGGATGAACGGCAGCTTTTTTTCGATAAAGGCATCAATGCCGACATTTTGCAGGCCGATGGCGTTGAGCATGCCGGCCGGCGTTTCGGCCGTGCGCGGCGTCGGATTGCCGGGGCGCGGGCGCGGCGACAGTCCCTTGGTAATGTAGGCGCCGATTTTGTGCAGGTCGACGTAGTCGGCGAATTCCTCGCCGTAGCCGAAGGTGCCGGAAGCGGTCATCACCGGATTACGCAGGCGGATGCCGGCGAGATCGACGGCCATGTTGAGGGTTTGCGCGTTCATGCATTTACCTCTTTATGGCTGCCATTGCAGTTCAGCGGCCGGAAAAACCGGACCTTCGGCGCAGACGCGGCGATAGTCGGGCGTTTGCGGCGTGTGGCGCTTGCCCGGCACGACGCAGGCCAGGCAGGCGCCGACGCCGCAGGCCATATGCGCTTCCAGCGAAACCTGGCAGGGCAGTTCGCGTTCGGCGGCGATCCGGGCGATAGCGCGTAACATGCCCTCCGGCCCGCAGGCGTAGAGTGCAGCCTTGCCCGGCAGGGCATCGAGATAGCGGGTCAGGGCAAGCGTGACAAAACCGCGTTCGCCATGTGAGCCGTCCTCGGTGGCGGTGTGGCAATCGATGCCGAGGCGCTGAAAGTCTTCCAGACAGAGCAGGTCGGCGTGTGTGCGCCCGCCGGCGAACAGCCTGACCGGCGCTCGCTGTTTTTTGACCAGATCGGCGGCAAGCAGGTAGAGCGGCGCCAGACCGATGCCACCGCCGACGAGCAGGTGTTCCTCCTTTTCATCGCCGCGGCACTGGAATCCCGTGCCAAGCGGGCCAAGAATGCCGATTTCGGCGCCTTCGCGTTGTTTTGCCAGCAGCGCCGTGCCCTTGCCGACGACTTTGTAAAGCATTTCGAACCAGGCGCGCGATCCTCCCAGCGCCTCA
>CALHZD010000104.1 GCA_938040985.1 uncultured Propionivibrio sp.
CGCCGTATTTTGGCAAAGGGAGTCGCTATCGCTCGACTTTGCCAAAGACAAGGCGACAAGCCGCTGGCAGTACGATGAGTACGGCAATGCCAGATCAACACAACAACGCCGTATTCTGGCAAAGAAAGCCGCTATCAGCAGCGCCTTTAGCTCACGCTTTTCCCGGTCAGGAACCAGAGGGCGATCCCGCCCTTGGTGACGGCGATATAGGCCAGCACGGCGTAAATCACCGCTGCGCCCCAGTGTGCTGTATTGACCGGCAGGCGCTTGAGCAGGCGATCGTCAGGCAGGACAGCGGGTAGACAGGCCAGCAGTACGCCCAGCGTCGCGCCGGCCACGCTCATGACCGGCGCCTGACTGTTCAGCGCCAGCACGCACGCCGCGACCTGTGCCTTCCCCCCCAATCCGCTTAGGAACAAAGCGGTAAAGGCCGCGGAAAAAACATTTGCGCCCCCCTGCTCCCCCGATTGTTCCTTGCCATGCTCGGCATTCAGCGACCAGGCCGCCAGGCCGATCAGACCAATGCACAATGTCCAGGGCAAGGCGTCGGCGCGCACGAGCAAGCGCAGCAGTTCCGAGAGCGCGCCGGCGAGCGCATTATTGATCAGCGTGGCTGCAGCAAGCGCCAGGCACAGGACGACGGGCCTGCGATATCTGGCGGCCAGCAGGGCGGCCAGCCCTTGCGTCTTATCGCCGACTTCGGCCAAACCGACCGCCAGCAGTGAAACAAAAAAAGCTTCCATAACACCGGAAAAACGAGGGAAACAAGCAGCAATCGAACGGCAATTCCGACAAAAAAACAGCGCGGAGGCAAGCTCCGCGCTACATCGACCCCACCCTATATAAGGCTCCCCGCGAGTGCCGTTAGGCCGGCATCCTGAACCGAGGTTCAGAGGAGGCTGCCTCCTTTCCGCATCAGGCTCACCCGGCAAGGGGCGGGCACAACAGCGGTTTCTAAAGTCAGCAGCCAATGCCTATCAGCATTGGTTCAAGGAATATATGACCTTGACGAACACCGCAGGGAACACGCTGCGGAGACAAACAGATTAGAACAGGTTTTCCTGCGGCGGCAGCACCGTGTCAATCTGCGCCTCCATGGCTTGGATTCTACGCTTTGCCTGCACAAAGTCCAGCATTGTTTGCGAAAAATCATCCGCCGCCGGCGTCGATGTCGCCGAGCGCTGCATCAACAGCTCGTGCGCAATATTGAGCGCGGCCATGACGGCGACGCGCTCCGGACTGTTACTGCGCGTCTGCTCGGTAATTTCATCCATTGTCACGCTGACATGGGCAGCCGCAGCGCTCAAAGCATTGCGCTCCTCCGGCGGGCAGGCCACGCGGTATTCCTTGCCGAGCAGGACGATGTCGAGATAGTTGGCTTCGTTGGTCATGGTCGAAAATCAGACAGATTCTTCATTATCGGAAAGATCGGGCAGTTGCGCGGCAAGCTGTTCGATCTGCGCGCGCGCCGCATCCATGCGGCTGATCAGCGCCGCACGCATCGCTTCGGCTGCGGCAAGTCGTTGTTGCAGTTCGGCATTTTTAGCGCGCAGACTATGACACAAGGCCACGATCCGGGCTACTTTGTCTTCAAGCGCATCAAGTTCATTCATCATTGGCAAAATTAAATTTAAAAACCCAGTAAATTCAATATAGTATAGACGCAGCGTAATCTAACGCATCCCTACGATCAGTTTTTAAACCATGCGGCGTTGCTCCGTGCCCGCCCTTCTTCACTTCCCTTCTTCGCCGCAGTGTTTCCCCGCCATTTGCCGCATAGCTTCGGCGGAATCAATCTCACCGACGATAAGGCGTCAGCGGTCGACCCGCGTCCACCCAGCCGCCGATCCCTCCGCTGACATGATAGACCTTTTTGTAACCGGCCTGCTCGGACAGGAACTGTGCAGCCACGCGTGTGCGTTTACCGCTGCGGCAGATCAGAATCAGCGGCTGTTCCGGCCCGGCAATCGGGCGCGCCTCGGCCAGCCATTGCGCCGGATCGGCGCGGCCCTGCGCATCGAAGAAAGTCAGCAGCCGGCTGCCGGCAATCACGCCGCTGCTTTTCCACTCGCCTTCGGTGCGAATATCGATCAGCGGGATGCCTTTCGCCGTCAGACGCGCCGCCTCGGCGGCATCAATTTCGACAACTTCAGCCTGTGCCGTCATGGCCGACACGCCCAGCGCTACTGCCAGCGCCAACTGCCTGTATAACGCGTTCATTTTCGATCTTCATCCTTTTCCTTATCGTGAAACGACACATACTCTGCGCGCGCCCAGGGCCTCATTCCTGAATGCAGGCTGCGTCGATCAGCCGGCGGGCAATGCTGACGGGATCGGGCAGCGGCGGCAGGGCGTCCCGACGGAACCAGCCCGCGGCTTCGATTTCCGCCGGATCGGGCGAAATCGCGCCGCCCGCGTAATCGGCGAAGAACGCCAGCATCAGCGAATCCGGAAACGGCCAGGGCTGGCTGCTGAAGTACCGCAAATTGGTAATTTCGATATTGACCTCCTCGCGCACCTCGCGGACGGCGCAGTCTTCCAGCGTCTCGCCCGCTTCGACGAAACCGGCCAGCGCACTGAAAACGCCCGGTTTGAAATGCGGGCTGCGCGCCAGCAGCAATTCATCGCCGCGCGATATCAGTACCATGATGGCCGGAGAAATACGCGGGTACGCGAGCAGTCCGCACGCCGGACACTCCATCGCAAATTCGGAGGGCTTCATGCGCGTCGGCGTAGCGCAACGACCGCAAAAGTGATGGTTACGCCGCCAGTCCAGCAACTGCGTCGCACGGCCGGCCAAGGCAAAGGCTTCCATACCACCCAGGCCATACAGCGCACGCAGCGGCGTCAAAATACCGGGCGCGCCAGACGGCAGCGCTTCCAGATCGACTGCATAGCACGGTTTCCCCTGCCATTGACCAATATGCAGCGCACCTGACGGATGCCCCCAGTCCGCCGCCGTTGCCGCCGGGAAAATACCGTCGGCCCCTTTGCCGCCGACCGCCAGCACCTCGTTCTTGTGGCGGACGATCCAGTAACCGAACAAATCACTCATGGAAATACATACACATACGCTGAAAACTCTCTGCCCCAGGATGAGCGCTCAATGATTACGACAGAGAGTGCAATCACTCGAAAGTTCCGCGGATTCTCGCATAGCCGGCATCATCGTGCCATCACCGCCGCCATTCGGGGAAAGTTCCCGCATAAAACCCGGAGTCCTCCGGAACGGGCGCATAGCCCACTGTCCGGGCGCTTCTGGCAGGCCGGCCAGTGCGATATCAGGCTTCCCCATTGCGTGAAGCGTACAGTGCATGCTTCACGGCCCGGCGACACCGCCTTCTTTCATCGCTTATCATTCCGCCAAACACTTAAGGAAAGGTTGCCATGAAAGCCAGCATACCGATTTTGATCCGCGGACGCCCATTGGGCGGGAGCGCCATGCCCGCCATCATCACGCCGCTGGTCGGCCGGACGCGCGCCATGATTCTGGAAGAAGTCGCCGCGATCGCCGCCAAAAAACCCGATCTGCTCGAATGGCGGATCGACTTTTTTGAAGCCATCGGCGATCACCGGGCGGTTATCGACACGGCCTTGGCGATTCGTCAGGCGGCATCTATTCCCGTGCTGCTGACTCGCCGTAGCGCCGCCGAAGGCGGCCAACCGCCGACGATCGACGAGGCGGCCGTCATGACCATGTATACCGCCGCCTGCCAGGCTAAATGCATCGAACTGATCGACTATGAACTCTCCAACGCCCCCGCCAGTATCGAAGCGCTACGCAAGGTCTCGCGCGCCAACGGCATCGGCATGATCCTGTCGTACCACAATTTTCAGATGACGCCCGATGCGCCAACGCTCGACGAGAAATTCGCCGCTGCCGCACGCCTGGGCGCCGACGTGGCCAAGGTAGCCGTCATGCCGCACAACGACCGCGACGTACTCGAACTGCTGGCGGCCACCCGCCGCGCCCGCGAGAAGCATGAGCTGTCGTTGATCGGCATCGCAATGGGCGGCCTCGGCGCACTTTCACGTATTGCGGGCTGGATTTACGGCTCGTCAGCCACCTTTGCCGTCGGACAGGGCCGCTCGGCGCCGGGTCAGATCGCCATTGACGATCTGCGCGCCGCACTGTCGATTATCCGGCACGCCGTGCTCGGCGAGTCTTCCTGCACGCCGTTTGGGTCGTAAATAGACACGGCCCCCTCCCCCTACCCGCCTAAATCGCGGCTACGGAGTGTGACCGCAGCGCGGTCGGGATATCATCCGGCCGCATCTGAAATGAAATTACATGCCCGCGCACCGCCGCCGAAAATCATCATCACGATGAAATTTTCCTTTTCCCTGGCGAGATCCATCGCCTGTTGCAGGCGATAGCCCTTGCCGGCGCGCACCTGATTGATCGTTTCCACAGGACGGAACTGCACGACGGAACACGCCGAAAGGAGAAAAACGCCCAGCGTAAGGCAGCATTTTTTCAAGCGGCGTGACTTCATCTCATGAAAAACCACGGTTAAATTCTAAAAAACGGTCACGGCATCGGCCGGCGCCGGCGTCAGTCCTGAAAATCAGGTTTTTAGCGCTAAAGGACCAAATTCATGCTCAAGGTCTCATTCTTTAACGAAATAATCCTTTATAGACCGTACCTGGCTCCCTTGTTTCAGTCTGTGATGGCGCTGCAAACCCCTATTCATGTCGCCAAATTCGTGTATTTGCAGGCAGATCGGCCGGAAGCGCCCATAAACACTGGGCTGGCGGGCAGCCCCTCCGGAGATGCCCGTTTTACGCGTGCTGCGAGGCAGGCCGCCGCTGGCCGAATGGGTCAGGCGCGAGCCGGCTGGCCGCAGCGGAGCGGGACGATCCGTCGGCCTGAAGCCCGTGTCTTTTGGGCGTTCCAACCCGGTCGCTTCCGGAACCCTTGTCAATCGGGCATTTGCGGACAGGCAGGCTTGGAGCGCCCGTAAACAGGGGGCTTGCAGGCAGGCAAATCTGGAATGCCCGTAAATACTGGATTTGCGGATAGATGGACGGAAGTGCTGGTAAATAGAGGAATTGAAAATAGGCATGCCGGAAACCCGCGTAAATAGGGAGATTGAAGGTATGCAGTCCTGGAACCCGCGTAAACACTGGGCTGGCGGGCAGCCCCTTCGGAAACGCCCGTTTTACGCGGGCTGCGGGGCGGGCGCTGTTGCACGTCTTCGGTCGCAGCTGCTATTCGGATGGTGATACTTCACCCGGCACGGCGCGGCAATACGCTCCGGTTATTTTTGGAATGGGTCTGTGTGGCTGCTTTGGCGAGATGGCGGCGGATGGTTTTCGGGCTGCATTTATGCTGTTCCGCGAGCTGTGCGGCGGCCTGTTTGCCGTCGCCGACATCAATGACCAAGCGCCGTTCTGCTTGAACTGTTTTGAGCCGCAAAAAAGCATTTTTTGCATTTAAGGGTCTTCAGCTTCTGAAAGCCTTGCAGCGTAAGCCTTCCAGAGATTTTCAGCATGAAATTTGTCCATTACTCCCGGTTTTTATACAACAGGCGACAGAACGCAGCGGCAGGACGCGCATGCGGAAAGCACAGAGGGCGCACCGCAACGCGGCAAGGTAAAGCAGGCCTTCCATATGGGGCGCATATTGATCTTTACCAACGACGCCCGCTTGCGGCCGCAAGATACCGCTGGGGCATGTCGCCCCGTCTTGACCGGCTCCCCTGCACCCGCCGCTGCGCCCGCTCCTTGCGCCTGTGTCCGCCTTTTCACCCGTCAACGCCTTGCCAGCCGCCGCCGAGCGCCTTGTAAAGGCCGACCAGTGTCTGAGCGCGCGCCAATCGTGCGGTAATCAGGTTTTCTTGCGCCTGAATTTCATAAAGGCGCGCATTTAAGGCATTGTCCAGCGTTTTGCCGCCGTATCGGAAAAGTTTTTCCGCATCCGCCGCCTGCTTGTCCGTCTGGCGATACGCCTGCGCCAGCAACGCATTCTGCCGCACAAGGGCATCCTGGTTGTGATAGGCCGTATCGACCTCGGCAAGAGCTTGCAGCAGCGTTCGGTCGTATTGCAACAAGGCCGTTTTCAACCGCGCATCGGCGGCGTCAATGTTGGCCTGGATGCGGCCATTGGTCAGCAGCGGAACCTGGAGACCGAGCGAGAGCAGGCTGCCCCAGCCGCTCAGGCTGCGTTCGCCGTCGATGCCGATCGTGCCCTGCCCCAGAAAAGTAATGGAGAAGCGCGGCAACAAATCGGCCCGGGCGCTGGCCAGCCGGGCCGCGTATGCCTGAACCTGCGCGGCGGCAGTGCGAATATCGGGACGGCGCTCGACCATCCCCTGCGGCGTATGTCCGCCCGGCGCTTCCGGAAGGTGATCAAGCGGATCGCGATGACTCTCGGCCAGGCGGAATGCCTGCGGAACCTGCCCCGTCAAAACGGCAATGGCGCGAACATGGGCGGCATATTCCGCTGTCAGCGTACTTTCGCGCGCCTGTGCGGCGGATAGCTGGGCGCGCGCCTGTTCAAGCTCGTAGGCGCTCAGATGCCCGGCCTGAAAGCGGCTTTGCACATAGTCGGTCAGGCGCTTCAGGACGGCAATACTGCGCTCGGCGGCGCGTTGGCGGGATTGGGCGGCGCGCGCCTGCAGATAGTGCGTCGCAATATCGCCGGCGACGAGAAGCTGCGCGCCATAGGCCTGTTCCTGCGCACCGAGCGCAGCGTAGCGGGCGGCATCGGCATCACTGCGTTTCTGGCCAAAGATGTCAGGTTCCCACGAGGCATTCAAACCGCCGCTGAGACTGGAACCGTCCAGTGTGAAGTGATCCCGATTGAGCGCCGCCGCTTGCGGATAGCGCCCCAGCGCGTCGCGCGCACGATCGTCCAGCGGGTTGTCGATGCGCGCATCCATCCGCATGAACGTTGCCGACGCGCTCGCCTTCGGTCCCAGATCGGCCAGTGCAAGACGGGCCACCGCGCGCGCTTCCTCCAGACGGCTGCGGGCAATGGCAACGTCGTAGTTCTGCCGCAAGCCGCGTTCGATCAGCGCATCGAGCACCGGATCGCGCCACTGCCGCCACCACTGCGCGATGTCGGCGCTGTCCCGCGCGCTTTGGGCATGGTCGAACGCCACCGGCAAAGCAACGCCGCCTGGTCTCGAAATCACCGTATTCTGGCAAGCGGCAAGTAATACGACGGCAAGCGGTAATAAACGGTAGGGATGCAGGTTCATGGTTTTTTTCCGAGACAATCTATTAGGCCAACGTTGATCGCGCAGCGCGCTTTAATTTACGGTTATATGCGGATTTTCGTACGAAATCCGGCACAGTGCGCAACGGCAACCGTAGATCGGCCCATTACAGGTATTTTTGCGCCTCGCGGAGACTGAGCCGGCTCATGCCTTGCCGGTAGTCTGCGATGAAGCGGCGCACCCAGTCGGGGTGGGTCTTGCTGTAATCGCGCAGCGCCCAGCCGATCGCCTTGTTGATGAAAAATTCGGTCTGCCCCAGGTTGTTGCGCAGAATTTGCTCCAGCAGCGCGGTATCGGTCTTTTCTTTGCGCAACAACTGGTGGCCGATGGCGACGCGCCACAGCCAAATGTTTTCGCTTCGGCTCCAAGCCAGCAACACCGTATTCACTTCGGGATAGCGCAGGGCGATGCCGCCGACGATGCGGTCGAGACAATCCGCCGTGTCCCACCACGGTTTGGTGGTGATCAGTTGTTGCAGGCGGGGGATGTCTTGCGGCGTCAGACTGGACTGCACGGCGCGCAGGTATTCAAGCGCGCAGTACTGCAACTCGCGGTGCGGGTCCGCCCAGCATGGCTTGACAAAGCGCCAGTCAACATCGGCCTGGGCGGCGCCTTTAAAAAACGGCTTGCACACCCGTATCAGTTGCGGCTTGGCAATGCCAAGAAAGGCAAAGCGGTTTTGCATGTAAGCCCGCATGGGCGCAGCGCGCGCTGGGTCGGCATGGCGGCGCAGTTCGGCAAGCAGCGCGTCAAAATTCACCGTTTGCTTTTCCTATTCACCGCAGACGGCGTGCACCGCCCGGCGCTCAATATCGCAAAAGCCTCAAAAGCGTGGAATTTCATGATGTTCTTCAGGATCATCCTGACTTTTCCTGTTTTCCCGAATTCCTGAAATGTTTCCGGCGCATCCGTCCGGACGTTTGCTGCATCCGCCGACCGCGCCGCAGCCTATCCGCAGTGGCGGGACGAAGGCAGTACACTCTGCGGCGCAATTCCGCCGGTGGAGCGGGCCATACTGCTTAACTCACTACTCCGCACCGCCACGGGGTTGAGAAAGCTCAGAGGAAACATCGCTACATAGGGCATCGGTGACCATTGATCGGCGGCCATTGCTGTGCGTCTGACCCGGATTTCCGGCACTCTGGCATGCCTTTAGCCCTGTTTCTCCAGCATCTTCCGGAACCGCACCAATGCCAGCCCGAGAAACAACGCGCCGGTAATCGCCATGATCGCCAGATTGTGCCATACGATCTCCACGCCGCCGCCGCGGGCGACAACGCTCTGACTGAACTGATAAAACTGCGTGCTCGGCCAGTATTCGCTGATCCATTGCGCCGTCTGCGGCATATTGTTGCGCGAAGTCTGCGCGCCAGAGAACATGATCATCGTCAGATACAGCGGCAATACCAGCAGGCTGAACTGCGGCATGGTCGGCGTAAACGTGGCAAGCATGATCGCCATTGACGCTACGGAAAACAGATACACCGCCGTCCCCGCCGCAAACAGGGCGATTGAGCCGTTGATCGGCATGCCGAGAGCTAGATGCGCGATGAAATACAGCGACAGCGTCGATGCGAGCAAGATCACTATGCCGTTGGAGATGATTTTCGCCAGCATGATTTCGGCCGCCGATACGGGCATCACCAGCAGATGCTCCATCGTACCGCGTTCGCGTTCGCGGATAACCGCCGAGCCGACCAACAACATTAGAAGCAGCATAATCGCGCCGTTGATCGCGCCGGTGGGAATCTGGTAGGCGTTATCGGCATTGGCGTTGTAGCGCATCCGCACCACGGGGGTAACGGGTAGCGGCGGCTGCACGCCAATGAAACTGCGGATTTCGCGCTCGAACATCTGGCTGATGTAGCCTGCGCCGATGCCTGCCTGCGACATCCGCGTCGCGTCCACCTGCAGCAGCACTTTCGGCCGTCGCCCCAGCTGGACATCGCGCTGGAAATTGGGGGGAAATTCCAGCGTAAACACATAGTCGCCCTTGTCCATGCCGATTTCCGCCTGCTGTGGCGTCGTCTCTTCAGGCGGCAGGAAATACGGTGCGCCGATGGCATCGCGGATACGGTAGGACAGTATGGAACGGTCGTAATCCACCACGGCCACGGCGACATTCCGCAGCTCCGAGCTGGCTTTCGTCTGCGACGCCACCATGCCGGTAAACATATAGGCAATCAGGATAACCATGGTCAGGTCAGCAAACAGGCTGCGGTATTCTTTGCGAATCAATGCGTGCAGATTCGTCAGAAAAGTTTTCATAGGCTCTATCTTGGCTCGATTTTGGCTGCTTTTTGGTTGCTTCTTGGCTCGGTTCAGATGGCGAAGATGGCCGGCAATAACACGCCCCCGGGCGCAACCTTGCCAACGCCGGATTTCATCCGCATCCGCGCGCAATTTTTGCCGGCCGGGTGGTCGTCCCTGTCCAATCGCGAAGGCTGCATTTCCAACACATACGCACCCCCTGAATCAATCGGTTTTGAGGCTATTGCCATGGTGATGTCCTGAGAAATTTTCGTGACCGTCGATTACATGACCGCCTGCATGCAGATTGCAAACCGCAAACCGTACATCCGCTTCGCCTGAAAGCTATTTCTCCTGTTTTTTCAGACAGATGCACGCCAATGTAAAAAATAGTACGTAAAACCCCGCCAACACGACCAGCTCTTGCGCAAGTTCGGCAAACCCCAGCCCCTTGGTGAAGGTGCCGACGGTGATAGTGTTGTACCACGAATAAGGCAGAATTCTGCCCGCCACATAAGCGCCGCCCTGCAAAGACGTCACGGGAGTTATAAAGCCCGAGAAACTCATGGCCGGCGCGGACGTGATAATGGCGGTCAGAAAAATCGCCGCCACCTGCGAACGCATAAAGCAGGACACCAGTAGTCCCATCGCGGTGGTCGTGCAGACGAACAGCAACGTTCCCAGCACCAGCGCTGCCGCCGAGCCTTTCAGCGACACGCCGAACCACAGCACGATCATCAGATACAGCGCAACAAAGCTGGCCATGCTGGCCGTCACATACGGCAACTGCTTGCCAAACAGAAACTGTAATTTCCCTGCCGGCGAACCATAGAAATTGGAAATCGAACCGAGTTCGCGCTCGCGCACCACGCCCACCGCCGCCATCATGGCGGGAAACAGTGTCAGCGCCATCATCAGGACGCCGGGTGCGATGGAAAAAACGCTTTTGAAATCCTGGTTGTAAATAAAACGCGGCTCGATACCGGCGGCTGACTGTAGTGGGGGCAAGCCATTTTTACGGGCAAATTCCTTCAGATAAGCCGTTACGGCGCCGTTGGCGTAGGCGATAATGTTACTGGCGTTGAAAGTCTCGGCGCCGTCGATGAACAGGCCGATTTCAGGCGTATCGCCGCGCAGCAGGTCACGCCCGAAATGGGGCGGAATATCAATCACCAGTTTGGCGTCGGTGCTCTCCAGCGCGTGATCGGCATCGGTATCGGCAGCCAGCGGCGGGCGCTCGGTAAAATAGGCCGAACCACGAAATTGCTCCAGCAGACGGCGGCTTTCCACACTTTGGTCACGATCGAGTACGGCGAAACTCAGTCCGTTCACATCAAATGACACGCCCCACGAGACGGCAGCCATCAAAACCACGGGGCCGAACACAGCAAAAAATGTACGCACGCGGTCGCGCAGCAATTCCTTCGCTTCGCGCGCGGCAAAGGTCAGGATGGTCGCAAACCAGTATTTCATGGCACTTCCTTTGCGAAGCGGACAGACCAGGCGGCGTGCCCACACCGGAAACATGCCCAAACCGCCCAAACCCGCCAAACCACCCAACCCCTATGCCAGCCGGCGCCTTTCCCGCGCGGCGGCACGGGGCATGGAGCGCAGCCGGATGCACAGCTTTTATTGGTTTGAAACACGGTTATTCCTCAATCGCCACATAACCCGTTCTATTGATCAAGGTCTTGCCCTGCGGCGATTTTATCCATGCGATGAACTGCTGCACGGCCAGACTCTCGTTGCCTGTAGTCACCACGTAAAACGCTTTCGCATAAGGATACGTCCCGTTGATGATGTTGTCGCGCGTGGGCGCAATGCCGTTGATGTTCAACAACTTGATCTGATTGTTTTTCAGCATGGTTTGCGTGTAATACAGGAATGAATAACCCAGCGCGTTGCTGTAATTGCGGTAATCCGCCACGTCATTGACGATGCCGCCCATGCTGCCGAGGCGGTCTTCGCGCGGCGGCGTCATCAGGGGCGTATTGCCCATAATCTTCTGCATGGTGGACTGGCTGCCGGAATTTTCATTACGCTGGAAAGCGCGAATGGCCTGATCCGGCCCGCCCACTTCGCGCCAGTTTTTCAGGCGGCCCGAATAAATGTCGACCACCTGCCCCGTCGTTAAATTGCTCACCGGGTTCTGCCCATTCACGAAGAAGACAAACGCTTCCTTGCCGATCGGCGTGAGCTTGAAGGTTTTGCCTGCGGCCGTGGCGGCCTTGACCTGTTCGTCGGACGGCGCGGCGACAAAAATCATGTCCGTCTCGCCCGCGATTAGACGCTCATACGCCTGTGGCGTATTGGTCATGCGCACGAAGTCGGACGACCAGTGGTCGTATTCCCGCGTATCTCCAGCGCCGGGCGGCGGATAAACCGCTTGAACAAAAGCGGCGTAAAGCGGATACAGCGCCACCGCCCCATCCAGCCGCGGACGCTCTCCGGCAGGGATTTGCAGGGTACTGGGCGCATCCAGCCTCGCCAGTTGGTTGTTCCGGGAAAACGGTTCATACACGCGCAAGTTAATGTTACCGGCCGTCATTTGCGGCACTTTGCGCGCCTGCTCGTATTGCCACATATGGTAGCCGTAATGCCCACCGCCTATCACGGCCGAAAGCAACATGACGATGCCCGTCTGCTTTTTATAGCGCGTAAACAGGCACAGCAGCAGCGCCAGCAGAAAAATGACCAGGCAGGGCACGGCGACTTCGGGATGGCCGGTAAACACGATCATCACCATCCCCCAAAAGCCGACAAAGGCAAGGACGCCGGCGGTCATCAGAAAGAGAAGAAACTTGACTATGGGGTGCATAGCAAACAATGTCCTGAGAAAAAGTCCGATTGATCGAAGTCAATATTTTAATTTACAGCGTCAGCCCGCTTGCACCTCCCGAACTGGACGCCGGCAGAGCCACCCGCCAAACGGCGGAAAATGAACGGCACGCTCGCCTGATAGTGCCCCGCCTGCGCACCCACTTAACTTTTAAATTGCGGCATTGCGTACGGTCAGACCGCTCGAGGGCTGGCGCCGACCGTACCCACGGACTTCATTGCAGCCAGAGGAATGCCTGCCAGTTTTGCCGTGCCGTTTTCCAGATTGCAGCGCCCGTGGATAAGCAGGATTTTTTCAGGTTGCCTGAACAGGCAGGCGGATTGTTGGCTTTGCCGCGCATATCTAAAAATCGTCATAGTGTTGCGCTGCCTTGTCGTACGCCCTGTACTGTCTGCGGCAGCAGATTGAACGTCTGCGACGGCTGCCCGGAAGCCCGCGTCCTTTGGGCGTTTCAGAGGGGGCATCGCTGGAACCCGCGTCAATTGGGCATTTCAGATAGGGCATCGCTGAGACCCTTATTCCGCGCGGGGTTCGGGCCCGCCCCATCGCTACCGACGTCTGCCTGCATTGCGCGTTAAGCGCGGCAGCGTCTGCGCACGGTGCGCTGAACGTCTGTGGCGTCCGAACATCCGCGGAGAATACCCATCCGCTGTAGCAGCCCGGAAGCCCGCGTCCCTTGGGCGTTTCAGAGGGGGGCATCGCTGGAACCCGCGTCAATTGGGCATTTGCGAAAAGGCATCGCTGAAACCAGGCGAACGGCAGGGCTGGTTTCCGGCGGCCTGACGGCCCAATCCGTTTGCCGACCGCATCACGCCTGTTGCAGCGCCGTCAGCCAGGCCAGATAGTCCGCCGCGCTCTGCGCTACCGCCTGCTGCGCGGCTTCGCTGTACCCTGCGTTGCTGTCTATCGTATGGAAGGTAAACGGCGGGCGGTAATCCGCGTTGCAGTATTTCGCCGTGAGTTCAAACGGGCGCAGCGCCTCGGCAACGGTGCAGCCAACGGCGCCGTCTGCGCGGTAGTCTCCGGCAGGCGCGCCGAGCGAAACGGCGAGCGCGATTTTTCTGCCTGTTAGCGCTTTGCCCGTCGAGCCGTATGCCCAGCCATAGGTCAGCACTTCATCGATCCACTGCTTCAGCAACGGCGGGCAGTTAAACCAGTACACGGGAAACTGCCACACCAGCGCATCGTGGGTTTCTACCAATGTCTGCTCGGCGGCCACATCAATCTTGCCCTGGGGATAAACGGCGTAGAGTTCATGAACCGTGAAGCGATCGGCGTGCTGCTTGAGCGCGGCCGCCCAGTGTTTATTAACGGTGGATTGAGCAAGATTGGGGTGGGCGAGAATGATCAGGGTTTTAGGCATGGCAATCTCCTTGAATGAAGTGAAATAAAAGCGCCGGACCGGTATTTCCATCAGGCCAGCCGGCATCTCGCCCAGCGCTGACCGGTTTTGCGAAACGGCCGGGGCACAGGCGCTCAGCTACGGGATAACGGGATCGTGGATTGCCGGGCCTGGACATTTCAGGCAACCTGAAAGAACGCCTTGACTGCGGCCCACACCATTTCGGGCTGTTCTTTCATCGCTTCGTGCGCGGCAAACGGCACGCTCATCAGATGCACATCCGACAGTTCGCCGGCAAGCGCTGCCCAATCGGCAAAGGCGTAGAGAAAATCCGCTTCGCCGCGGATCGCCAGCACAGGCGCTTTGATTTTGCGCACGGCTTCATTCGGATACCCGCTTGAGCGTTCGTCCAGCCACATGGCTTTCAGGCTGGCCGCCATTTTGTCCACGTCGGGCGCAGGATTGCATGCCTGGTAGGCCGCCAGCTGATCGGGCAAATTTTCTTCGAGAAATTTTGCGTCTATCGCTTCAAACATCGGGCGATTTCCGGCCAGATGGTCTTTGTGCCAATCGGCGCCCACGGTAATGATTTTTTGCGCGTTTTCATCTTCTGCGCCGAGACGGTAGGCGGTTGTCCCGCCGTCGCTGAAGCCGAACAGGCTGTACGCACCGACGCCGAGCCGACGCAGGATGCAACGCACGTCATCGGCCGCCTGGGCATAGGTCAGCGCGACGTCGCCGAAGGTGGAACGCCCGTGTCCGCGCGTATCCACGGCAATCACGCGAAACCTTTCCTGCAAGCGCGGCAGCAGCGGGGAAAAATCGTCTATCGATCCCAAACCACCGTGCAGCAGCACGAGTATGGGCGCTTGCACCTGTCCGCCGGTTTGGTAATGCAGGCGTGCGCCCTGGTAGTCAAGCGTCTGGGATAACATGGTGGCACTCCTCTCTGAATAAATCATGGGTTGGGCCTGCGCGGCCTGGGGTTGGGCGCAGGTACGGCGGGCGCCGATGCCCGACACAACGGCGGCGGCAACGCCCGCTTTGAGCAAGACGCGGCGACCAATAAAGCGCGACGTATTCATCGAAAATCCTGTTCGCCCAGAAAAAGCCGGAAAAGGCAAAGCACCGGGAATCAAACGTCTATTGCCCCCATTGCATGCGCCTGCTCGGCATCTTTTTCCAGATAATAAATGAACGCCTCTTCTGTATTCGCCTGCCCGCTTTGTTCCAGCAGTTGCGCCGGCGTGCCCACCGCCAGCACGCGTCCCCTGTTCATCAGCGACGTGCGGTCGCAGCGCTCTACCTCATTCATGAAATGGGTAGAAACAAAAATAGTGATTTTGTCCTGGCGCGACAGCTTCAACAAATGCCGCCAGAACATATCGCGCGCGGCGGGGTCCACGCCCGATGTAGGCTCATCGAGAATCAGCACTTCAGGGTGATGCAGGCAGGCGGCGGCCAGTTGCAACCGCTGGCGAATACCGAGCGGCAGGGCGGCGGGCGCGGTGTCGGCCACATCGGCCAGGTCGAATTGCTGCAAGGCCTCTTCTACCGCCGCTGCGCCCTTGTCGCCCATCTGGTAGAGCCGGGCGTGCAGCTCCAGATTCTGGCGCACGGTCAACTCTTCATACAGCGAAAACGCCTGCGACATATAACCCACGCGCATGCGCGTGGCGATGTTGCCTGCATCGACCGGCTGGCCGAGGAGTTCGGCCGTGCCTTCAGTCGCATCGAGAAGGCCGGTGAGCATCTTCATGGTGGTGGACTTGCCGCAACCATTGGCACCGAGAAAGCCAAAAATTTCCCCTTTTTCAATTTTGAAGCTGACATGATCCACGGCGGTGAAATCGCCGAAACGCTTGGTCAATCCATGCGCCTCGATCACCGGCGGGGCGTCCGCGTCGGGAACAAAAGGGGTGAGCGTCAGCCCGCCCGCGCCTTGCTGTTTCTCGGGAGGCAGCATGGCGATATACGCTTCTTCCAGCGTCTCCGTACCGTATTGCGCCAGCACTTCGCGGGTGTGTTTGTTGACCAGCAATTTGCCGGCATCCATCGCCAGCAGGTATTCAAACTGCTCGGCTTCTTCGATGTAAGCGGTGGCGACGATAACCGTCATATTCCTGGTTTCCTGGCGCAATTCGTTGACCAGCGCCCAAAACTGGCGGCGCGAGAGTGGGTCAACGCCCGTCGTCGGCTCATCCAGAATCAGCAAATCGGGCGAATGCACCAGCGCACAGCACAGGCTGAGCTTCTGTTTCATCCCGCCAGAAAGCTTTCCCGCCGCACGATCCGGAAACGGCGCCAGTCCTGTTGCATCGAGCAACCGCTGGATGCGCGCCTTGCGTTCGGCTGCGTTCAAACCAAACAGCCGCGCGTGAAAATCGATGTTCTCCTGCACGCTCAGCGTGGGATACAGGTTTTTACCCAGGCCCTGCGGCATATAGGCAATACGCAGCGACAAGCCCTCGCGCACTTTTTTGCTGGCCATATCGCCGCCCAGCACTTGCACTCTGCCCGTTTGAATCGCGCGCACCCCCGCCACCAGCGACAGCAAGGTCGATTTACCCACGCCATCCGGCCCGATCAGCCCGACACTGACGCCTTGCGGAATGGTCAACGACACATCATTGAGCGCCTGCGTTTTGCCATAGCGGTGCGAAACCCCTTGCAGGGAAACGGCGAGAGCCGTTGCGGCATTCATCGTATTCGTAGCACTTGATTCTGATTTGCGTGATGACTCACCAGGTTCCTGGAACCTGCTTGCAACTTCTCCATGAGATGCGTTGCGTTTCTTGGCTCTTTATCAGGTGTTTTGCTTTGAAACGGCGCTGCGTCCAGTAGTTGCGCATGGCGGGCAGGGTCATGGTTCTTCATTTCCATTTCTGGCCGGGTTGCCCGGCTGGGTTTCCGGATCCAAGGCGGCGACGGCCGCGCGCAGCCATTGCCAAGCCAATGTCTGCTGTTCGCCAAAGGCGTTCCACAGCGCATCTTCGCTCATCACGCTGTATTCGCCCTGGGTGCGCAAGTCCACGTCCAGTCCGTTTTCCAGCGCGTCGTAATAGCGGTTGTATTCGCCGCCAAAGTAGAACTGCGCCAGCTTTTGCATGATGACGGCAGCGTGCTGCCAATCGCGCTGCGCGGCTTGCAGTTTGGGCTGCCACTGCGTCCACTCGTGGTAAAGCCGCTGGATTTCATCAATGCGCGTTTGTGCTTCGGCAAGCGTCGGTTCGGAGTTCATCGTTGCCCTTTCTGATAGGAATCGCGCTTTTCCAATTTTTCCCAGTTTCCTGATACAGATGAATGACCGGATGGAAGAAAAGGCGCCGTACCGTTACTGCGGCAGCTTCACCGCCAAATCGGCAGGCCATTGCGCCTGCTCGTCCAGGCGCACGTAGCCATTGCCCGTCATGCCGCCCTTGAGCAGGCCTTTATATTGCAGCGCGGTTGCCGACGGCACTTTCAGTTTGACCTTGAACATCAGCTTCGCCCGTTCGTTGACAGTTTCCACGTTTTTCGGCGTGAACTGGGCGTCGCTGGCAACGTAGCTGATTCTGGCGGGGAACACAGCATCAATGCCGTCGAGCACGATGCGCGCTTCGTCGCCCAGTTTCAGCCGCGCGACCTGCGGCGCCGGCAGGAAGATATTCATGCTGGCATCGGCTGGATCGAGCAGGCTGACGACCTTGCCGCCCGCCGCCAGCACGTTGCCGACCTCGGCGATTTTGTATTCCACGCGCCCGGCAATCGGGCTGCGGATGAGCATGTCGTCGTTGGCCGAAGCCGCTTCGCTCATCTGCGCGCCGGCAGCGGCTATGGCCGCCTGCGCTTCGGCATGCGCGGCCTTGGCGGCGGCCACCGAGGCGGCGGCGCTGTCGCGTTCGGCGCGGCGTTTACTCAGCTCGCTGTCGGAAACCAGTTCGCTGCGGCGCATAGCGGCTGCGTTATCCAGCTCCATTTGCGCCACTTTCAACCGCTGTTCGTAGGCCTTGATTTCGGCATTGGCGCGGGCGGCTGTTTCTTGCGCCCGCTGTTTCTGTGCCTTGGCCGCTTCGACACGGCTGGATGCCGTGTCGGATGACAACTCAGCCAGCACATCGCCCGCCTTCACTTCATCGCCCTCTTCGACGAACACGGCCTTCACCCGCCCCGGATAGAGCGTCGCCACATCAATGCGCTCCAGTTCCAGCCGGCCGTTGGATTGAGCCAGACCGGCGGGCAGCGCGCCAAGCTGTTCCTGCCGGTGAATGAACCAGATGCCCGCCGCCAATACGGCAAGTACGATGATGCCGAGAACGACGGGCAGGATTTTTTTCATAGACAATCTTCCAAAAAATATTTATGCGCCACTCGATGTTTTTAGCAATTGCACAGAATGCTATGCCTAATGAAAATCATGGCAAAGTCATGTCGGGCATCCGGACAGCACTACTGACAGAAGGCATAAATGCTTCGCTAGGGCGTCTTTGAAATACGGATTTGGGCGTTTGACCAAAAAAACGGGAAAAAGCAACGCTGAAATTTCCCGGATGCTCATAACCGACGGCATAGGCTGCTTCAGCTACCTGACAGCCGCGCTCCAGGAGCTGCCGCGCTTTGTGCATCCGCGTCGCCAACAACCATCGCGCAGGACTTTGTCGATAACGTTCTGCAAACAGGCGACGCAACTTGTTTTCACTGACACCAATTGCGCATGCCAGTTCATCCAGGCCAACATGGCGATCGGCATTCGCTTCCAGATAGCGTTGTGCCGCCTCCGCTTGCTGTTGTTGTTTTTCTCGTTGACGCAAGCATCCTGAAACCACACCAAGGGCGCGCAAGATTTCAGACAGCAAGGACAAGGCGTAAATATGTGTTTGTACGACATCTTCGGGCACTTCGCATATCTGTCGCAACAAGGCCTGGACGTAGAGCGCAACGGACGGCGTCATATCGAGACAAGCCAATTGTCGCAAAGACGGACGTCTGACAAGCATATTCCGCTCTTCACCAACAATGTAGCGCTGCAGGCTGGACTCTCCCAGCATCAAGCGTAATTGGCGCGTTTCGCCAGTGCAGTAGCGCCGCTCGCCTCGAACATCAAGAAAACTGGCAACCACGATGCTACCGGCACGAAAGCGTAAAGCGCCTTCTGTTTCCGCGCAGAAAGCCGATTCTCCGAACAACGACAGCGTAATGGCTAGTAAAGGCGCTTCATCATGCCGCAAGCTTTCCTCAACCAGCGGTACACGAGGCTGGTAAACGCTATGAAGAAGATGGAAGTCATCAGCTAAGGCAAGACTATCGGTATAACAATTGCCGAACCGGGCTGGCAAATACTGGTGCTGCCAACCACCAGCCTGCTTGCGTATCAGACGTTCAACATCAGACCCGACACGCTGAGAGACATCGCTACTTTTACGAGAGAGGCCAAGAATGACAGAAGGCATAAGAAATCAGTGCATTTTCATAGATAAATAAAAGTAAGCGTTTCTCATTTTATAAGAGAATTTTAATGCTTCTAACGTTGCCGCTTCGGCACTGCGACGGCACAGCGTACCACCTCAAGGAATTGATCATGCTATCGAAAAAACGATGCCGGATATTTTTCATATCAAGGCAAATGAAATATCAGGCTTATGACTTATACACCAGGAAAATAACAATACAGTTTTTTCTGGGGGCGTTATCCATTTTATTTACAGGCGCAATAAACGCCCAAAACACAGAGGCAGAAGATATCAGCGAACTGCCAACTATAACGGTCACTGCCAACAAACAGAGTGAAACGCTAGCAACGGTTGCAGGAAGCATCACAGCATTTGACGGCAACGATCTGGAGAATATTGGGGCACGCAGTCTGGCAGACGTAGCAACAATGACGCCTAGTTTCAGTTTTCAGGAAACGGGGCAGAGCACATTATCACCTCCGGTCATGCGTGGCATGACCGCCAATATTATTTCTTTTTCTTCTTCAGCAGTATTGCTTGTCGATGGCGTACCGACTCTGCACGCCTGGGGATTTGGCGACAGACTATTTGGTGTCGAACGCGTGGAGGTTTTACGTGGGCCTCAGTCAACGCTTTACGGACGCAACGCTGAAGCCGGCGTAGTCAATGTGGTTACACGTTTGCCTGATATGCATCCGCATACTTTCGTCAGCGCCGATCTGGGCAGCCACGGCAAAAAGGTATTACGTGCCGATGTCAGCCGAATGCTGGTTGAGAATCGGCTCTATGCCAGTTTTGCGGGCGAAACAATGCGCCAGGACGGGTTTATCGATAATGTTTTCACCGGAGGGAAAACAGACGACCGCGCCTTGCACAGCGGGCGCCTTGCATTACGTTGGACGCCTAGCACTGCAACCGATGTCGTTTTACGCGCATCAGCACAACGCTATGACGACGGCGGCGCAACCTGGGGAGCTGTCACCGCACCGCGTTACACCGTACATTCAGGAACGAAAAGCTGGTTGCGCGCTTCGGGGCAAACCGTATCGTTGGATATCAATCATGAAATCTCACCTTATCTGCAGTTGCGTTCGATTACCGCGCGCAACCTTTTCCGTGACCACATGCAGCAAGACACCGATTTTTTACCGACTGAACGCATGTTTATCGGACGTGATTATCATTTTGATACGATATCCCAAGAGCTTCGGCTAGAGGGCTATACAGACGACCGTCTGAACGGTATCCGCTGGATAGCGGGCGTTTATGCTGACCGTGACGATAACGACTGGCGCTTCACACAAAAAACACCAAGGGCCTTGACTCGCACACAAGCCAAGCAGAAAGCACACACAACAGCACTTTTCACCCACTGGACAATCCCTTTGGCAACACACTGGAATCTGTTAGCCGGTATCCGTCTAGAAGAAAATAGTGTGCGTTTCAAGTTATATGGCAAGAGCAAAGCTGAACAACGGCACATCTGGCGGCACGTCTCACCCAAACTTGCACTGCAATATCAGAATGGCCCGATACAGCTATATGCAAGTTATTCTGATGGCTTCCGCGCCGGTGGTTTTAATGCTTTTTCTTCTCTCGCCAGCCAGCGTACCTATCAACCGGAAAAATTGGACGCTTGGGAAATAGGCATCAAAGGTTATGCCCTTGCGCATCGGCTTTTTTATAGCGCAGCAATTTATCGCATGAACGTGCATGATATGCAGGTTCAGCAAATGCCGGCACCTGGACTGGTTTTCATCAGTAATGCTGCACGCGCACATTCGACAGGAGCAGAAGCCGAACTACGCTACCGCATCAGCAATAACTGGCAGGTACAAGCTGGGGTTGCACTCAATCGCACACGTTTCAATGAATATCATGATGGCGTTAATAATTACGAAGGCCATCGAAATCCTTTTGCCCCTGATTTGCAGGGAAATTTGAGTCTACGCTATGAAGCCCCACAAGGCTGGTGGGCACAAGCTAGACTACATGGAATGGGAAAAATTTACCTTGATGCCGCTAACCATTACCAACGCCCAAACTACGCTCTCCTTGATCTATCAGCAGGATATCTATTAGCCAACGCGGAACTGGTTGCTTATATCAACAATGCAACTGGCAAGCGTTACGACGCTGTTGGCTATCTCAACGGCATGGCAACTGCCTACAGCGCTCCGCGTGAGTACGGTCTGCGCCTATCCTACCGCTTCTAATGGAGGAACCACATGAGCGCTGACACGCCTCACCCTCTGCAAGTTTTCTGGGATCAGGCATTGGCCTCAATACATACCGGTGCGTTGCTGGCTGCTTTCGAGCACGGACTATTTTTAGAGCTTGCGAAAAATGCACCAACGTCAGCGCCGATACTGGCCCGGCGTTTGGGATTAAATGCTACCCGGACAGAGCACTGGCTGGAGCTACTTTGGGGCATGGGCGTCTTAGATCGTGCAGAAAAAAACCAGGAAAATGGGAACAGCACATGGTGCTACTACGTATCACCCAGCTTAACTAATTATTTATCCAACGGCACTCAATACTGCCACGAGGCACTGGCTTTTCGACTACGAGCCATGTATCAATTCGGAAAAAATCTCTCCGGCTGGCTACGCGAAGATTGCAACGTCCTGCCAAAAAGCGCAAATGACGCTGGATGGGCAGCGGCCGCACAAAAGCAAATTGGGCAAGAGCAATGTGCTGTAACCGCCGATACGGCTTTGGCCTGTGTAGCGTACGCGAAAATTTCTAAAGCATCATGCCGATTCCTTGACTTGGGCGGTGGCCCTGGCTGGGTCGCCATTGCCTTAGCAAAACAGTACGCTGACTGGAATGGCGTCGTCTTCGACCTTCCGGAAACAGTTCATGTGGCACGTCAGAACATCGCACTAACTGGGCTGCAACAACGTCTGGAGACACTAGGTGGCGACTTCACTACAGCAGACATCGGCGCAAACTATGATCTGATTTGGTGCTCATCGCTACTGTATTTCACTCATGATCTGAAAATGTCGGCACACAGGCTGCTGGCAGCGCTTGCGCCCGGCGGTACGCTCGTTGCCGTTCATGCAGAAATTCCCAATACACGCAGCGAAGCTGAGCGGATCTTAGCCTATTGTCTGCCTTTGCAATTGCGCGGATGCCAGGTCTGGCGCCAGGGGGAATTCGCCCGAATTTTATGTGAATCGGGATTTACCATACTGGCGTCTTTCCCATGCATGCGCTTTCCGCTTGCGCCAATGCAGGTCATTATCGCTCGTAAAGAGGAAGCAGGATGAAAACCGCAAATAGTCAAAATATCTGCTGGTGCTGGTATCAGTTCAGTTTCGGCGCACTCAATCTTGCCCTAGCGACCCCTGCCATCTATCTGGCTATAGGACTTCCCCTCATCATGCGCCAACACGGCTGGTCGGGAACTGAAATCGGCGTCTTCCAGCTCATGGGACTTCCTGCTCTGTTCAAAATCATTATGGCTTGGCCTGTTGAAAACCGGCATGACATTGCAGTGACAAAACATTATGTCCGCTGGGCGGCTCTGCTTGGCGGCGCATATCTTCTTGTTTTACTGGCGCTTGCCATGAGTGGTATCGATGCTAATAGATGGCAATTGTTCACTCTGGGTTTGCTCGCTAGCGGACTAGCGGCATGGGCAGATATTCCAGTCAATGCACTGGCGATTTGCCTATTGCCACCAGAAGAACGCATACGCGCCGGCGGCATCCGTTCCGCTGCATTATGCCTGGCCGCCATTCTCGGCGGCGGTCTGATGTTACTGGCACAACAAAACTGGGGATGGGCTGTGCCTTTTATTTTCATGGCCTCGCTGTTATTTGCCGCACTATGGCTACTGTCGGCTCTAGGGAAGGCAAGAAAAATAGTGGAGACAGAACACTTAGCATTAGTTCCTGAAACGGCATGGCTAGCTACATGGCGAGATTTTTTTCGCCAGCCCGGTGCATGGCGCTGGACACTCCTGTTATTGGGATATTTTCCTTTTGTCGCTACGGGCTGGGTCTATCTCAAACCGCTTTTACTTGATTACGGATTCGCAGCAAAAGAAGTCGCATGGATTGCCGGAGTCGGTGGTGGCGGATGTGCCGCTTTAGCTAGCCTTGCAACTGCTCGTCTCGTAAATCACAGCACCTTGGGGCGCGCCGTACCCTTATGTGCATTCGCCGGATTTGCTACGCTTGTTTTCCTAGCAGCAGCCATCTGGCACCATGCAGATCAAAGGGTAATGATTGTTACCAGCCTGTTATTAGCGGCAAGTATGGGCACAACAGCGTCACTAGCATTCAGTTTGATGATGGAATTTGCCCGAGCGCGCCGCCAGGCGGTCGATTATGGGCTGCAAGCCAGTCTTTTCACATTGGGGCGACTAACCATACCGCCTATCGCCGGCTTTATACTGGACAGGTTCAACTATGTCGGCATGCTGGCTGCGCTGGCCCTTGGGGCATTAATCATGGCCGTGTTCAGCTACATTGCGCCGCTCATTTTAGATCGACACAAAACAGAATAGATTCGAGTCGCAACAAGTTAATTCAATCCGTACGCGGTGCGACGCCCGGCGGCAGGATTACCCACATCTGCCCCTGCTGGCGCATTTTGCCTGCCCGGTCGCCGGCTTCCGCGCCGAAGCCCCAAAAATAATCGGCGCGCACGACGCCGCGAATGGCACCGCCCGTATCCTGCGCCAACACCAGACGATGCAGCGGCGTTGCCGAATCCGGCTGCGTCGTCGCCAGAAAAACGGGCGCGCCCAGCGGTACATGGCGCGCATCGACGGCGATGCTGCGCCCGGCGGTCAATGGCACGCCCAGCGCGCCGTTCGGCCCTTCGTCGCCATTAACGGCGGATTCGCGGAAAAACACGTAGCTCGGATTGCTGTTGAACAAAGCGCCCGCCCGACCCGGATTGGCGCGCACCCAGGCCCGGATGCCTTGCATCGACGCCTGTTCGACCGTCAATTCGCCGCGCTCGACCAGTTCGCGGCCAATGCTGCGGTAGGGATGCCCGTTCTGGTCGGCGTAACTGAGCCGCACCATGCGGCCATCGCTCAGGCGCACACGCCCGGAGCCTTGCACCTGCAAAAAGAACAGATCGACCGCATCATCAACCCAGAGCAGCGCATGATCAGCGTATTTCTGCATCTGACCGGTAATTTCAGCGCGCGAGTAGTACGGCACCACCTGATTGCCCTGTAAACGGCCGCGCAAACGCTGGTGCTTGAGGTCGGGCAGAATCGCGGACAGTTCGATGGTCAGCAGGTCGTCCGGCACGCCCAGCGCCGGATAGGCGAATTTTGCCGTGCGCCGGCGAGCGCCTTGCAGCAATGGCTCGTAATAGCCGGTGATGAGGCCGCTTGTCGAGCCGTCTGAATTGGCCAAGCGATAAGGGCGAAAATTTGCTTCGAAAAAGCGGCGCAGTGCGGCCTGATCCGCCGCCGCGAGCGGTTTCGCCGCCTCACACGCCGCCCGCCATTGCGGCCATTGCGGGCGCTTTGACAGCGCCAGGCAAGATTGCAGGAAGGCCGGCCAGGCGGCGGACAAATCGTCGTCTTCCCAGCCGGGCAAATCGCGCCAGCTGGCCGGCTGCATCGGTCCTATCGGGCTGTCTGCCGGCAGATAAGCCGCCGTATCAGAAGCCTTTTTTGCCGGCGGCAAAGCGGTCGTCGGTGTCGTCAGGCAAACCGGGCATTCCGGCGTCGTCGAACACGCCGAAAGCCACAGCGCCGCCAGCGCGGCGGCATAAAAACGCATCGCCTGCTTGGGTCTTTCTTGCATCATTTGATAGAGTAAAGATTCTTCTGAAAGCACGAAGTATAGCCAAACACGCTGTTTCCTTACGGCATTGCCGCCTTTTGCAGCGCCCTCGGCCAGCAGCTTGTTTAGCTTTCTTCCTTATCGCCCAATCCGCAATTGATAAGGCCACGCACCGTCCGGAAAAAACCACTGACCGACGCGCCGGCCGCCTATCCATTGCGGAGAGACGAAGAGAACCCTACACCAGAAAGACCATTTGAAAAGGCAATGCACGCCATGACCAACGCCACCCGCAAAACCGACCAGAGCTCCGACCAGACCCTCGCCCCTTTTCTGCATTTCCTGCAACGCGCCGAAACGCTGCTTGATCGCCTCGATCCCTTGCTGCCGCCGGCTTCCGCCGTTCCCGACTGGCGCAATGCCGTGGCCTTCCGCTGGCGCAAGCAGGGCGCGGCCGGCTTCCTGGCGCCGGTGCGCAAGCTTTCCCGAATTCGCCTCAGCGACCTGAAGGACATCGACGAGCAGAAAGCGCGCATCAACGCCAACACGCGCCAGTTCGTCGCCGGCCAGCCGGCCAACAACGTCCTGCTCACCGGCACGCGCGGTTCCGGAAAGTCCTCGCTGATCAAGGCCCTGCTCAATGAATATGCAAAAAAAGGCCTGCGCGTCATCGAGGTCGACAAGAACGATCTCGTCGATCTGCCGCTGATCGTCGAACTTATCGAGGAACGCCCCGAACGCTTCATCGTCTTTTGCGACGACCTTTCTTTTGATGCCGGCGATGCCACCTACAAGGCGCTCAAGGTCGCGCTCGACGGCTCGCTAGCTTCGGCGCCGGAAAACGTCCTGATCTACGCCACGTCGAACCGCCGCCACCTGATGCCGGAATATTTCGAGGAGAACCTTGAAACCAGCCGCGTCGGCGAAGAAATCCACCCTGGCGAAGCGATCGAAGAAAAAATCTCGCTCTCCGAACGTTTTGGCCTCTGGCTCTCGTTCTATCCTTTCGACCAGGATGCCTATCTCAATATCGTCACCCACTGGCTCAAGCATTTTGGCTGCGATAAGAACGCCATTGCCCGCGCCGAACGCGATGCGCTCAACTGGGCACTGATGCGCGGCTCCCGCAGCGGCCGCGTCGCCTGGCAGTTCGCCAAGGACTGGGCCGGCGCACAGGCTGTCCAATCCGCGGGGAAAACGGCGAAAAAGGCGCCATGAACGCATCGCTCAGCGGCATTACCCAGGTCTCGGCGGGAATCATTCTGCACAGCGGAAAAAATGATCGAGACGAAAACAAAAACAGCGAATATCTGCTCGCCCAGCGCCCGTCAGGCAAAGTCTATGCGGGCTACTGGGAATTTCCGGGCGGCAAGGTCGAATCGGGTGAAACCTACCACGACGCGCTGACGCGCGAATTGCGTGAAGAGTTGGGTATCAGCGTCACGCACGCCTGGCCGTGGCTGACGCGGGAATTCGTCTATCCGCACGCGCGCGTCCGCCTGAAATTCTTCCGCGTCACGGCCTGGCGCGGCGATATTGTGCCGCTCGAACACAGCGGCATCACCTGGACGCGCATCGGCGATTCACCGGCCGTTTCGCCTGTCCTGCCCGCCAACGGGCCGATTCTGCGCGCGCTCGGCCTGCCGCCGGTTTATGCGCTGACGAATGCGGAAGAAAACGGAATCGACGCCGAGCTTGCTCGTCTGGAAGATGCGCTGCACAACGGCCTGCGCCTGATCCAGATCCGCGACAAGGGGCTGCCGCCAGCATCGCGGCTGCGCTTTGCACAAGCCGTCATGCAGAAAACCCGGAACTACGCAGACGCCATTGTGCTGGTCAATGATGACGAGGCGCTGGCACGCCAAATCGGCGCGCAGGGCTTGCACCTTTCCGCTGCGCGCCTGATGGCGCCTGATGCCTGCCACAACCTGCGCGCCAGTTTCTCCTGGCTGGCCGCCTCATGCCATACGGACGAGGAACTGGCCCGCGCCGCCGCGCTCGACCTTGACTTTGCGCTGCTCAGCCCCGTGCTGCCGACGCCTTCACACCCCGATGCAACGCCTATGGGCTGGGCGGAATTTCCCCGCCGTGTCGAATACGCGCCGCTGCCCGTCTTTGCGCTCGGCGGCATGACGCCGGCGCGGCTCGACGAGGCCTGCACCCACGGCGCGCACGGCATCGCCATGCTACGCGGCTGGTGAGCCTCACACTCTCACACTGGCGGAATGCCGCTTCCGCCATCGCCTGCATCCCCGGCATCGGGATCGTCGGCCGGCGCCTGCGCCGGAATACGGTAAGACTCCGAGGCCCAGGCGCCCAGATCGATCAACTTGCAGCGCTGGCTGCAAAACGGCCGGTAGGGATTTTCCGGACTCCAGCGCGAATCGCCGCCGCACTGCGGGCAGCGCACGATACGTTCGGCAGGCGAAGTGTTTTCGGAATTTTCAGAGCGTTTCATAGAATGCAGAAGACAAGATCGAAGGGCACTTCGACATCGCTCCCGCACTGGCGGGAACGCTGCCCGCTGAGACCCAACTGCGTGAAGCGGATGTTCAGCGCGTAGCGGTTAGCGCTGATTTCGGGAATGAACGGGGTCTGCGGGTCGAGCATGACACGCACCATCTGCTGAGAGACGATGCCGCTCATCATGCGCTGGAACGCCCCGCCCGGCGCCAGGTGATGCTCCGGCTTACCGCTGCTGCCGCGCAGCAGACGGAGGACGACCTCCACGCCCTGGCGCAAGGGCTGGAAAGGGTAAAACCAGCCCAGCAGCTCCTCGCTGCGCACTTCCGGCGGCAGGTGCAGCCAGTAATGATAGGACGGCAGATCGAATTCACACATGCCGCCGGGGATCGACGAGCGGCTCTTGATCGCCATCAGCCAGTCGTTATCGCGCAGATGCTGTCCCAGTTTGCCGGGCATGGCGAGCAGGGCGGTAGATGCCTGCTCCAGTTCGGCAAGCACGCTGGACAGCGCATCTTCGGAAATGGCTGGATTATTGCGAAAACCGAGCAAGGCCTGGCGCTGGCGTTCCAGCTCCTGAATCAGATCCAGCTTCAGGTCGGCGCGCCCGGAAACGTCAATGATCTCGAATAACGCCAGCAACGCGGCATGATGCTCATACGCGCCGCTCTGTTCGAGGAAATGGTCGGCCTTGGCGAACAGATCCTCCAGCCGCAACAGCGTGCGAATCCGTTCGCTGAAAGGATATTCGTAAATAATCATGCGCTTACTGGCTCTGTATCACGGGCATCATTCTGCGGCATTTAGCGCAAAATCTCAACCGAAGGGGAATTGCCGTAAAACCCGAAGCGCCCGCGCCAGCCGGACGCTTCCCCAAAGGATGCCCTGAAATCCTTGTAGTAACAGTGCCTCTCCGAGGGTGTGCTCTGAAGTCCGCGTATTTAGGGCATCTCCGAAGGGATGCTCTGGAGTCCCTGTAAATAGGGCGTTTCAGATGGAGGTGCCTGCAAGCCCTTTATTTACGGGAATCTCCGTGCAGGGTGCTTGAAAGCCCTTTATCCACGCGGGTTTCAGAGGTACCTGCCCGGAAACGCCCAACCCACGGGGGTTCCGGGCATGTCTTTTCGCATATTCGATAACGACGAAGCCCCCAAAGAAACCCCTTAGGCGCAGCCGCCGGCGCGGGGCAGCTTGGCGGAA
>CALHZD010000105.1 GCA_938040985.1 uncultured Propionivibrio sp.
GAAGAGGGCGTGCGGATTGCCGCCGTTGCCTGCGAGGTAGCGTCCGGCGGCGTGGAACAGGCTTTCCAATAGGCTGGCGCGCCATGCGTTCCAGAGTTTGGGATTGGTGCCGCGGATGTCGGAAATGGTCAGAAGGTAGAGTGCGCTGAGGCGTTCGTGGGTTTGTACGCGTTTGCAGAAGGCATCGAGTACGTCGGGGTCTTGGATGTCTTCCTTTTGCGCGGTCATCGACATCAGCAGGTGGTTTTCCACCAGCCAGCAGAGCATTTCGCCGTCTTCTTCGGGCAGGAAGTGGTCGGCGGCGAAGCGGCGTGCGTCGGCCACGCCTTGTACGGCATGGTCGCCGCCGCGCCCTTTGGCAATATCGTGGAAGAGTGCGGCGATGTAGAGCAGCCAGGGCTTGTCGAAGTTGCTGATCAGCTGGCTGCAAAAAGGGTATTCATGCGCAAATTCGCTGGCGAGAAAGCGCCGGAGGTTGCGCAGGACGAGCAGGGTGTGCTGATCGACGGTGTAGGCGTGAAAGAGGTCGTACTGCATGCGTCCGACGATCTCGCCGAAATTGGGCAGATAGCGGCCGAGAATGCCAAACTGGTTCATGCGCCGCAGTTCGTGCAGGACGCCATGTTCCTGCCGGAAAAGGGTAAGAAAACGCGCGCGGTTGCCCGGGGCGGCGCGGAAGCGTTCATCCACCTGGGTGCGGGCGCGCCAGAGTGCGCGGATCATGCGTGCCGTCATGCCGCGCAGGCCGGGGCGCTGCGCCATGACGAGGAAGGCCTCCAGAATGGCTTCGGGCGAGCGCTTGAAAACGTTTTCGTCAACAACATCGAGAAACTGGTCGGTTTCCTGGAACCAGGCATTGATCGGTGAGGGCGGATGCGGCGAGAGGGGGAAAATGGCGGCGCCGATGGTTTGCAGCAGGATGGCGTTGATTTGGGTGACGACCTTGGCTGTCTGGTAGTACCGCTGCATGAGCTGTTCGCCGGCGCGCAGGGATTGCGTCGTGACAAAACCCATCCGTTCGGCGACGGCGGTCTGGTGATCGAATAGCAGGCGATCTTCCTGACGCCGGGCAAGCAGGTGCAATTCGATGCGCAGGCGTTGCAGAAAGGCTTCGCGCATTTCCAGGCGGCCTTGTTCCTCGCGGGAGATCAGGCCGTGTTCCTGCAAGGCTTTCCAATTTTTGCCGAAGCCGGCGGCTTGCGCCAGCCAGAGGATCATTTGCAGGTCGCGCAGGCCGCCGGGGCTTTCCTTGCAGTTGGGTTCCAGGCTGTACGGCGATTCGTGGTAACGCAGATGGCGTTCCTTCTGTTCCAGGCATTTGCCGTGGAAAAATGCCTGCGGGTTGCTCTGCTGCCGGAAGGCGCGTTGCAGGCGAGCAAACAGATGGGCGTCGCCGGTCAGCAGGCGGGCGTCGATGAGCGCCGTCTGGATGGTCAGATCGTTGGTCGCTTCCTCCAGGCATTCCTCAGGCGTGCGCACGCTGTGACCGATGGTCAGGCCGATGTCCCAGAGCAGGCGGATCAGGCGTTCAAGGGTATCAGCCAGTGCGGCCTCGGGCGGTTCCGGCAGCAGAAACAGCAGGTCGATGTCGGAATAGGGATAAAGCTGTCCCCGTCCGTAGCCGCCGACGGCAATCAGCGCCAGCGAGGCGGGCATTTCCATGTCGCGCCAAAGGTCGCATAACACCGCATCGATCCGCTGGCTGCGCGCCTGCAACAGCGCGGAGGAATCGTGATCGGCGCAAAAGCGCCGGGTAATGTCGGCCTGCGCGTCCTGAAGGCGCGCACGATAATGTGCCAGCAAGGTGTTGTGCGCCTTGTCGGCAGCGTTCATGGCGCTGATCTCCGCCTTATCGGATCCAGTCGGGTTTAGGCTGTACGCCCGCCGAGAGCGTTAATACTTCGTAGCCTGTGGCCGTCACGAGCACCGTATGTTCCCATTGCGCTGACAGGCTGTGATCTTTGGTGACGATCGTCCAGCCGTCGGCAAGCTGGCGAATATCGGGTTTGCCGGCATTGACCATCGGTTCGATGGTGAAAATCATGTTTTCTTTCAGCATCACCCCGGTGCCGGGTTTGCCGTAATGCAAGACCTGCGGTTCTTCGTGAAACGCGGCGCCGACGCCGTGGCCGCAGAATTCGCGCACGATGGAGAAGCCGTTTTTCTCGGCGTGCTGCTGAATGATATGGCCGATATCGCCGAGGCGGACGCCCGGCCGTACCTGCGTAATGCCCAGCCACATGCATTCAAAGGTGATGTCGCACAGCCGCCGCGCCTGGATCGACGCTTCGCCGACGATAAACATGCGGCTGGTGTCGCCGTGATAACCGTCCTTGATGGTGGTGATGTCGATGTTGAGGATGTCGCCGTTCTTGAGCGCCTTGTCGCCGGGAATGCCGTGGCAGACCTGATGATTGACGGAAATGCACGTCGCCTTGGGGTAAGGAGTGTAGCCCGGCGGCTGGTAGTGCAGGCAGGCCGAAATGCTCTGCTGCACGTTGGTCATATATTCGTGGCAGAGCCGATCCAGTTCGCCGGTCGTGATGCCTGGCTTGATAAAGGGCGTGATGTAATCGAGCACTTCGGCCGCCAGGCGGCAGGTTACGCGCATTTTGGCGATTTCTTCAGGGGTTTTGAGAATAATGCTCATAGCTTGACTAATGTTCACAGGGTGGCAATGAAGCGGCGAGCATAAATTAAGGGCGCGGACAGGGCAAATGAATTCCCTTGTGCGCGGCGTGCACGGATGCGTTGCGGAGGGGGCGGAGAAGTGGTGTTCATGTACTGACGATGGTAGAATCCTGCCGATTTTTCCGGCTTAGGCCGGGAAAGTACGTGCGCCGTACCGGCGTGCGGGTCCGTCGGCGACGGCTGACCAATTCCGCACATTCGTCCGATCAAGGGTGTCCGGCAATGCCAGGCGTAACAGGACGAATGGAGGTTCAACCCTGTTACGAAAGAGAAAATCATGTCAATGACCATGCGTCAAATGCTGGAAGCTGGTGTTCATTTCGGCCACCAGACCCGTTTCTGGAACCCCAAGATGGCGCCGTATATCTTCGGCGCGCGCAGCAAGATCCATATCATCAATCTGGAAAAAACCCTGGTGAAATACAACGAGGCCATGGCCTTCGTGCGTAAGCTCTCGTCGAACAAGGGCACTATTCTGTTCGTTGGCACCAAGCGCCAGGCGCGCGAGATCGTGGCCGAAGAGGCGTCACGCGCCGAGTCGCCGTTTGTTGAGCAGCGCTGGCTGGGGGGGATGCTGACCAATTTCAAGACGATTAAGCAATCGATCAAACGCCTCAAAGAAATGGAAGCGTCGGTTGAGGACGGTTCTTTCGAAAAATTTGGTAAAAAAGAAGCGCTGATGCATCAGCGCGAACTGGAAAAACTGCACAAGTCGATTGGCGGAATCAAGGAAATGGCGACCTTGCCGGATGCTCTGTTCGTCATCGACGTCGGCTACCACAAGATCGCCATTACCGAAGCCAATAAACTGGGCATTCCGGTCATTGCCGTTGTGGATACCAACCATTCGCCGGACGGCGTGGATTACGTCATTCCGGGCAATGACGATTCGTCGAGCGCTATTCGGCTGTATGCACGCGGCGTGGCCGATGCCATCCTGGAAGGGCGTAATCAGTTCATTGAGGAAATCATCGCCGCGACTTCGGAAGACGATTTCGTTGAAGAAACCGCTGAAGAAAACGCCGAGTAAGTTGTATCGACGATGTTTGGGGCGCAATCGGTCATGGGATTGATCGGTCGGCCGATTGCGTCGTGCAGGGCGCATCTTGCGTTCTGCCCCAAATCAATGCAAACCAAGATAAAGATGTGGAGAAAGTGAAAATGGCGGAAATTACCGCAAGCATGGTGAAAGAACTGCGCGAGAAAACCGACGCGCCGATGATGGAGTGCAAAAAAGCGCTGAGCGAGGCCGGCGGCGATATGGCCAAGGCTGAAGAAATCCTGCGTATCAAGCTCGGTTCCAAGGCAAACAAGGCGGCGGCGCGCGTAACGGCGGAAGGCGTCGTTGCCATCAGCATCGTCGATGGCGGCAAAACCGGGGCCATCTTTGAAATTAATTGCGAAACCGATTTTGTTGCCAAGAACGAAGATTTTCTGGCGCTGGCTCAAGGATGCGCCGATCTGGTTGCAACAAAAAATCCTGCTGATATCGTCGCGTTATCGGCTTTGCCGATGGGCGACGGGACGGTAGAAACGACGCGCGCCGCGCTGGTTGGTAAGATCGGCGAAAACATGACGCTGCGCCGTTTTGCGCGCATCGAAGCGAAAGGTCAACTGGCCTCTTATATTCACGGTGGCGCGAAGATCGGTGTTTTGCTCGATCTCGTCGGCGGTGATGGGCAGCTTGGCCGCGATTTGGCGATGCACATTGCCGCGTCAAAGCCAAAAGCGCTTGATGCTTCGGGTATTCCGGCCGATCTGATCGAGGCCGAACGCCGTGTTGCCATCGAAAAAGCGAAGGAAGCCGGTAAGCCGGAGGCCATGCTGGAGAAAATTGCCGAAGGTTCGGTACAGAAGTTTCTCAAAGGAGTCACCCTGCTCGGGCAGGTTTTCGTCAAGGCCGAGGACGGCAAGCAGACGATCGAGCAGCTGCTCAAAGCTAAAGGTGCATCAGTAGCTTCTTTCGTCCTGTATGTGGTGGGCGAGGGGCTGGAAAAACGCGTGAATGACTTTGCCGCTGAAGTGGCTGCTCAGGCAGCGGCTGCGAAAAAGTAACAGCGGCTAAGGGGCTGCACACGGTCTGTGTGGTTTGCCGCCGATGAGCCATGCAGCTCCGCTTATTCCAGGATTCAAGAACGAAAGCCGATGACCATGACCGAAACAAAGCCCAAATACAAGCGCATTCTCCTTAAACTTTCGGGCGAGGCGTTGATGGGCGCGGACGCCTACGGCATCAACCGACAGACGATTACCGAAATCGTCGATGAGGTGAAAAGCGTCGTTGATCTGGGCGTTCAGGTTGGCGTGGTGATCGGCGGTGGCAATATTTTCCGCGGCGTTGCGCCGGCGGCGACGGGTATGGATCGTGCGCAGGCCGATTATATGGGCATGCTGGCTACGGTCATGAATGCGCTGGCGTTGCAGGATGCCATGCGTGCCATCGGCATGACGGCGCGCGTACAGTCAGCGCTGATTATCGAACAGGTCGTTGAACCTTATATCCGGGGGCGCGCCATTCGCGGCCTGGAGCAGGGTAGGACAATTATTTTTGCCGGTGGTACGGGCAATCCTTTTTTTACTACCGACACGGCCGCTGCGTTGCGCGGCGCGGAAATCGGCGCGGAAATCGTGCTCAAGGCGACTAAGGTCGATGGTATTTATTCCGCCGATCCGAAGAAGGATCCGCATGCCGTGCGCTATGACAGAATTAGTTTCGATGAGGTGATTCTCAAGAATCTGGCGGTCATGGATGCGACCGCTTTTGCCCTGTGTCGCGACCAGAAACTGCCGATCAATGTATTTTCTCTGCTCAAACCGGGCGCACTAAAGCGCATCGTGCTCGGCGAGCAGGAAGGGACGCTGGTTTATTGCTAAGGAGACTTCGATGTCGATTGCCGATGTGAAAAAAACGACCGAACACAAGATGCAGAAATCTCTTGAGGCGCTCCGTCACGATTTAGCCAAGGTACGCACCGGCCGTGCGCATACGGGCCTGCTTGATCATGTGCAGGTCGACTATTACGGCACGATGACGCCGATTAACGCCGTCGCCAACGTCACCATGCTCGATCCGCGTACTTTGGGCGTGCAGGCCTGGGAAAAGGGCATGACGGCCAAGATCGAAAAGGCGATCCGCGATTCCGATTTAGGGTTGAATCCGGCGGCGCAGGGTGAACTGATTCGCGTGCCGATGCCGGCATTGACCGAAGAGCGCCGGCGTGACATGACCAAGATCGTCAAGCATGAATGCGAAAATGCCCGGGTTGCTATTCGTAATCTGCGTCGTGACGCCAATGCTGCACTCAAGGATCTGCTCAAGAAGAAGGAGTGTTCCGAGGACGAGGAACGTCGGGCGCAGGACGAGATTCAGAAGTTGACAGACAAATACATTGCCGAGGTTGATAAACAGTTTGCGCAAAAAGAGGCGGATTTGATGGCAATCTAAACGTTGGTCTGAAACAGATCCGTCGTCTACTTTTCTTCCTTAACAATGTTGTCCTGATGGCCGTTTTCACCAGTTCCACGCGCGATATTCCGGTGTCTGGCCGGATACCGAAGCACGTTGCCATCATTATGGATGGCAATGGTCGCTGGGCGAAAAAGTATTTTCTGCCGCGCTTCGCCGGGCATCGACGCGGCGTCGAAACTGTGCGTGAAGCCGTTCGCTTTTGCCTGGAACGCGGCATTGCCTATCTGACGTTGTTCGCCTTTAGCTCGGAGAACTGGCGGCGTCCACAGGAAGAGGTCACGCTACTGATGCAGCTTTTCGTCAAGGCGCTGCAGCAGGAAGTCGCCAAGTTGGATGAGAATGGCGTACGTCTCAGAGTTATTGGTGATCTTTCACGCTTTGATCGGGAGTTGCGTGAGTTAATTGCGATTTCGGAGGAAAAGACAGCAAACAACAACCGCCTTACGCTGACAATTGCCGCCAATTACGGAGGGCGATGGGATATTTTGCAGGCGATGAATCGTCTGGCGACAGCATTGCCAGAGCGGAAGGGGTCATGGACGGAAGAGGATCTGGCGCCTTTTTTGTCGATGCATTACGCGCCGGAGCCGGATTTGTTTATCCGCACGGGCGGCGAGGCGCGCATCAGCAATTTTCTTCTCTGGCAGCTGGCCTATACCGAATTCTATTTTACCAAGGCACTGTGGCCGGAATTCAATTCGGCTGCGTTTGCGCGGGCAATTGAATCCTATCAGCAACGTGAACGTCGTTTTGGTCGTACCAGTGAACAAGTGGCAGAAACCTTGAAAGATCAGGTGGATACTTCAGAAATGGAAACACTGAGAATGCCGACGCTCATGAGCCGGAAAGCGGGGACGGATGCTTAAGACACGAATGGTGACCGCGCTTGCCTTGCTTGGTCTTTTCCTGTTTGCGCTGATCTGCCTGCCTCTTTTAGGCTGGGCGGTTTTTGCCAGTCTGATTGTTGCGCTGGCTGCCTGGGAATGGGGGGGGATATTGTTGTGGCCGCCCCCAAAACGTTTGCTTTTGGGGGGCGGTTTTTTTCTGGTATGCCTGCTGATTTTTTTCACGCAGCCACGGGCTTTCGGATTATTGATCGGCTTTGATAAAAGCGCCTGGCAGCTGGGGCGATGGTTCTATATTCCGGCGGCGATTTTCTGGATTATCGGTGCGCCACTCTGGATGCGGCAACGCTGGGCGCTGCCGCGTTCAGAAAAAGGCGCGCTGGTCGGTGCTCTTGTGCTACTGCCGGCCTGGTTGGCATTGATCCAGTTGCGCTATATCGGCTGGCTAACCTTGCTTGCCGCTATGGCGCTTGTCTGGCTGGCCGACAGCGCCGCTTATTTTGCCGGCCGTACTTTCGGGCGTAACAAGCTGGCGCCAGCGATCAGCCCGGGAAAAACCTGGGAAGGAGCGATTGGGGGCGGGCTGGCCGTCGTGATCTATGGTGTGGCGCTCTCTGGATATCTGCCTGCGCGTATCGCCGGCAACCCGATTCTGCTCATTCTGCTATTGCTGGGTCTGACAGCGATCAGCATTATCGGCGACCTGTTCGAGTCGATGCTCAAACGCCAGGCCGGTCTCAAGGACAGCAGCAATTTTTTACCGGGGCACGGCGGTATTCTTGACCGGATCGACAGCCTGACATCAACTTTGCCTGTCGTGGCATTGGTTTGGCTGCTGTTGGCCTGAATGGAATAGGTCGTGACGTACCGGCAACTCGTGCAGCTTACTATTCTCGGCTCGACAGGCTCCATTGGCCTGAATACCCTTGATGTTGTGCGTCGCCACCCTGAGCGTTACCGCATTGCTGCGCTTTGTGCGCATACACAGATCGATCGTCTGTTTGAGCAATGCCTGGAGTTTCATCCGGATTTTGCCGTAGTGCGTGATGATGAACTGGCCGCCGAATTGGCAACGCGCCTGGCTGCGGCAGGGTGTGCCGGCATTCGGGTTGAATATGGCGCAGAGGCGCTGACGCGCATGGCGAGCCTGAAAGAAGTCGATTCAGTCATGGTGGCTATTGTTGGCGCGGCCGGGCTGCCGCCCGCACTGGCCGCCGCGCAGGCCGGCAAGCGTGTGCTGCTGGCGAACAAGGAATCTCTGGTCATGGCTGGCGCGTTATTCATGCGTGCGGTGCGTGAGTCCGGTGCTGTTTTGCTTCCGGTTGATAGCGAACATAATGCAATTTTTCAATCTCTTCCGCGAGATTATTCAAGTAATTTATCAGCTCATGGCGTGGTGAGTCTTCTGCTGACAGCTTCGGGAGGGCCTTTCCGCTGTATGGATCAGGCGGCGCTTGCCCGCGTGACGCCGGAGCAGGCGTGCGCGCATCCCAAATGGGCGATGGGTCGCAAGATTTCCGTAGATTCGGCCACCCTGATGAACAAGGGGCTGGAAGTCATCGAAGCCCATTGGCTGTTTAACATTCCGCCGGAAAAAATTGAAGTGGTCGTGCATCCGCAGAGCATCATTCATTCGCTGGTGCGCTACGTGGATGGCTCAGTGCTTGCCGAACTGGGTAATCCGGATATGCGTACTCCGATTGCCCATGCACTGGCCTATCCGGAGCGAATCGATAGTGGCGTGGCGGCACTGGATCTGTTTTCGGTCGGTGCGCTGAGTTTCGAACGACCGGATGCCGAGCGCTTTCCCTGCCTGGGGTTGGCCTATCGGGCGCTCAAGCTGGGCGGCAGCGGGCCAGCCATTTTGAATGCGGCCAATGAAGTGGCCGTGGCCGCCTTTCTTGATCGCAGAATTTCCTTTAATGCGATTCCCGCCATCATTGCTGCTGCGCTGGATACTTTGCCTGTCACAGCGGTCGATACGCTGGCTGACGCGCTGGCTGCCGATACGCAGGCGCGTTGCTTTGCGGAACAGGTGATTACTGAGCGTCGGTACGCATGAACGATTTCTTATATTACGCGCTGGCCTTTCTGGTTTTGCTTGGTCTGTTGATCATCATCCACGAACTGGGCCATTACCTGGTTGCGCGTTGGGTCGGCGTCAAGGTATTGCGTTTCTCGATTGGCTTTGGCCCCCCCATTTTTGTCAGAAAAATTGGCGTAGATCAAACCGAATGGGCCATTGGTCAAATTCCGCTGGGCGGTTACGTCAAAATGCTCGATGAGAGTGAAGGTGAGGTGATGCCCGATGAGCTTCCGCGCAGTTTCAACCGGCAAGCTTTGTGGCGGCGGATAGCTATCGTTGTTGCCGGGCCGCTGGCGAATCTGCTGCTGGCGGTCGTGGTGTATTGGGGGAGCTTTTTATACGGCGTCGAAGAGTTGCGGCCGGTGCTTGGAACACCTGTGAATGCTTCGCCTGCAGCACATGCGGGAATTGAGGACGGCGACCGGGTCGTCAAGATTGGCGATGATCCGGTACTGACTTGGCAGGAGATGCGTTGGAAGATACTGACGCTGGCAGCCGATGTTGATACGCTTTCGTTAGAGACGGTGAATATGCGTCATGAAAGCGCCATTCGGCAACTCGATATTTCCTCTATCCGCCGTCACGGCTGGGAGGCGGATGCGCTGGAACAGCTGGGACTGCGTTATTTCCGGCCGCGTATTCCGCCGATCATTGGCCGTCTCAGCGAAGACGGGCGTGCCAGCGCAGCGGGTTTGCAGGCGGATGATGAGATCGTTGGAATTGATGATCGAGAGATCAATTCCTGGCACGATCTGGTCGATATCGTCCATGCGCATCCGGAGCAGCGTTTGCTGTTTACGGTGTTGCGTTCAGGGCATTTACTCGAAATTCCCGTGACGCCCGCTGCGTTTACCGATAAAAGCCAGGAGATCGGCCGTATTGGTGCGTACGTCAAGGAAATTCCGGATTTTCGTGATGCACTGCTTGTGACCGTGCGCTATGGCCCGTTGACCGCTTTGTCCAAGGCAGTTGCTGAAACATGGGACAAAGCGGTTTTCAGTCTGCGGATTATTGGCAAGATGATCGTCGGTGAGGTGTCCTGGCAAAACATCAGCGGCCCCATTACGGTTGCCGACTACGCCGGGCAGTCCGCCAAACTCGGGCTTATGCCGTATTTAAAGTTTCTTGCGCTGATCAGCATCAGCCTGGCGGTGCTCAATCTCTTGCCGGTTCCCATGCTGGATGGGGGGCATTTGCTGTATTATCTGTTTGAGGCGGTTCGGGGTAAACCGCTTTCCGAGAACGCAATGGAATTGGGGCAGCGTCTTGGTCTGTCCATTCTTATTCTGCTGATGGCTTGTGCTTTTTATAACGATATCAATCGATTGATTTCCGGATGAATATGACCAACAAGACTTTTCTTCCCGGATTGCTGGCGGCGTTCTGCACGACGAGCGCCTTGGCTTTCGAACCTTTCACCGTCAAGGATATCCGCGTCGAAGGTATTCAGCGCACGGAAGCCGGAACGGTCTTCAGCTATCTGCCGGTCAAGGTGGGTGAAACCATGACCAATGAAAAAGCGGCGCAGGCGATCAAATCATTGTTTGCTACCGGCTTTTTTAAAGATGTGCGGATTGAGACCGACGGCAATATCGTCAATGTTATCGTCGAAGAGCGTCCGTCGATTGCACAGATCGATTTCGATGGCCTCAAGGAGTTCGACAAGGAACAAATTATCAAAGGACTGCGTGAAGTCGGTTTTGCCGTATCCCGCTCGTTTGACCGCAGCGCCCTGGACAAGGCCGAGCAGGAACTGAAACGTCAATATCTGACGCGAGGAAAATATGCCGCGACGGTAACGACGACCGTCACACCACTGGAGCGCAACCGCGTTGCGATTAATTTTAAGATCGACGAAGGATCTTCCGCGAAAATCCGGCAGATCAACATTATTGGTGCCCATGCGTTCAGGGAAGCGACGCTGCTTGATGAATTCCAGTTGCAAACGCCAAACTGGATTAGCTGGTATACAAAGAACGATCAGTATTCTAAACAGAAGCTTTCCGCCGATCTGGAATCTCTGCGTTCCTTTTATTTGAACCGCGGGTATCTGGAATTCAATATCGAATCGACCCAGGTTTCGATCAGTCCCGACAAGAAAGACGTATTTATTTCAATCTCGGTCAATGAGGGCGAGCGTTTTATCATTTCATCAGTCAAGCTGGCCGGTGATCTGACTTTGCCGGAGCAGGAATTGCGAGAGTCGGTCAAGATCAAACCTGGTGATATCTTCTCTCGGGAAAAACTCAATGAAACGACGCGTGCTATCAGTGACAAATTGTCTGCCAAAGGGTATGCGTTTGCCAACGTGAATGCCGCTCCGGAGGTTGACAAGGAAAAACGGCAAGTTGCTTTCACCATTTTTATCGATCCCGGCAAGCGGGTCTACGTGCGCAGGATCAATATCGCGGGCAATACAAAAAGCCGGGACGAAGTGGTCCGCCAAGAGATGCGGCAGATGGAAGGCGCTTGGTACGACGACGAAAAAGTTAAGCTGTCTAAACAGCGGGTCGACAAGACGGATTACTTCAGCGAAGTCAACGTTGAAACACAACCCGTGCCAGGAACGACCGATCAGGTTGACATCAACGTGGGCGTCACCGAGAAAGCGACCGGAAGCCTTTCAGCAGGCATTGGTTACTCACAGGCTGAAAAACTCATGCTGCAGGCCTCGGTTTCCCAGGCCAATATTTTTGGTAGCGGAAAATTTGCCTCCGTTCAGGTCAGTACGGGGAAACTCAACCGAAACATAGGATTCAGTTATACCAATCCGTATTTCACTGTTGACGGCATCAGCCAAGGCTTTGATATTTATCACAACCGTTTCAATCCTTCTTCGCTGGGCTACGCCTATGGCAGGGAATCCACCGGCGGCGGCCTGCGCTTTGGTATTCCCATCGGCGAAAAAGAGTCCATCAATTTCGGTGCAGCGCTGGACTACACAAAAATCAAGATCGACCATGATGATGCGAATACGCCCTTGTTATACAAACGTTACATCGATAAATTCTGCGGCGGCGCCGACTCTTGCGGGAAAACTTCCTTCCCCCTGTCGGCGGGCTGGGTCAGCGATACGAAGGACAGTGCGATTGACCCGACGCGCGGCGCCGTACAGCGGGTCGCTTACGAAGTAAGTCCGCTCGGCGATCTCAAATACCATAAGGTTACTTTGCAGCGCCGTCAGTATTTTCCGATTACGCGCAATGCCGTGTTGATGCTCAATGGGGAGGCCGCGTTTGCCAAGGGCTTTGGCAGTAGCTCTGAGCTACCGTTCTTCAAGAATTTTTATGCGGGCGGTCCGGATTCGGTGCGCGGCTATGATTATGGCAGTCTTGGGCCTTATGAAATCACGCCGTCCGGCGATATCGTACATCTGGGCGGCGTGCGCCGCTTCATTTTCAATGCTGAGCTGATGTTGCCGATGAGCAGTTTTGGTTTCGGCAAAGATAAATCCCTGAAGTTCGGTCCATTCTTTGATGCAGGCCAAGTTTATGGTGATAAAAAATCCAATCGCGATCCTGGCGTCGTTGCCGAAGGTTCGATTCGCATGTCGGCGGGGCTTGCCGTGAGTTGGCTGTCGCCTTTGGGACCGCTGAAGTTCAGCATCGCTCAGCCGATCAATCGGCAGAGTAATGATAAAATCCAGCGTTTTCAATTCCAGATGGGACAAACTTTCTAACATAAGGAGAAAAGCTTGAAGATAAAATTTGCGACTTTTTTGATTGCGCTCATGACGGTTTTCCCGGTATCGCAGGTTGTGGCGGCGGATACGCTCAAAATCGGTTATGTCAATACACAGCGTATTTTCCGTGATGCACCTTCCGCCGTAAGAGCAGCCAAGAAAATTGAAGCGGAATTCTCTAAACGCGATCAGGATTTGCAGCGAATGGCCAAGCAACTCCAGTCGATGCAGGAAAACCTCGAAACGAACGCGATGACGATGTCTGAATCGGATCGCCGGTCGAAGGAAAAAAGCCTGAACGATCTGTCGCGTGAATTCCAGCGCAAGCAACGCGAGTTCCGCGAAGATCTCAATTTGCGCCAGAACGAGGAAAATACGGCGATTATCGATAAGGCCAACCGGGCAATCAGGCAGATTGCGGAAAGCGAAAACTACGACCTGATTTTGCAAGACGTCGTCTGGGTGAGCCAACAGCTCGATATTACGGACAAGGTCATCAAAGCCTTGGCCGACGGTAAATAATTTTTTGGGAGGTCGGCTTGCGGCTTGAGCAGATTGTTGCACAGCTTGGCGGCCGTCTGATTGGCGATGGCAGTGTCGAGATTTTGCAAGTGGGCGCTTTGTCATCAGCGGGGCGCGGGCAAATCTCTTTTTTGACCAATCCCAAATACCGTGCACAACTGAAGACCACTCACGCATCGGCAGTCATCGTTTCAGAGAAAAATGCGGGTGATACGGAGATCCCTCGTATCGTTCATGCGAATCCCTACGCCTACTACGCACGAGTCACCGCACTATTGAACCCGCCGCCGACGCGTGCCCAGCGAGTACACGAAACGGCTGTTGTTCTTAGTCCGTTACCCGCTTCAGTGACGATCGATGCGCATGTCGTTGTCGGGCGAGGCGTCTGTTTAGGTGAGCGTGTCGTGCTGTATCCGGGTTGCGTGATCGGTGATGATGTCTCCATCGGCGCAGATACAGTTGTTTATCCTAATGTTGTGATTTATCCGCGTTGCGTGATTGGTGCAAGAACGATCATTCATGCCGGCGCGGTGATCGGCAGCGATGGCTTCGGCTTTGCCAAGGAAGGCGAGCGCTGGGTCAAGATTCCGCAGATCGGCCGCGTCGTTATTGGCGATGACGTCGAAATCGGCGCCAATACTTCGATTGACCGTGGCGCGCTCGATGATACGGTCATTGGCAACGACGTCAAACTTGATAACCAGATCCAGATTGCCCACAACGTCCGGATTGGCGACCATTCCGCAATGGCCGGTTGTGTCGGCGTGGCCGGCAGTACAACATTTGGCAAGCGGTGTACGGTCGGCGGCGCCGGGATGATTTCGGGGCATCTTGAAATTGGCGATGATGTTCATGTTTCAGGCGGGACATTGGTGGGCAAGAACCTGAAACAACCGGGACAATACACAGCGGTTTTCCCGCTCGAACCGCATATCGACTGGTTGCAGAATGCGGCACACCTCAAGCGTCTTGCAAAACTGGCGGCACGGGTCGAAGAGCTTGAGAAAAAACTTGAAGATATGAGTAAAACACAATGATTACAATGGATATTCAGGATATCGCCAGGCATCTCCCGCAGCGTTACCCATTCCTCCTAGTCGATCGTGTTGTCGAGATGGAGCTGGGTAAGTCGATCCATGCTTATAAAAACGTGACGATCAACGAGGCGTTTTTCGTCGGCCATTTCCCGCATTATCCGGTGATGCCTGGCGTACTGATCATGGAGGCGCTGGCACAGGCGGCGGGTGTTCTCTCTTTTAAGACGGCAGGAGAAATGCCGAGTGAGACCTCGCGTTTTCTCTTTGCCGGCATCGATAACGCACGTTTCAAGCGCCAGGTGGTTCCCGGTGACCAATTGCATCTGTATGTTGACATCACGCGCCGGATGCGCAGTATCTGGAAGTACCATGCGGTCGCCAAAGTAGGCGATGAAATTGCCGCCGAAGCCGAGCTGATGTGCGCTAAGAGCGATACCGCCTGACGGAGAAAAGGAACACGCGCCATGATTCATCCGACTGCCATCATTCATCCGGAGGCAAAACTTGGCGCAGGCGTATCTGTCGGCGCCTATTCGATCATTGAGGCCGGCGTCGAAATTGGCGATAACACGCGCATTGGTCCGCACGTCGTCATTACCGGCCGTACCCGTATCGGCTGCGATAACCAGATTTTCCAGTTCTGTTCTTTAGGTGAAGTGCCGCAGGACAAGAAATATGCGGGCGAGCCGACCCGCCTGGTCATCGGCGATCGCAACACCATCCGCGAGTTCTGTACTTTCAATCTGGGAACGGCGCAGGACGCGGGCATTACGCGCATGGGCGACGATAACTGGATCATGGCTTATGTGCATATCGCACATGATTGCCAGATCGGCAACCATACAATTTTTGCCAATAATGCCCAATTGGCAGGTCATGTACATGTTGATGACTGGGTGATTTTCGGCGGCTTCAGCGGCGCTCACCAATTTTGCCGTATTGGCGCGCATGCGATGATCGCCGCTGGCACGATTGTTTTGCAGGATGTACCGCCTTATGTCATGGCTGGCGGTACGACGGCCGCGCCGTTTGGCCTCAATATCGAAGGTTTGCGCCGCCGCGGTTTTTCCTCGGAGTCGCTACAGGCGCTCAAACATGCCTATCGCACCCTGTATCGATCCGGCCTGACGCTTGAAGAAGCTCGCACCAAGCTGGCGGATGAAGCTGCTGCGCATGCCGAGATTCAACCTTTCCTCGATTTTCTGGCAGTTTCCAAACGCGGCATCATCCGATGAACAACAGGGCGGTGCGTATTGCCATGGTGGCGGGCGAAGCCTCCGGAGATTTGCTCGGCGCGCACCTTATCGCGGCATTGAAACGCCGTTTGCCGCAAGTCGAGTTTTTCGGCATCGGCGGTCCAAAAATGCAGGCCTTGGGGTTCCAATCCTGGTATGCACAGGAAACCTTGGCCGTGCGTGGGTATGCCGAAGTGCTGCGCCGTTTCCGTAAAATCCTGTCTATTCGCAGTGCGCTAAAACGCCGCCTGCTGGCTAATCCGCCTGATATTTTCATTGGCGTCGATGCGCCGGATTTTAATTTTGGTCTGGAAAAGCCGCTTAAACAGCACGGTATCCCATGCATCCATTACGTTAGCCCATCGATCTGGGCGTGGCGCGGGCAGCGGATTCACCGCATTGGCAAGGCCGTATCGCGCATCCTGGCGCTGTTTCCCTTTGAGCCTGAAATCTACGAAAAACAAGGCATTCCGGTCAGCTATGTCGGGCATCCGCTGGCCGATGTGTTGCCGCTGGAAGATAGCCGCAACGCGGCGCGCGAGCTGTTCGGGCTGCCGACGCAGCGGCCGGTATTTACCCTGCTGCCGGGCAGTCGACAGGCGGAAGTGCAGTTCATGGCGGATGCCTTTGTCGGTGCGGCGCTCAAGGTGATCGAATCGTTACCGGATGCCGAATTCTTCGTACCGCTGGCGACCCGCGAGACGCGCCTGCTGTTTGAAGCCGCCATGCAGCGCGCCAATGCCCGCCAGTTGCCGGTGCGTCTGCTGTTCGGCCATGCGCATGAAGCCATGGCGGCGGCGGATATCGTCCTCGTCGCCAGCGGCACGGCGACGCTGGAAGCCGCGCTGCTCAAACGTCCTATGGTCATCGTCTATAAGATGGCGCCGATGACTTACCGCATCATGCGTTGCATGAAAGGCTATTTGCCCTATATTGGCCTGCCCAATATCCTCGCTGGGCGTTTTGTCGTTCCTGAATTCATCCAGGACGATGCGACGCCGGAAAACCTGGCGCAAGCGCTGCTGAACCTGTACGCCGACCGGATAACTTGTGCCGCTATCGCAGAGGTCTTCCATGAAATCCACGTGCAATTGCGGCAAAACTCTGCCGAGAAAGCCGCAGCGGCGGTATTGCTGCACCTGCCGGAACATTTTCTGAAACCGGCTGTTGCCGACACGGGCCATGCCGCGCACGCCGCCTGAGCCACTGGCTCAACCGGAAGGGCGGGTGTGCGGCGTCGACGAAGCCGGGCGTGGTCCGCTGGCAGGGCCGGTTGTCGCGGCGGCCGTCATCCTTGATCCCGCGCGCCCCATCCTGGGATTAAATGACTCCAAAAAGCTTTCGGCTAAACGCCGCATGGAACTGGCGCAGGAAATTCGCGACAAGGCGCTGGCCTGGTCGATTGCCGAAGCCAGTGTCGAGGAGATCGATCGCCTCAATATTCTTCAAGCCAGTCTGCTCGCGATGCGGCGGGCGGTGGCTGGCGTCTCGCCGCCTCCGCGCAGAGCGCTGATCGATGGCAACAAATGCCCGCTACTCGATTGCCCGGCTGAGGCCATCGTTGGCGGTGACGGCAAAGTGGCGGCCATCGCCGCCGCGTCGATTTTGGCTAAAACGGCGCGTGACGCCGGCATGCAAGCTTTGCATGCGATTTATCCGATGTACGGTTTTGACCGCCATAAAGGTTATCCGACAGCCGCCCATCTCGCCGCGCTGCGCCGGTATGGCCCGACGCCGGCGCATCGGCGCAGCTTCTCGCCCGTCGCACAACTGGCCTTGCTATGAAAAGCGGCATGGAAAGTAGTCAAAGCGGCATCAAAAGCATTGCCTCGCGCGCCAACCCGCATCTCAAGGCGCTGAAAAAAATCTGCCACAGCGGGCACGCGCGGCGGGCGGCGGACATCATCGCGCTTGACGGCATGCATCTGCTTGAAAGCTATACCGCAAACTGCCTTCGTTTGGGCGGTCGGCTGGAAGAAATCGTTATTGCCGACAGCGCGCAAGACAAGCCGGAGATTGCCCGCTATCTGGCTGTGTTGCCGGCGAACGTGCCTGTCACCGTGCTGGCTGACCGTTTGTTCGACGAACTCGCGCTTGTCCGCTCACCCAGCGGGATTTTGGCGCTGGCGACGCGACCGTCCTGCCCAACGGCGCCGGATGCAGCGAGCGATGCCGTCCTGCTCGATGGCATTCAAGACCCGGGCAATGTTGGTTCGATTCTACGCAGCGCGGCGGCGGCGGGGTTCAGCCAGGCGCTATTGACGGCGGATTGTGCGCAGGCCTGGTCGCCAAAAGTTCTGCGCGCGGCGATGGGCGCGCATTTCCTGCTGAACATCCACGAAAACGCCGACCTGTGCGCCTTTATCGACGGCTACGGCGGGCTGGCGCTGGCAACAAGCCTCAATGCCGCATCGCGCCCGCTGTTCGGTGCGGACGGGCTCGCAAATGGCGTTGATCTGGTGCAGCGCCCGATTGCCTGGGTCTTCGGCAATGAAGGGCAGGGCGTCCGGCCAGCGGTGGCGGCGTGCGTGAGCTGCTGCGTCCGCATTCCTATGCCCGGTGCGGCGGAATCGCTCAATGTCGCGGCGGCGGCGGCTATCTGTTTGTTCGAAACGGTCAGGCAGCGCGGGGAGGCGTCTCCCCAAAGGGTGCCCTGAGGCCCTTGTAAACAGGGCATCTCCAGAGGGGTGCCCGGAGAAGCCCTATCCATGCGGGGTTCAGGGCGCCTG
>CALHZD010000106.1 GCA_938040985.1 uncultured Propionivibrio sp.
GGTTCAACCCACTGACATAGGACGCGATCAGTACACGATCAGGCTCACGCACGGTCAAGACCGCAATCGTATACGCATATTCGCAACGCAGACCGATCAGCCCCCGCCGAAGTTAAGCGGGGAATCGGATCTACCGGCAATCATCCACGCATTTTGTAGCACGATGCCTGCGCAACGGAGTAATTTTCATGGAATGCAAAGTCAAATGGGTTGGCGAGGCAATGGCGTTTCTCGCCGAAACCGGCAGCAATCACACCCTCGTCATGGACGCCCCGCCCGAAGCGGGCGGTCACAATATGGCTCCGCGCCCGATGGAGCTACTGCTGGCTGGCGCGGGCGGCTGTACGGCCTTTGATGTCGTCTCGATCCTGCGCAAGGGACGGCATGCAATCAGCGCTTGCGAAGTCAGCCTGAGCGCCGAGCGCGCCGAAAGCGACCCCAAGGTTTTCACGCGGATTCACTTTCATTTTCGCATCAGCGGCAAGGCGCTCAAGCCGGAAGCCGTCGCCCGCGCCATCGCGCTTTCTCAGGAAAAATACTGCTCTGCCTCGATCATGCTCGCCCAAAGCGCCGAAATCAGCCACGACTTTGAAATCATTGAAACGGCATGACGGCCGAAAAATGCCTCAAATGTCTTTCGACAGGCAAACGCCCGCCGGAAGCAGCACCCGATGAATTTCCTCGCACATACCGTACTGGCCGGAACTGACGAGGCCGACCGCATCGGCGGTCTGCTCGGCGACTTTATCAAGGGACCGCTCCCCGCCGGCCTGCCGCCGGCGCTGGCATCGGGAGTCGCCCTGCACCGCGCCATCGACGGCTTTGCCGACCGACATCCCGCGTTTCTCGCCAGCCGGGCGCGCGTCAGCCCACTGCGACGGCGCGTTGCCGGCGTACTGGTCGACCTTTTCTACGATCACCTGCTGGCGCGCGACTGGCCGGGCGAAGCAGCCTTCCGGGCAGAGTCTACCGGCGCTGCAACAGAAACCGGCGGCGCCGACCAGCCGCTCGCCGCCTACACGGCAAAAATCTATGCTGCGCTGACGACTTACCTCGACGTCCTGCCCGCTCCCGCCCGCGCTGTGGCCGAACGGATGCGTCGGGAGGACTGGCTGACCGACTACCGCAACCCGGCCGCCGTCGCCCGAGCGATTGACCAGATGTCCATCCACCGGCTCAAACGCGCTAATCCGCTGGCAGGCGGCTTTGAGGAATTTCTCGCCGATCCGGACGGATTTGCCGCCGATTTCCGCGCATTTCTGCCCGATGCGCTCGCCTTCGCCGCGCAATGGCGTGAGCAGCGACCCAAGGCGTTATGACTCGCCTTCTTTTCTGCCTCGCCCGGAAAGCAGGCGTCCAAAAATATCTGGTATTCTGCACGCGCTTTTGCATTCTCTGAATGCGGAGCGTTTTTATTTTGTTTTTACCCCGTTTTTACTGATTGAGAGTGACATCATGAGTTTGATAAGAATCGCCGTCGTTGGCTACGGCAACATTGGTCATAGCGCCGTAGAAGCCGTGCGCGCCGCGCCGGATATGGAACTGGCCGGCGTCGTCCGCCGTTCCGCATCCGCCGCCGCCCCCGCCGAACTGGCGGGCGTTCCCATCGTTACCGACGTTTCGGCGCTCGGCAAGATTGATGTGGCGCTGCTCTGCTGCCCGACGCGCAGCGTTCCCGATACCGCGCCCGAGTACCTGCGCCGCGGCATCCATACCGTCGACAGTTTCGACATTCACGGCGAATCGCTCCTGGCGCTGCGCAAAAATCTGGACGCCATCGGCAAGGAACACAACAGCGTTGCCGTCGTTTCCGCCGGCTGGGATCCGGGCAGCGATTCGCTGATGCGCACGCTGCTGCTGGCGATGGCGCCCAAAGGGCTGACCTACACCGATTTCGGCCCGGGCATGAGCATGGGGCATTCCGTCTGCGCCAAATCCAAGCCGGGCGTCAGGGATGCTCTGTCGATGACCATTCCCGCCGGCTCCGGCGTGCATCGCCGGATGGTCTATGTCGAGCTGGAAGCCGGCGCGGATTTTTCCGCCGTAGAAAAAGCCATCAAGAGCGATGACTACTTCGCCAAGGACGACACCCACGTTTTCGCCGTTGACAGCATTGATACGCTCAAAGACATGGGACACGGCGTGCGCATGACGCGCAAGGGCGTCAGCGGCGTCACTCAGAACCAGCTTTTCGAGTTCCGCATGACCATCAACAACCCGGCGCTGACCGCCCAGGTCATGACCTCCTGCGCACGCGCCGCCGCGCATCACCTGAAACCGGGCGCCTACACCGTGCCGGAGATCGCGCCGATGGATCTTTTGCCGGGCGATCGGGATACGCTGATCAAGACACTGGTGTAACCACACCGAGAAGCATCGCCGCACCTTCCGCCGCCGGTTTTATCCGGTCGGCGGCCGGTAGCCAGTGGCGAGCGCGGCACACTCATCAAAACAAAACCCTGGTGTAAGCGCGCCCAAAAATGCCTCTGCTGCCGGCGCCGCGCAGTAGCAGAGCGCCGCATCAAATGAATCAACAAAAAGGCAAAACACCCGAAGCCCCCGCCGGCGCCGAAGCCCTCATCGACGACTTCCGCCTTGCGCTCGACAACCTCGCCGTGCTTGCCGACACCCTGAATTTCCCCGGCTGGGCGCGCACGTTTCGCGCCGCACGCCACGCACTCGACGACGAAACGCGGCCCGCCAGCGAACGCCTGACGCGGGCGCTACAAGGCGCGCAAATCCTTGGCGGCATGGGATCGTGGCCCGACTCGCCGCCCGCCGTCGCCTACGAACAAGGGCTTTCCGCCACATACGCCACCACCACCGAGGCCCTCTTAGACATCCGCGAACGCAGCCAAAAATTCCTGCGCCGCCATCCGCAGCAATAGCGCAATGGCGGTTTCTACCCCTCCCGCCAAAACCCGCGCAAATAGGGAAGAAAACATAAAACGCCCGGAAATCCTTTAAACATAAGGGCTTCAGCGCATCAAAAAACATAAATCAGATTTTTGCGCCCGACAGATATCGTTAGACGAACGACCGTCGGGCGTCAATACCCGACAAAAAACTCGCCGCCAACTCGCCGTCTTGTCTTTCGGCAAAGTTAAGCCGCTATTTACGCCTTCGGAGCGCTCCTCTAAAAACCGTTCAAACAGACCAGAAAACATAAATCGCCCTGAAGCCCTTTAAATACAAGGAGCTCAGAGCACCAAAAAACATAAACTGGTCTTCGCTTGCTTTTTTAAAGGAGAGCACCCCGAAGAGCTGAGGGATGAGCAGCCTGTTTTCTTACATAGCAAAGGACGCCGCCATGGAAAGCAAGGCGAAGCCAACGCAGATTTTTGCCAAGGGAAACCGCTATCAATTATTTGCACTATACTATTCGACAATCTATTCATAATTCTATTCATTGCCATGCCTGATTACGCCGAAACCATCCGCCAAACGCTTGCGCAAGGCGTAGCAACGCCTGCTCAATTACTTGATTCTATTAGATTTAGCCAGCCGACATTATCGCGCCAACTGAAGGCGCTGGGCGATGAGGTGGTACGCATCGGCAAGGGGAAATCTATTCAGTATGCGCTGCGTGACCGGCGCCACGGGCTACCCGCAATGCCGGTTTATCGTGTGGATGGCGAAGGTAAATTGCTGTTTTTGGGGCAATTGCTCGCGATCTATCCGCAAGGCTTTGTGATGCATGAGGCATCGGGGCGCAGTGTGCGCAGCGACGATCTGCCGTGGTGGTTGTACGATATGCGCCCGCAGGGGTATCTGGGACGGGCGTGGGCGCGCCAGCATGCGCAGCGTTTTGATTTTCCTGAAGATATTCGCCGCTGGGCCGACCACCATGTGCTGCGCGCGCTGCTGGCGGACGGCGTGGATATGAGCGGCGATTTGCTGATTGGCGAAGCATGCCGCGCGCGTTTCTTACATATGCAAGCGCCTGAGCAGGTTGAAGATAAAGCCCGGCGCTATCCCGAGCTGGCGGCGCAGGCGGCAACGGGCGAGTTAGCCGGCTCTTCCGCGGGTGGCGAGCAGCCGAAGTTCACAGCGTACACGGCAGACGGGCATGTGATTGTGAAATTCAGCGAAGCGGAGGCGGGTTCCGTGAGCGAGCGCTGGCGCGATTTGCTGCTGGCGGAATATTGGGCGCTTGCCACCTTGCGCGCGTCGGGGCTTGACGCAGCGGCAAGCGCGATTATTGATAGCGCCGCACAGCGCTTTCTGGAAAGCACGCGCTTTGACCGCGTCGGCGAAACGGGGCGCGTGGGGCTGCATTCGCTCACCGCGCTGGATTTGCAATTTACCGGCAACGCATCGGAAGGCTGGGTGGGAGTTACGCGCGCGCTGGCGCAACAGGGCGTGATTACGCCGGCAGCGGCCGAACGCGCCGCGTTGCTGTGGGCATTTGGCACGCTGATTGGCAACAGCGATATGCACGGCGGTAATCTTTCTTTTATCGATGACGGCGCGCCTCCCTACCGTCTCGCACCGGTGTATGACATGACAGCAATGGCGTTTGCGCCCACCAGCGGCGGCGGATTGCCCGCTGCCTTGTCCGCGCTGACCCTGCGCGCCGACATCCCCCCTGCGCAGTGGCGGCAAGCGCTTGATTTAGCGCGGCAGTGGCTTACGCAATTGCAGGCGGACGAGCGCTTAAGCGCACGCTTTGCCCCGTGTATTCAAGCGCTTGAACGCCACCACGCCGACGCTGCCGCGCAACTGGCGCGGCTGGCGGTTTAATTTAAACGCGAGTCATGAGCAGGCAAGATACCATGCAGTTCACGCGCTCAATCGGCCCCGGCATCGGACGGGCGGCGATGGGCGCGCATCAGGCTTCCGGCAAACGGCGTCCATAGCACGTGCGTCAGCCCGCCGTCCTGCAGGCGGGCGGGCGTTTGTCCAGGTGTTGCAGGTGCGGAACAGGCTGTAGCTGCCGTGCGCGGCGTAGAAAGCGTCGTGATCGCCATAGGCGCGGGCGACGGGCGCGGCGCGGCCGTCATCAAGACGAAAAGACGCGAGGATACCGGCGGCCAGCGCGATACTGGCGGCGGCTGATGTCAAGGCGGATGCTGTCGGGCGCCTCGTAAAGCACCGCGTAAAAGGTGGCATGAATCACGCTGTCGCCCAGCCCGCTGACCGCGCGCAGCGCCCAGCCAAGCTTCAAGTCGCGCCAGTGTGGCGTTTCCACATAAAAACCGCGATCGCCCCAGCCGAAGGCAACATAACGCGCACCGCTGCTGTCGCGGCGGGTATCCGCCGGGCTGACGGCGCGCGTCCAGTCGAACACCTCATGGCGCAGCGGTACGGCGATGTCGGTATGCACGCCGTTACTCAGCAGAAAAACGGACACCTCAGCATCCCCGCCCTCGCCTTCCGTAGCAATGACGGCACGGCCGCCCAGCCAGGCGGCAAGCAGGTAAGCCAGCGGCAGCGCGACAGAAACAGCGACAATGTCCAGTAGAACGCGGCCAAGGCGACGCATGGCGGAATGGAGGAATGGCGGCAGACGGGCGCGCCCATTACGACAGGCCCCGAAAAACACCGGTGCCGCATTGAACTCCCGCGTCAATGCGGCTACAGCCCGCCCTCTGTGCGGCAACACGCGACTCGCCCTGAACGTTTGGCTATACAACGGCCATTGCCAATCACCCGCCACTCAGTCGCCGTCGTAGTTCGCCATAAGTCACCGTCTCGCCCACCTCCCCGGCCAGCGCGGCGATATGCGATTGCCGCGGCTGTTTGACGGCGGTAAGCAGCACGGTATCCGGCGGCTGCGTCCGGATGCGGCGCAGGGTGGCGAGCGCGGCCTGTTGCGCGGCGCCCTGCAATTCCCCCCGATAGCGTTCGGCAAAAGCAGCAAAGCGGTGCGCGCCGTCCCTGTCCTAGTGATACCTGCGACGCAGTTCGGCGCTCGGCGTCAGATCCTTCAGCCAGATCGGCTGCGCCAAAAGTTCCTTGTCGATGCCGCGCGGACACCGCGCGGGCACTGCACGGGTAAAGGCAGTCGAGAAAAACGCCGGCCTCGCCGCTGCGCGGCTGGTAAGCGTAGATGCGTCGGATGCGTAGCATGTTGGTACTCTCTGGGCAGTTACCCATTCCCACACAAGAAAATTCAGTCATCGACGATCACCCGCCTGCCGGGGCGCACCCCTGCCCGGCAGCCCGCGTCAACAGGGCGTTTCCAGGCACCTCCTCTGAAACCCGCGTGGATAGGGCATCTCCGGGCGCCCTGCCCGGGAACCCTTATAAATAAAGGGCTGGCGGGCAGCCCCTCTGAGAGGCCCTGTTGACAAGGGTCTCCGGGCATCCCCTGGCG
>CALHZD010000107.1 GCA_938040985.1 uncultured Propionivibrio sp.
GAAGATGCTGTCGCGTTCGACGCCCAGATCGAGCAGCATCTTGATGACGGCGGCGTTCATCACCGGGGGACCGCACATGTAGAACTCGCAGTCTTCCGGCGCCGGATGGTCCTTCAGATAGTTCTCGTACAGGACGTTGTGGATGAAGCCGGTCGGCCCCGTCCAGTTGTCCTCGGGCAGCGGATCGGAGAGCGCCAGCGTCCAGGTGAAGTTGGGATTGTCCTTGGCGAGCTGGTCGAACTCCTCCACATAGAAAGCCTCGCGCAGCGAGCGTGCACCGTACCAGAAGCTGATCTTGCGCTGGGACTTCAGCCGCTTGAGCTGGTCGAAGATGTGCGAGCGCATGGGCGCCATGCCGGCACCGCCGCCGATGAACACCATCTCGTTGTCGGTCTCCTTGGCGAAGAACTCGCCGAACGGACCATACACCGTGACCTTGTCGCCCGGCTTCAGGTTGAACACCCACGAGGACATCTTGCCCGGAGGGATGTTGTCGCCGCCCTTGGGCGGGGGCGAGGCCACCCGGATGTTGAACTTGACGATGCCTTTCTCGCCCGGATAGTTGGCCATGGAATAGGCCCGGACGACCGGCTCGTTCACCCGGGAGACGAAGCGCCACAGGTTGAACTTGTCCCAGTCGGCACGGAACTCGTCCTGGATGTGGAAGTCCTTGTAGGCCACTTCGTGCGGCGGGCATTCCAGCTGCACGTAGCCGCCGGCGCGGAAGTCCACGCTCTCGCCCTCGGGCAGGCGCAGCGTCAGCTCCTTGATGAAGGTGGCGACGTTGAAGTTGGACTCGACCGTGCATTCCCACTTGCGTACGCCGAACACTTCTTCGGGCACGCGGATCTTCATGTCCTGCTTGACCGGGGTCTGGCAGGAAAGGCGCCAGCCTTCGGACGCGTCACGCCGCGTGAAGTGGGCTTCTTCGGTGGGCAGCATCTCGCCGCCGCCGGATTCGACGATGCACTTGCACTGGGCGCACGAGCCACCGCCACCGCAGGCTGAGGACAGGAAGATGTCCTGGCCGGCCAGGGTCTGAAGCAGCTTGCCGCCGGCAGGCACCGTGATCTTGCGTTCGCCGTTGATCTCGATGGTGACGTCGCCGCTGGAGACCAGCCACGAGCGCGCCACCAGGATCAGCACCACCAGCGACAGCACGATCACCGTGAACATGCCGACCCCGAGCAGGATTTCCGAATTCATGAAAGGCTTCCTCCTGCAGGCTTGGTGAGGGTTGCGTCAGGCATCACAGCTGGACCCCCGAGAACGACATGAAGGCCAGCGCCATCAGGCCGATGGTGATGAAGGTGATGCCCAGGCCCTGCAGGCCGTCGGGCACGTCGCTGTACTTGAGCTTCTCGCGGATGCCGGCCAGCAGCACGATGGCCAGACCCCACGACAGGCCCGAGCCCACACCGTAGACGGCGCTCTCGGCGAAGGTGTAGTCACGCTCGACCATGAACAGCGTGCCACCCATGATGGCGCAGTTGACGGTGATCAGCGGCAGGAACACGCCCAGCGCGTTGTAGAGGCTGGGCACGTACTTGTCCAGCAGCATCTCCAGGATCTGCACGATGGCGGCGATCACGCCGATGTACGACAGCAGCCCCAGGAAGCTCAGATCCACGTCGGGCAGCCCGGCCCAGGCCAGCGCACCGGGCTTGAGCAGCCAGGTGAACAGCAGGTTGTTGGCCGGCACCGTGATGGCCTGCACCACCACCACCGCCACGCCGAGGCCGATGGCCGTCTGCACCTTCTTCGAGATGGCGATGAAGGTGCACATCCCCAGGAAGAAGGCCAGCGCCATGTTCTCGATGAACACGGAGCGGAAGAAAAGACTCAGATAGTGCGCGGTCATCTGCGTTGTCCCTCGTAGTCAGTCATCCCGGACGTCCGGGTCAGCTGGATGTCCATGCTCAGTATTCCTCCTCGCTCGTGTGCGGGGCCAGCCGGAAGGCCGGCGTCTCGCACTGCTCCTTCTTCCAGGTGCGCAGGGCCCAGATGATCATGCCGATCAGGAAGAAGGCCGACGGTGGCAGCAGCAGCAGGCCGTTGGGCACATACCAGCCACCGTCGTTGACCACCGGCAGGATGGTGATGCCGAACAGCTTGCCGGCGCCCAGCAGCTCGCGGATGGTGCCCAGCAGCATCAGCATGGTGCTGTAGCCCAGGCCGTTGCCGATGCCGTCCATGAAGGAGAGCACGGGCGGGTTGGCCATGGCAAAGGCCTCGGCACGACCCATCACGATGCAGTTGGTGATGATCAGGCCGACGAACACCGACAGCTGCTTGGACAGCGAGAAGGCGTAGGCCTTGAGCAGCTGGTCGACGATGATGACCAGCGACGCGATGATGACCATCTGCACGATCATCCGGATCGAGCCCGGAATCTGCGTGCGCACCATCGAGATGAACATGCTGGAGAAGGCGGTGACGAGTGTCAGCGCGATCGACATCACCAGCGCGGTCTTCAGGTTGGAGGTGACGGCCAGTGCCGAACAGATGCCGAGGATCTGCAGCCCGATCGGGTTGTTCTTGATGATCGGGTCGAGGAGAACCTCGCGGATGGTGGGTTTGTCAGCCATGCTCAGCGTCCTCCCGTCGATGCCTGCGATGAACCCTGCGCGCCCTCACGCAGGTTCGCGATGAACGGCCCGAAGCCCTTGGGGCCCAGCCAGAAGTGCAGCAGGTTGTCCACGCCCTTGCTGGTGAGCGTGGCACCGGCCAGTCCGTCGACCTGATGGGCGGCCTGCGGGCTGGACGGATCGACCGAGCCCTTGATGATCCTGATGTCAGCCTTGCTGCCGTCGTCGCTGAAGACCTTCTTGCCCGGCCACAGCGCCTTCCAGCGGGGGTTGTCCACCTCGCCGCCCAGACCCGGGGTCTCGGCGTGCTGGTAGAAGCCCAGGCCCACCACCGTGTTCAGATCGTTCTTCAGGGCGATGAAGCCGTGCAGCGTGGACCACAGCCCGTAGCCGCGGATCGGCAGGATCAGGGTTTCCAGCTGCTTCTGCGGGCCCTCGACCTGGTAGACCACGGTACGGTGCTCGCGCCGACGGATCGAGGCGATGTCGTCCTCGCCGGACAGGGCCGACGACTGCGTCGGGTCCTTGGCCGCCTGCAGCGGGTCGAAGGTCTCGGGCTTGCCGTCCTCGACGAAGCGGCCGCTGTCCAGGTCCACCAGACGCGGCTGGATCCGCTCGCGGAAGACGCGCTGAACTTCCTGCGCGCTGGCTTCCGGCTGGATCAGGCCGGCGATGACGAGGATGTTGCGCTGCTTGTCGAGCAGGCTGTTGGTGAGCTGCACGGGCTTGAGCATCACGGCCGCGCTGGCCACGATCACCGAGCACACCAGGCACATGACGAAGGCCACCAGCAGTGTCCGGCCGATGGATTCTTGCTGTTTAGACACGGCGCTTGGCCCTCCGCTTGATGTTGGCCTGGATCACGAAGTAGTCGATCAGGGGCGCACACAGGTTGCCGAACAGGATGGCCAGCATCATGCCCTCGGGATAGGCGGGGTTGATCACGCGGATCATCACCACCATCACCCCGATCACGATGCCGAAGGCCCACTTGCCGGCATTGGTCATGGAAGCCGACACGGGGTCGGTGGCCATGAACATCATGCCGAAGGCGAAACCGCCCAGCACCAGGTGCCAGTACCAGGGCATGGCCAGCATCGGGTTGGTCGAGCCGGCAGCAAACAGGTTGAAGAGGGTGGAGAGCGCCACCATGCCGATCATCACGCCGGCGACGATGCGCCAGGCGGCGATCCGGGCAAACAGCAGGATGCTGCCGCCCAGCAGGATGGCCAGCGTGCTGGTCTCGCCGATCGAGCCCGGCATGAAGCCGAGGAAGGCGTCGGTCCAGCTCAGGCCGTTCTGCGCCAGGGCGCCGACCCCGCTGGTTGCGGCCTGGCTCAGTGCCGTCGCGCCCGCGTAGCCGTCGACGACGTTCCAGACGGATTCACCGGACAGGGAAGCCGGATAGGCGAAGAAGAGGAAGGCGCGGCCCGCCAGTGCCGGGTTGATGAAGTTCTTGCCGGTGCCGCCGAACACTTCCTTGCCCAGCACCACGCCGAAGCTGATGCCGAGCGCCACCTGCCACAGCGGGATCGTCGGCGGCAGCGTCAGTGCGAACAGGATCGAGGTGCCGAAGAAGCCTTCGTTGACCTCATGACCGCGGATCGTGGCGAAGAGGATTTCCCAGGTGATGCCGACGGCGAAGGTCACGATGTAAACCGGCAGAAAATACATCGCGCCCTGAACCATGTTGTCGTACACGCTGGCGGGATTAAAGCCGGCCAGCATACGGATCAGTTCAAAGCGCCAGCCCGCCTGCGCGGCGAGCAGGTCGGGATGCGCGGCGAATACCGTATTGGCCTGGTAGCCAATGTTCCACATGCCGAAGAACATGGCGGGGAACGTGCACAGCCATACCAGAATGATCATGCGCTTGAGGTCGAGACTGTCGCGCACATGCGAGGTGGTGCGGGTAACGCTGGCCGGGCGGTAGAGAAAGGTATCCATCGCCTCGTAAAACGTATGCAGCTTTTCGTATTTACTGCCTTTTTGTACATGACGGCCGAGCGCGTCCATGAAAGATCGCAAGCCCATGATCAGCCCTCCTTCTCGATGCGGGTCAAGATGTCCCGCAAAATCGGGCCATATTCATACTTGCCGGAACAGGTGTAGGTGCATAACGCCAGGTCTTCTTCGTCCAGCTCTAAACAGCCGAGCTTTTGCGCCATTTCGGTGTCGCCGATGATGAGATAGCGCAGCAGCTGCGTCGGCAAAATATCGAGCGGCATGACCGCCTCAAAATTGCCGATCGGCAGCATGGCGCGCGGGCTGCCGTTGGTCGTCGTCGTCAGCGCCAGCGGCCGCCGCCCGAGCAGGCAGGAAAGAAAAGACTTGGAAACCGAATGCTTGTTGGCGCCCAGGCGCATGTAATGCATCATTTCGCGCTCCCTGCCTTCACGCAGGCAGCTCACTTGCAGGTGATAGCGGCCGAGAAAGGCGTATGGCCCTTGCGCGGTGCGCCCGCCAAACACCGAGCCGGAAATGACCCGGTTATCGTCGCCCTCAAGCGCGCCCGCCGTCAGTTCCTGCAAATTGGCGCCCAGCCGCGTGCGCAGCAGGCGCGGGTCTTTCACGACGGGCCCGCCCAGCGCCACGATACGCTCAACCCACAGCCGCCCCGTAGCAAACAGCTTGCCGATGGCGATGACGTCCTGATAGTTGATATGCCAGACGCTGCGCTCGGTACCGACCGGTTGCAGGAAGTGGATATGCGTGCCCGGCAGGCCGGCCGGGTGCGGGCCTTCAAAACTCTCTGTCGTCACGCCGGGCAGATCTTCGCCGGGCAACAATGCACCGGGCGCTTTGCACAAAAAAACGGACGATAGCCGCAACAATACGCGCAGGCCGCGCCGGAAATCGTCAGCGTGTGCGGCGATGATGGGCGCCGGATCAGCAGCCAGCGGATGCGTGTCGATGGCGGTGACAAAAATCGACGCCGGCGTCGCATCGACCGCCGGAATCTTGCTGAACGGGCGCGTGCGCAGCGCCGCCCACAACCCGCTGCGTTGCAGTTGCGTGCGCACCTGGGCGGTTTCCAGCGTGTCGATCCGAGCCTCGTCAAAGCGCTCGAAGGTCAGGGCGTCGTCCTCGCCGGCGTTTTCGTCGATATCGATGACGACCGATTGCAGCACACGCCGTGCGCCGCGATGGATGGCGCTGACGATGCCCGTCGCCGGGGCGGTGATATGCACGCCCGGCTGATTCTTGTCGGCGAACAGCGGCTGTCCCAGCTTCACGCGGTCGCCCGCCTGGACGGCCATCGTCGGCTTGAGGCCGTGGTAATCCGCCCCGATGACGGCAACGCTGTGCACGACGGGGGAATCGTCGATCTGCTGTCTGGGAGCGCCGGCAATCGGCAGATCCAGGCCGCGTTTGATTTTATGCATCGTTGTGTAGTCCGCTTTTCGTAGGATAAACCGGGGTTACGAAGTGACCCTAAATGTCGTGCGACGTACTGCCTGCCTTGGCTAAGGGCGTCGCAGTGCAGGGCGCAGCGTACCGCCGGAAAAACAAAACCTTTGATTCTCAGAAAACCTGTTTTTTTGCATATTCCCAACCCGCATTGGGACCTGTTCGCGGGCGGCCAATTATATCTGGAAAAACCGCTATGGATGTGCGGGAAATAGCCGCGTTGCCCGCCATGCTTCACAGCGCGCAACATGCTGTCGTTGTGCATGAAATATCTACGACGATGCGCTCGCCGCCGGATGCGGAAACGGCTCGTTTCTTCAGCATTTCACGGAAAGTTTCTGGCTGCTTTCGATGATCCACCGATTGAAACAGTACCGGGCGCTGTCGATCAGTTCGCTCGCCGTCAGGCCGATGGGGCCGATGCCGTTTGCGGCCAGCCGGTCTGCCGCCGCGCCGTGCAGATAAACGGCGGCGGGCAGTGCGGCCTCGGCCGGCCAGCCCTGTGCCAGCAGGGCGACTATGAAGCCGGTCAACACATCGCCGCTACCGGCGGTGGCGAGTCCCGGATTGCCGCTGGGATTGATCTGCCAGCGGCCGTCGGGCGAGGCGATGACCGTACCGCAGCCCTTGAGCGCCACCCAGGCGCGGAAACGCCCGGCAATCGTGCAGGCGGTGGCAATGCGGTCTGCCTGAATGGTTTGCGTAGTGCAGTTCAGCAGACGTGCTGCTTCCGCCGGGTGCGGCGTCAGCAGCGTCGGCGCTCGGCGCGCCGCCAGGGCGGTGGTCAGTGAACCCGCAGAAGCTCCCCCCGCGGCATTTTCCGCCGCGATCAGATTGAGCGCGTCGGCATCGAGGACGAGCGGAACCGTCTGCGTGCGGGTCTTCGTACAGGCGGTGAGTAGCAGCGCGTGCGCGGCGGGCGAAACCCCCAGACCGGGGCCGCAGGCGAGAGCGGAAAGATCGGCCGCCAGCAGGGCTTCCGGTGCGCGCAGCATCAGTTCCGCTTGCGCCGGATCGAATGCAGGGGCGCTGGCATCCAGCAGGCCGACATAGACGCGGCCGCTGCCCAGGCGCAGTGCGGCCCGCCCGGCGAGCAGCGCCGCCCCGACCATGCCGGCGCAGCCGCCGAGGATGCCGACGCTGCCGTAGCTTCCCTTATGGCTGTTGCGGGCGCGAGGGCGCAGCCAGGGCGCAAACGCTTGCATCGCCGTCAGGTAGCCGGATGCGGGCGGCGCGTTATCGCCATTCTCTGCGGCAGGCGCGCGGCGCTCGACGCCGGCCGTGATCTCCTGATTTTCAGCGTCAAGGCCCAGTGCGTCGATCGAGATTTTGCCGCACAGATCCGGGCCGTCGGCGGTGTATAAGCCCGGTTTGCCGGCGATGAAGCTGATCGTATGACTGGCGCGGATGGCCGTTCCGGTCGAGACGCCGGTATCGGCGTTGAGTCCGCTCGGGCAGTCGAGCGCCAGCAGCGGGCAACGGCAGGCCGCCGCGAGGCGGTTCGCCTGCTCGATCAGGTCGGCATAAGGCGGCACGATGGCGCGGCCCAGGCCGATGCCGAACAGCCCGTCGATAATTAGCGACCAGCGCCGGCCGGCGAGGAACGTCGGCTGCGTGCGCAGGCCGGCGCCGGTGAAGCGGGCGTATGCAGCCGCGGCGTCCGGCGGCAGGCGCGCCGGGTCGCCGGGGAAAACGACATGCACGGGGAAATGCCATTCATGGAGCCAGCGGGCGGCCTCAAAAGCATCGCCGCCGTTGTTGCCCGGCCCGGCCAGAATGAGGATCGCGCCGCCATCGTCGCGGCACAGGCGCGCCGCCAGCTCGGCGGCGGCCCGTCCGGCGCGCTGCATTAATGGCTGTCCGGACGCGGCGGCTTCGATGCGGCGCAGCGCCGGCGTGCGGAAAAGTAAGTTGGGTAGTGATGACATGAAAGCGCTCCTGCGAGAAGTGGCGTGTAATGTCCAGACTGATGTAGATGATACCCGCCGCGATACTCGCCACGACGTCCGCCGCAATGCGCACAATGCCTGCCCGCAAGCCCGCGTGGAATGGGCCTCTCCGGAGGGGCGCCCTGAAACCCTTGTAAACAGGGCGTCTCAGAGGGGGTGGCCGGAAACCCTTTATCCGCGCGGGTTTCCGAGGGGGATGCCCGGAGATGCCCGTTCCACGCGGGCTTCGGCGGTGGTTGGGTGGATTGTCAAAGGCCAATGTCTTCATTGTGATTTCTTTTATCCCAGATTGGGACTATCATTGCGCCGTGAACATCGTTGCCGTCAAATTTCTCCGCACCTTCTGGGAAAGCTATCCGGATGCCGAACAGGCACTCAAATCCTGGGTTGGTGAAGCCAGGAAGGCCACATGGATGCAACCTGCCGAGATCAAAGCGCAATATCGAAGCGCGAGCATCCTCAAGAATCGCCGCGTTGTGTTCAACATCAAGGGCAACGATTACCGACTGGTGGTGTCTGTCGCCTACCGCTATCAGGCGATCTATGTGAAATTCATCGGCGCCCATGAGGCATACGAGGCCATAGACGCCGAAACTGTAGAGATGGAGATCTGACATGAAAACGATTCGCCCGATTCATACCGAAGCGGATTACAAGGCCGCGCTCTCCGAAGTTTCGGCCTATTTCGACGACGAGCCGTCCCCTGGAACCCCGGACGGCGACCGCTTTGAAATCCTGCTGACGCTCGTGGCAGCCTACGAGGCCAGGCGCTATCCGGTCGATCTGTCTGATCCCATCGAGGCAATCCGGTTCCGCATGGATCAGGCCGGGCTGACGCCCAAAGACCTGGTTCCTGCCATTGGACAACTGAATCGGGTCTATGAAGTTTTGAACCGCAAGCGCCCGCTGACCTTGAACATGATCTGGAATCTCCACGACAAGCTGGGCATTCCGGCCGAAAGCCTGATCCGGCCGGCGACGGCGCGTGCCGCCTGATCCGGCTTTATTCATCTTTTCCGCGTGGAATGGGCCTCTCCGGAAGGGCGCCCTGAAGCCCTTGTAAACAGGGCGTCTCAGAGGGGGGCCGGAAGCCCTTTATCCACGCGGGTTTCCGAGGGGAATGCCCGGAGATGCCCTATCCACGCGGGTTCGCGGGATGCACTGCCTGAAGTTGTTGCAGGAATGGCGGCCGGTGACTCGGCTATAATGCGGCATCCGCGCTGGCGCGGGATTGGGGCGTCCTCAAGGGCTTCGGGATGCCGCCCGACCGGCGTGGGTGGCGCCGCGCTGATTTTGCCTCCGCCATCCTGCGTTCCGTGCTTCCCAGTGTTTCCCTGTGTTTCTCTCTCTTTCTCCATCTTTCAACCGATCCACTCTTTTTCCGGCCGACTATGAGCGATCTTCTTTTTCTGCGCGGCGCGCCCGCGTATTCCGCATTCCGTCTGCAAGGCTTGCAGCAACGTATTCAGGCTGTTGCGCCAAAAGCCAGGCTGCTTGCCGCCGATTACTGGCATTTCGTCAAGCTGAACGCCGAACTGCCCACCGAAGCGCGGGCGCAATTGGCCGAACTGCTGGAGGAACGCCCGGTGGAGAAAGACGAAAAGTGCGGACAGGAACGTGAGCAGGGGCAACTGTTTCTGATCACGCCGCGTATCGGCACAATCTCGCCGTGGTCGTCAAAGGCCACCGATATTGCCTGGAATTGCGGTCTGAAAGCCTTGGAACGCATTGAACGCGGCATTGCCTTTTACGTGTCGGACGTGGCGGCTGGCCAACGCGACGGCATCGCGTCGCTGCTGCATGACCGCATGATCGAAACCGTGCTGGATGACTTTGCCGGGACGGCCGCGCTATTCCGCCACGTTGCGCCGCGACCGATGCGGCATATTGATGCGCTGGCTGGCGGCCGTGCGGCGCTGGTCGAGGCGAACGCCAATCTTGGGCTGGCGCTGTCGGAGGACGAAATCGACTACCTGTTCGATGTGTTTGTCGGCAGGATGCAGCGTAATCCGACCGATGTCGAGCTGATGATGTTCGCGCAGGCAAATTCGGAGCATTGCCGACACAAGATTTTCAACGCCGAATGGGTCATCGACGGCGCGCCAAGGCCGGAAACGCTGTTTGGCATGATCCGCGAGACGCATGCCGCGCACCCGCAGGGGAACGTCGTTGTGTATTCGGACAACTCCTCGGTCTTCGAGGGGGCGGAGGTTGAACAGCTCTATCCCGATGCGGAGGGTGCCTATCGCTACCGTAACGAACTGACGCACATTCTGGCCAAGGTGGAAACGCACAACCACCCGACGGCGATTTCGCCGTTCCCCGGCGCGGCGACCGGCTCCGGCGGCGAAATCCGCGATGAAAGCTCGACCGGACGCGGCTCCCGGTCAAAAGCCGGCCTCTGCGGCTTCACCGTTTCCAACCTTTATCTGCCCGCCGCGCCGCAGCCTTGGGAAGACGAAACGGCGGCTTACGGGCGGCCGTCGCGCATTGCCTCGGCGCTGTCGATTATGCTCGACGGGCCGATTGGCGCGGCGGCTTTCAACAACGAATTCGGCCGGCCGAATCTGGCCGGCTATTTCCGTACCTATGAGCAGTGCGTCGGCGAAGGGGAAAACGCCGTTGTCCGCGGTTATCACAAACCGATCATGGTGGCGGGCGGAGTGGGCAATATCGCCGCCAGCCAGGCGTACAAGGCAGCCGAATTCGCCCCCGGCACCTTGCTGATTCAGCTGGGCGGCCCCGGAATGCTGATCGGCCTGGGCGGCGGTGCGGCCAGTTCGATGAGCACCGGCGCGAATGCCGAAGCTCTCGATTTTGCCTCGGTACAGCGCGGCAATCCGGAAATGCAGCGGCGTGCGCAGGAAGTCATCAACACCTGCTGGCGCTTGGGCGCCCCGCGCCAGGATGCGGCGCAGCCGGGCGACGGCAACCCGATCCTGTCGATTCACGACGTGGGCGCGGGCGGGCTGTCCAACGCTTTTCCGGAACTGGCGCACAGCGGCCGCGTCGGTGCGCGCTTCGAACTGCGCGAGGTGCCGATCGAGGAAGCTGGCATGTCGCCGGCGGAAATCTGGAGCAACGAAGCGCAGGAGCGCTACGTGCTGGCCATTCCACCCGCACGGCTGCCGGAATTTGGCGCTATTTGTGCGCGCGAGCGCTGCCCGTTTGCCGTCGTCGGTACGGCGAGTGCCGACGGCCGTCTGGTCGTTACCGACCGGCATTTCGGCGATGCGCCGGTCGATATGGATATGGCGGCGCTGCTCGGCAAACCGCCGCGCATGAAACGCGAGGTCGTGCGGCTGCCGGCTGTCGGCATACCGTTCGATGCGGCGGCCGTCGATCCGAAGGAAGCCGCCTACCGCGTGTTGCGTCTGCCGGCGGTGGCCGACAAGACTTTTCTTATCACGATCGGCGACCGCTCGATCGGCGGCCAAACGGCGCGTGACCAGATGGTCGGTCCCTGGCAGGTGCCCGTCGCCGACGCGGCGGTGACGACGATGGGCTTTCGTACCTTGCGCGGCGAGGCTTTCGCTATCGGCGAGCGCACACCGCTGGCCGTCATTGATGCGCCGGCGTCCGGGCGCATGGCGGTGGGTGAGGCGCTGACCAACATCGCCTGCGCGCGCATCGAAAAATTGGGCGACGTGAAACTGTCGGCCAACTGGATGGCGGCGGCCGGCGCGCCCGGCGAAGATGCGCGTCTGTTCGATACGGTACGCGCGGTATCCGACCTGTGCCAGCGTCTCGGCATTTCGATTCCGGTCGGCAAGGATTCGTTGTCGATGCGCACGGCCTGGCAAGCGCGGCAAGCGGACTTAGGCACGGGGGCGGCGGGGGAAAAACAGGTCGTCTCACCGCTGTCGCTGATTGTTTCGGCCTTTGCGCCGGTGTCGGACGTGCGGCACACGCTGACGCCGCAGTTGAAGACCGGCGGCGAGGCGAGCGACCTGATGCTGATTGATCTCGGCATGGGCCGCAACCGCCTGGGCGGTTCGGCGCTGGCGCAGACTTTCAATGCCACGGGCACGGCGGCGCCCGACGTTGATGCGCCGGAAAAGCTGGCGACTTTTTTTGCGTTGATTCAGCGCCTTGCCGCCGACGGAATGTTGCTGGCCTATCATGACCGTTCCGACGGCGGGCTGTTCGCCTGCCTGGCTGAAATGGCCTTCGCCGCGCATTGCGGCATGAGCGTCGATATCGGCAATCTGTGCGACGGTTCGGCCGCAGGCCGCATTGGCGCGCTGTTTGCCGAAGAACTGGGCGCGGTGGTCCAGATTCGCCGCGCCGTGCGCAATACCGTGCAGGCGATGTTCCAGACGGCTGGTATTCCCGCCGTACTGCTCGGCGCGCCCGATCGCAGCGGCGAGTTGCGCATCGCCTGCCGGGGTGAGACGGTGCTGTGCGAGAAGCGTGTCGACCTGCAGCGCGCCTGGTCGGAAACCAGCTTCCACATGCAGTCGCTGCGCGACAACCCGGAATGCGCGCGGCAGGCGTATGACCGCATTCTCGATGAGAGCGACCCGGGGCTGTCGGTGGCGCTGACCTACGATGCGGCGGAAGACATCGCCGCGCCGTTCATTGCCGCCGGCGCGCGGCCGCGGATCGCGATCCTGCGCGAGCAGGGCGTCAACAGCCAGGCCGAAATGGCGGCGGCCTTCGACCGGGCAGGTTTTACCGCCGTCGATGTGCATATGAGCGACATTCTCGCCGGCCGCGTCTCGCTGGCCGACTTTAAAGGGGCGGCGGCGTGCGGCGGTTTTTCCTATGGCGACGTGCTGGGGGCGGGCAAAGGCTGGGCGCGCACGATTCTCTTCAACCCGCGCGCGCGCGACGAGTTCTCCGCTTTTTTCGCGCGCGGCGATACCTTCGCCTTGGGCGTCTGCAACGGCTGCCAGATGATGAGCGCGTTGAAAGGGCTGATCCCCGGCGCGGCGGACTGGCCGCGTTTTGAACGCAATACGGTCGAGCAGTTCGAGGCGCGCTTGATCATGACCGAAGTCGTCGAGTCGCCCTCCTTGTTTTTTGCCGGCATGGCCGGCAGCCGCATGCCGGTCATCATCTCGCACGGCGAAGGCCGCGCCGAGTTCGATGCGCCTGAACAGGCGGCGCACGTGCCGCTTGCCGTGCGCTATATCGACTCTGCCGGCCGGCCGGCTGAAACGTATCCCTACAACCCGAACGGCTCGCCCGGCGGGCTGGCGGGGGTGACGACGGATGATGGCCGCTTCACGATCATGATGCCGCACCCCGAGCGCGTGTTCCGTACCGTGCAGATGTCCTGGCATCCGGAAAACCTGGGTGAAGATTCGCCGTGGATGCGCATCTTCCGCAATGCGCGGAAGTGGGTGGGGTAATCTTCCACGCATCTCCGGCGCCTAACTCAAGCCCAGGGCGCAAAAATGTCGGTATTCGCCAGCATTTTTATTTTGGCGGAAGGCGACGTTCCCTAAGCAAAAACGCCGTCGGCCGTATGGAGCAGGCATAAGCCCGCCGGCCGCAGCGGAGCGCAATAACTCATCGGCCTGGACCCCGCGTCTTTTGGG
>CALHZD010000108.1 GCA_938040985.1 uncultured Propionivibrio sp.
TTTGCCGACCACGTGGGAAGCATTTGTCGGCACGGAAGATGCGTTGTCCGAAGAAATTTCGCCGACTTTCTGCGTTCTTCTCCCGATCGATGGTTTCAAGACAGCCTTCATCCATCTGCCGTAGGGTATCGGTATTCTGAAATGACCGATCTGTACGAAAAGTTTGTGGCGGAGATTATCGGCGAGCGGGAAGACGTGGAAATCAGGCAATGGAGGACAGACTAGAGCAGTTGTTTTGATGCCGGTCACGGGTGGTAGGGCGCCTTTGTGGACGCTTAAAAACCAGCGGCGCAAGGAAATCATCGTCATTGTGCTCTCGACAACCGATTAAGGTCTGTGGAAACCTGTTGCCCGCCAGCCCGCGTATTTCGGGCATCTCCGGGCAGGCGCCCTGAAGCCCTTATAAACAGGGCGTTTCAGAGGGGGCGCTCGGAGGCCCTTTATCCATAAGGGTTTCAGCGGCGCAGCCTCTGAGAGGCCCTATCCGCGTGGGCTTTGGAGAGAATGACTCTGGTTGTACAGGCATTTGTGCCCGATAAATGTGAACGAGCGTCGGGCGCGATATTCCGTTTTATGTTTTTCGATGCGCTGGGCCCCGCGGATTTAGGGCGTTTCAGGGCGATTTATGTTTTCTGACCTGTTTGTGCGGGTTTTTGGGCATCGTTTTTTTGCCGGGCATTTGAACCCGGCCAATCGTCTAATCTTTCCCCAGCACGCCTGCGCAGCCGCTGCGCCCGTCCGCGCGCGGGCGCATGAAAACAGGCAGCATGTGCCAGCCCATCAGCGCAAAGGCCGCGCACCACAGCGCGGCGGAGAGCGCCAGCCAAGGCGTGGGCGCCTCAGCCGCCGCGGCGATGACGCGCAAGGGCGCGCTGGCGGCGAGCAGGCAGGCGCCGACCGGCACCCAGGCGCGATCGTCTTTTTCCAGGCCGCTGTGGGTGTAACCGGCAATGGCGATGACCGCGTAGATGGACAGCCCCAACCCGCCGATGGTGAGCAGATGCAGGCTGCCGCTGGCGAGCAGCCCGTCGCCGAGCAGCGAGAATCCCGTCAGGCCGTAACCGGCGGCCATTGCCGCGTAAGAGGCATACAGCATAAGCGGCCAGCGCCGCCAGAGCGCGCGGCCGACGTGCCAGTCGCCCATCAGGTTGAGCATGGCGCAGGCGGTGGCCAACGCCAGCCAGGCGCTAATGCGTCCGCCGGGCTGCAACCACTGCGCGGCGGTGAACAGGGCGATGCAAACGATGGCCATATTGCGGCGCGGCGGCCGGGCAATATAGCGCTCGGCCGTTTCCTCGGCGTCGAAAGCGGTCTGCGCCTGTTCAGCCTTTTCGGCGTCTTGGCGTTCCTCGATGCTGGCGTTGACGATGCGCATGGAAATGCGGCTCATGGCGATGATGATGAGCGCCATGAAGGCGCCGAGCTGCGCCAGCAGCCAGCGTGCAGGCGGCTCGCCGCGCAGGGCGTCGAAGTAAAAGCCCGCCGTGAGCGCAATCATCAGCAACAGGGCGCCGATAAAGGCAAGCTGGCGTCGTTCGCGGTCGCGCCAGATGGGCGGCGCGATCAGTTTCAGCAGGCCGCCGAGCAGGAGCAGATGCGCAAGCGCGGCGGTAGCCATCGCCGGGCGCGGCCATGCGCCGCTGAGCCAGAAAGCGATGCGTCCGGCCAGCCAGAGCAAAACAAGCGCACGCACCGGCGCGGCCGGGAGTTCGGGCGTTTCGGTGAATTCCGGCACGGCCGTCAGGACAAAGCCGACGGCAGCGGCCAGCGCAAATCCCATCAGCAGTTCATGCGCATGCCAGACGAACGGGCCATCGGGAACATCGGGCAGCGGCCAGCCGAAGGTGAGGTACGCCCCCCACAGCGCGATCAGCCCGGCGGCAGAAAGGATGGACAGCGCAAAAAACGGACGGAAAGGGCACAACCATAGCGGATGGGCGAGCGACCACGGCCGAATGCGGCGGCTTTCCGGGAGAGACGCGGGGGCGTGTGGCGCTGTCGCCGATGCCGGCGATGTCGGCTTCGGCATTTCTGCGGGGGCGGGGCGGCTGGTGAGGGTTTCTTGCATTGTTTTTAGATGAGCGAATGGAGTCTTGAGTGAGCGTGCATCTGCAAGCCGTGTATTTTGCGGCGTTCGGTTGCGCGCCGTTTTCGGCGCGCCGCCTTTAGACGGAGGCGGCCCAGGGAAAGACCTCGATCAACTGCGCATCGTCCGCGTGGTCGACGAGCATGGCGCGCACGCGCGCCTGCCAGAGTGCGGCGAATTGTTGCTGTTCCGCCGGGGTGGCTTGCCCGCCAACGGCTTTCGGCATCAGCGTCTGCATGGCTGCATCGGGCGGCACGACGGCCGGGTTGCAGCGCACCTGTACGCCGGCGCCGTTGTCGCGCCGGCGCAGCGCCAGCGAACCCGTGATATCCGCGTCGTAGTGCAATAGATTGCGGCGGCTGAAGCGATGGGACGGACCAACGCCGCCAAAACCGGTTTCCACGGCGGCGCCGGTGAGGAGCGTGACGATGGCGGCTGTGACGCCGGTGGTTCCTTCCTCGCGGCCGCCGCGCATCCATGCTTCAACGCCGCCGCGTTCAGGCAAGGCCTCGCCGTACAGCGCGCGCAGGCCGTACATGACCATCAGGTAGGCGCCGGCGACCGTGGGGCAGGAATGCCCGGCCAGGCGCACGGCGTCGGCGTAGCGGTATTCGATGATGCCGCCCGCCGCGGCGCCGAGAAATTCGGCCAGAGGGTCATGAACGCGCAGCGTCGGCGCGTCGGCAAAAAACTCGGGAAATGTCGTCGGTGTCGTGCTGTGTTTGGGCGTCATGGCGGCGTCGATGAATCGTCGGTGGGTTAGCGTTCGTCGCGGTGTCAGTAAAAAGAATGAAATCCCCTGCACTTAGCATTGTGTCGGGGACTTGGCGGAAGCGGCCGGCCCGGCGACGGCCGCGCCGGTAAACAAGGGCGCGGACGGGTCGGCATCGTCAGGCGCTTCAACCGGCTCCCGCTCGGAAGCCGGGGCGGCGGGTAGGTTGAAAGCGGCGCGCACTGCCGGCTGTGCCAGCAACAGCGCCGTCTGGCGGTAAATCCACTCGTCGCTGCGCTGCGCCGGCGGCGTCGGCAGATCAAGCCGCCAGCGCATGCGCCCGGGCTGCCCGCCCATGACGATAACGCTGTCGGCCAGCGTGACGGCTTCCATCACATCATGCGTGATCATCAGCACCGCGAGCGGACGGCGCGCCATTTCAGCGAGCAGCAGCCGGTGCATCTGCCCTTTGAGGCCGATGTCCAGGGCGGCGAAGGGTTCGTCGAGCAGCAAGAGGTCGGGCGTCAGCACCAATGCGCGCGCCAGCGCGGCGCGGCTTTGCATGCCGCCGGAAAGCTGGCCGGGGAATTGCTCGATGGCGATATCGTCCAGCTCCAGCGCATGCCCCATGCGGCGGGCGGCCGCTAGGCGTTCGGCACGGGGCATGCCCCGCGCCTTGAGGCCGAGGGCGATGTTGTCAAGCACGCGCTTCCAGGGCAGCAGATGCGGTTGCTGGAAGAGCATGGCGGGGCGGTCGAAGGTATTGTCGATGCGCCCTGCCTGTACGCTCAGAAGATTGGCGCACAGGTTGAGCAGCGTCGTTTTTCCGCAGCCCGACGGGCCGACCAGCGCGATTGCCCGGCCAGCGTCGAGGCGCAGATTGACGTCCTCCAGCACGGTGCGCATGGCGAAAGCGTGGCTGAGGCCGCTGACGGTCAGCGCCGACGTGTTCATGCCTTGCCCTCTGCTCGTGTGCCGGCCTCGCGCCAGCGCTCGATTTCGCGCTTGATCGGCTCCAGCAGCAGGTATTCGAGCGCCAGAAGAAGCAGCACGACGACGCTGATCCAGGCCAGCGTGGCCGGCATGTCCAGCTGTGCGCGGCTGGCCTGCAAGGCCGCCCCGACGCCGCTGGACGAGGCCAGCAGCTCGGCCATGACGACGACGCGCCAGGCGCTGCCGAGGGCGACGACCCAGGCGGGAAATAAATAGGAGATGACGTGCGGCAGGTAGATGTCGGTGACCCGCATGCGCCAGGGCAGTGCAAAGGTTTGCGCCAGATCGCGCCAGCGCTGTTCCAGCGTGCGCGCGCCCTGCATGCCGCCGGCGAAAACGACCGGGAAACAGGCGATGAACACGGTGAAAACCGGTGTCCCGTCGCCCGTGCCGAACCACAGCATCGCTAGCACCAGCCAGGCGATCGGCGGCGTCCCCAGCAACACGGTCACCCACGGGCGCGCCATCATCGAGGCGGTCATCGACACGCCGGCGGCGACGCCGAGCAGGCTGCCAAAAGTGACGGCCAGGGCGAGGCCAGCGAAGGCGCGCCGCGCCGTCAATAGCAGGGCGTCGCGAAAAGCATGGCTTTGCTCAATGAACTGGCGTAGGGTCTCGGCCGTTTCCAGCGGCGCCGGCAGCACCAGCGGGCCGTAGAGACCGGCGAGCAGTTCCCACAGGGCAACGAGCAGGAACAGGCTGGCAATGGCGCCCCAGCCGCCCCACAGGTAAGCGGGTAAGCCGGCGAGCCAGGTGCGTAGTATCGTCATGAGGCAGCGACGGCTGTCGTAGAAGTTGTGGGTTGGTAATAAAAGCCGTCGTCTGGTAGCTTGCCGCCAACTAGACCTGGCTGCTGCTCCATCAGCTGTCGGTAGAAAAATTCCAGCTCGGGACGGGCCTGGCTGGCGGGTACAAGTTCGGCCTTGTCTGCGCGCATAGCATCGGTTACGGCCTCAGGGGTGAGCATATTGATGTGCTTGACAACCATTTTTCCGCATTCTTCCGGATGGGTTTTGCACCAATGGATGGCTTCGGCGTGCGCTTGTTGAAAGCGTTCGATCAGCATAGCATTGCCTAGCTGTGGACCCAGCATGGCGACGCCCGCTTGCGGAATGCGTGGTGGGCGTTTGAGGAGGCGGCCCCATTCGGCCTGAATGTCGATGCCGCGATGCAGCTCAGGCGCAATGACGCTGACCGGAAAAGAACCGCTCTTGCGCAGCCCCATTGACACGGCAGGCTCGGCGAGCAAAACGTTGTCGGTGCGGCGCATAAGCAGTAGTTGCAGGGCTTCCATCGACGTAGCGACGTAACGCAGCTTTACATCTTTATCGGGATCGATGCCCGCATGCTTCGCCAGCAGACGGAAGGTGCAGTCCGGCATGTCGCCCTTGAAGTGCATGGTGAGTTCTTGTCCCTTGAGATCTTCGATGTGGTTTAGCTTCGCGTCGCGTGTGAGCACCCACAGAATGCCCCAGATAGTGATGCTCAGCAGCTTGAGCGGTACGCCCTTGTTGTAGAGGTTGGCGGGCACATTGCTAGGCATGGCGAGAAAGTCCGCTGACTTGTTCACGGCCATGGCGCGCAACTGGTCGGGGCTCTTCCAGGAGATGAATTCCACCTGGTCGGCCACGTCGGCCAGGGCGCCGCTCTCCGCGATGCGGATCAGCGGGTACGAAACGGTGGCAAATGGCCCAGCCAGCGTCAGTTTGGGCAGACGCTTAAGCGGCGTCGCGGTTTTGGCGGGCGACTGTGCGCCGGCGCGCCACGGCGCACCCAGCGCCAGCGCGGCGCCGGCGAGGCTCGCTGCCAGCAGACGGCGGCGGTCAGGATTGCCGGGCGTTTCCGGATTTTCGGTGCAGGGCGCAACGCGCAACGATGCCGAGGATTCGGCGAATCCATTACGATGATGGCGCGGATCGGATGAGGACATGGTGAACTCCTTGCAGGATGGACTGATGGGTTCGGCGGAAGTTCAGAAGGTTAGAAGTGGACGTCAGAGGCTCAGGACGTCAAAAGCGACCTTCCCAGGTGAGGTGAAGGCTGCGGCCGGGCGCCTGCACCTCCATGCCGGGCAGCCCTTCAGCCAGATGCTCGTGATAGCGCTTGTCGCCCAGATTCTTGATCGCGGCGCGCAGCGACTGCCGGGGCGCAAAGCGCCAGGTGGCGCCGATATCGACCACGCCGAAGCCCGGCGTCGCGTCTTCGGTGCCGCGCGCAAAGCGCGTCGCTACGCGCGTTTGGCGTCGTACCAGGCGCACGCCGGCGTCCGCTGTCCACGCGGGGGCGAGGCGGCCTTCCCAGCCCAGCGTCAGCTCGTCGGCCGGCATCTGGAACAGCGGTTCGTCAAAATCGCCGTTTTTGCCGCGCAGGCGTGAATAGGCGGCATGCAGCCAGTGGCCGGCGGCGAACTGCCAGTGCAGTGCGGCTTCCAGGCCGGTCAGCGTGGCGTGGCCAAGATTGACCGTCTGCATGCAGGCGCCGGCATTGGCTGCGCCGCAGGCGGCGATCGCGGCGCGGCCGCTCAGGCGCATGCCGGTGATGTAGTCGTCGATGCGGGTGCGGTAGGCGGAAATCTGGTAGTTGAGCCGTTCGCTTGCGCCTTTCAGGCCGATCTCGAACTGCGTCGCCGTTTCCGGCTTGATTTGCGGGCTGCCGGCGTAGTAGTAGCCGTTGTTGCGCAGGCCGGACTGGTAGCGCTCGCGCAGGTCGGCGGCGCGGAAGGCGCGTGAGAGGTTGGCGTAAGGACGCAGGAGCGGCGCGGCTTCGTAAATGACGCCGAGGCTGGCGGAGGTGGCGCTGTCCTCACGCGCCAGGCCAGAGGTGACGCGGCCGCTGTTCATCGAGCCGGCGCTGCCGCGCACCCGGTCATGACGCAGACCGGCCAGCACGTTCAGCTTGCCGAAACGCATGTCGTCTTGCAGGTAGAGGCCGGCAGCGTGCATCTTGCCGTTGGTGAACGGCAGGGTCGTGACGAAATTCCGGAACTGCGGCGGTTGGGCGGTGCGGCTGTCCGGTTCGGCGTTCATGCGCCAGAGATTGACGCCGAAGGAAAGCAGATGTTGCGGGTGGGCCAGCCAGTCGGCGCGCGCATCGACGCCGTTGGTGGCGAACTTCACCGAGTTCCGGATGATGTCGCGTCCCAGTCTGTTGGCGTGGGCGTAGATGGTGCGCTGCATTTCCTGCCGGTAGACGCGCACATCGACATTCAGCGGCCGCTCGCCCGCGCCCTTGAAACTGTACCCGGCCTCGTACAGGCGGCGCGTCTGGCGCGGCGAATGCGTCGTGACGCTGCCGATGGCAGGCAGCCTATGCGGGCGCGTTGCGCCGGGATACCAGACGTCTTCATCACGCTGCTGCTGGAAGGACAAGCGCAATTGCTGTGCGCTGTCGATGCGGAAACGGTACTGGCCGATGAATGCGCCCGAGTCATAGCCGGTGCGGTTGGCGCGGCCATCCGGCGTGCGGTAATCCTCCTGCTGCGAGCGGGCTACGCCGAGCATCAGGGCATGGTCGTCACTGGCTGCGTTGAGCACACCCGCGCCGCGCAACCCTTTGCTGGCGGTGTCGTAGCCGAGCCGCGTGTCGAAGTGCACGCCCGGCTCGAAACGCGCCTGCGGCAGCCGCACGTTGATGGCGCCGCCGAGTGCGCCGGTGCCGTAGAGTACGGAGGCCGGGCCTTTGACGACTTCGACCTGTTCGGCCAGTCCCATCGACATGAACGAGGCGATCGCGCCGACCGGCTGCGCGGAATTCAGCCGCATGCCGTCGACCAGGAGCACGATGCTGTCCTTGCCCAGTCCGCGGATGATCGGATTTTGTCCCTGCGCGCCGTCAAGCATGACCGACAGGCCGGGTTCGCCGCGCAGCGCCTCGCCGACGTTCTGCGCCTGCTTGTGCGCCAGCGCCTCGCGCGTGAGCACCGTCGTGGCGATCGACGTTTCGCTATCGTCGGCGGCGTAACCCTTGGCGGTGACATTGACCGTGGATAGCGCGGTCGCTTCGCTTTCTTGCGCGCCGGATTGTTGCGCGCCGTATTGGGCGCGCGATGGCGTATCGGCGCTTTGCGCCTGCGCGTTAGCCGCAAACAGTGCGGCCAGCGCGGCGGCCAGCGGCGTAACAAGCGCTGTGAAGGTGCGGGGTGAGCGGGTCATGATGATCTTCCTGAAAATTTGCGTTATTGAATGGGTTGGCGTCGATTGGGGCGACGTTCCGGTTTTTTCCGTTCCTTTGTGCATGGTCTGCGGTTTTGGCGGCGGGCGGCTTTGCTGCCTTCCCGCACTTCCCGCGTTTTCCGCACAATCGCTGAAAATACGCAGGCTCGACGCAAGCGCTCGCCGGCATTGCGCCGGATTCGCGGTCAAGGACGGCGACAGCGGGCAGGATCAAGCAAAAATCGTTTGCCCAAGACCTGCGCGGATACACCGGAGATCACGGATACCGGGCGGAATGCGGCATTGCGCGGCATTTGCCGAAACGTGCCGCGAGTCTATCCAAACGGCTTTTTATTGACAATTAATCTTATTGACAGTGTGGTCTTGGGTTTTGGGGCTGCAGGCTTTTCTCAAAGGCGCCCCGGAAACCCCTGTAAATAAAAGCGCTCCGGGTAGGCGTCCGGAAGCCCGCGTAGATAGGGCCTCTCCCAGTACCCCCTCTGAAACCCGCGCGGATAAAGGGTTCCTGGGCAGCCCCGCGCGCTCCCCTTTTTTAAAGAGAGGCAGCTCGAAGAACTGAGGAGTTTTATGTTTTTTGATGCTCTGAAGCCCGTGTATTCAGGGCGTCTCAGGGCATTTTATGTTTTCTAACCTGTTTGCGAGGATTTTGGGCAGGGTGCTCTGAGATGCCCTGTTTACAAGGGCTTCAGAGCATCCCTGCGGAGAAGCGCTAAATACACGGGTTAGCGAGCAGGCGCTCAGAGATACTTTAAATACATAAATACAGGCCTTGCCAAGGCCTGCGCGCTGGCTTCCGCCCACGAGGCTTCCTTTAATACTGTTGCGCTGAGCGACAGCGCGCCCCGCTGACTTTCTTTGCATCGCCAAAGAAAGTCAGCAAAGCAAAATCCGAAGGATTTTGAACGTTGCTTTAGC
>CALHZD010000109.1 GCA_938040985.1 uncultured Propionivibrio sp.
AAAGACGAGCCGCTATGAAGCTTTCGGAGCGCTCCTCTGAAACCCGCGTGGATAGGGCGTTTCCCGACACCTCTTCCGAAACATGCATGGATAAAGGAACTCAGAGCATACCCCGCTGAGAAGCCCTGTTTATAAGGGCTCCAGAGCATCACCCTTGGAGATGCACGAAATACATGGGCTGGCGAGCAGGGCGCCCGAAGATGCCCTATTTACACGGGTTTGAGAGAGTTGGCCGGACACAGTGTTCCGGTTTATGTTTTGTGATGCTTTAGATCCCTTGTATTTAGGGCGTCTCAGAGTGTTTTATGTTTTCTGACCTGTTTGCAAGGATTTCGGGGCGTTCGGAGATGCCCTAAATACACGGGCTGGCGGGGCGCCCTGCTAACAAAAGGCGCATCGCGGCCTGTGAGGGCGTCGCGTCAGTGCGCTTCGTCCCAGTTGGCGCCGACGCCGACTTCGACGGCCAGCGGTACGCGCAGCGCGGCGACGCGCGTCATGAGTGGCGGCAGTTCGGTACGCAGGCGGGGGAGTTCGGCTTCCGGCACTTCCAGCACGAGTTCGTCGTGCACTTGCAGAATCAGTCGCGTGTGCAGGTGTTCGCGGCTGATCCAGTCCTGCACGGCAATCATGGCCAATTTGATGAGATCGGCGGCGGTGCCCTGCATCGGCGCATTGATGGCGGCGCGTTCGGCGCCCTGGCGGCGGCCGGCCTGCGCTGCGCGGATGTCGGGCAGCCAGAGCCGGCGGCCAAACACCGTTTCGACGTAGCCGTTCATCCGTGCTTCATGGCGCGTCTCTTCCATGTAGCGGGCAACGCCGGGGTAGCGGGCGAAGTAGCGTTCGATGTAGCCCTGCGCGGCGCTGCGTTCAAGGCTGAGCTGACGGGCAAGGCCAAAGGCGCTCATGCCGTAGATGAGGCCGAAGTTGATGACCTTGGCCACACGCCGCTGGTCGGCGCTGACTTCGGGCGGCGTGAGGCCGAAGATTTCTGCCGCTGTGGCGCGGTGTACGTCCTCGCCGTGGGCGAATGCATCGAGCAGGCCGGCGTCCTGCGAAAGGTGCGCCATGATGCGCAATTCGATTTGCGAGTAGTCGGCCGAAACGATGCGGCTGCCGGGCGGCGCGACGAAGGCGGCGCGGATGCGTCGTCCCTCAGCGGTGCGCACGGGAATGTTTTGCAGATTGGGGTCGCTGGAGGCTAATCGGCCGGTGACGGCGACCGCTTGTGCGAAATGGGTGTGCACGCGGCCGGTTTTCGGGTCGATCATTTTCGGCAGCTTGTCGGCGTAGGTGCCCTTGAGCTTGACGATCTGGCGCGATTCGAGCAGCAGCTTGGGCAGCGGGTAGTCGAGCGCGAGTTCGGAGAGCACTTCTTCGTCGGTCGAGGGCGTGCCCGACGGCGTTTTTTTACGGGCGGGCAGGCCCAGTTTGCTGAACAGGATGTTGCCGAGCTGTTTGGGGGAATTGATGTTGAACGGCTGGCCGGCGGCTTCGTAAATCTGCGCTTCCAGTTCCAGCAGGCGCTGGCCGAGTGCGTTGCTCTGCCGCGCCAGCGCCTCGGCATCGATCAGCACGCCGTTGCGCTCCATGCGGAACAGCACTTCGCGCGCCGGTATCTCGATATCGCCGTAAATATAGGCGAGTCCGGCATGGGCGGCGATCTGCGGGTAAAAGCAGGCGTGCAGGCGCAGGCAGAGGTCGGCGTCTTCCGCGCCGTATTTTGCGGCCTGTTCGACGGCGACCTGGTTGAAACCGATCTGGCTGGCGCCCTTGCCGCACAGGCTTTCGAAAGAGATTGTCGCCAGGCCGAGATGGCGCTCGGCTAGTTGGCCGAGGTCGTGTCCGCGCACACCGGATTTGCCCGATTCGAGCACGTAGGATTCCAGCAGCGTATCGTGGGCGATGCCGCGCAGGGCGATGCCGTGGTTGGCAAAGACGTGTTCGTCGTACTTCAGATGCTGGCCGATCTTGGCGTGCTGCGGCGATTCCAGCCAGGGCTTCAGGCGTGTTAGCGCCTCGTCGATCGGCAATTGCGCCGGCGCGCCGGCATAATCGTGGGCAAGCGGCAGGTAGGCCGCTTCGCCGGGCGCGACGGCAAAGGACACGCCGACGATGCGTGCGTTCAAGGGGTCGAGGCTGGTCGTTTCGGTGTCGAGCGCGGTCAGCGGCGCGGCGCTGATTTTTGCCAGCCAGCGCTCAAACGTCGGCCAGTCGAGGATCGTCTCGTAATGTTTTTCCGGCGGCGTTGGAAAGGCCGTCGGTTCGGGGCTGGCGGCTTCCGCAGATGCCGTATTTACGGCCTTTTCGGCCCGTGCCGACGAGGCGGACGTACTGGCGGAATGGCCGGCGGGAAAAGGCTGCGACGGCTCCAGACGCTGCGCTTCCTTGAGCCAGGATTTCATTTCGTAGCGCGTGAAGAATTCGATCAGCGCCTCTCGCTGCGGCAATTGCGGCGTGAGCGGCGCAAGACTGTCGGGCAGCTGTGGCAGCTCGGCCGGGTCGAGATCGCAGCGAACTGTCACCAGCCGGCGGCCGAGCGGCAGAAAATCCAGCGCCGCGCGCAGATTCTGGCCGACTGCACCGCCGATATCATTGGCGGCGGCGATGACGCCATCGAGCGAGCCGTATTGCGTCAGCCATTTGACCGCCGTTTTCGGCCCGACTTTGGCCACGCCCGGCACGTTGTCGACCGCATCGCCGACCAGCGTCAGATAATCGACGATGCGTTCCGGCGGCACGCCGAACTTGGCGAGGACGCCGGCGGTATCGAGCGTTTCGCCGCTCATCGTATTGACCAGCGTGATGCGGTCATCGACGATCTGGGAGAGGTCCTTGTCGCCGGTTGAAATGATGACTTCGAGTCCCTGCGCTGCTGCACGCCGCGCCAGCGTGCCGATCACGTCGTCAGCCTCAACGCCGGGGACGCTCAGGATCGGCCAGCCGAGCGCGGCGACGCCGGCGTGAATGGGCGCGATCTGGCGCGCCAGGTCATCCGGCATGGACGGCCGGTTGGCCTTGTAATCGGGATACCAGTCGTCGCGGAAGGTTTTTCCCTTGGCATCGAACACGCAAGCCTTGTAAGCTATGTTTCGCTGTTGCGTGTCGGCGTCGAGCCGACGCAGCATGTTGAGGACGCCGTAAATCGCCCCCGTCGGCTCGTCGCGCGAATTGCGCAGGTCGGGCAGGGCATGAAAGGCGCGGTAGAGGTAGGATGATCCGTCGACCAGAAGCAGGGTTGGCATGGCAAAGAACCGAACGATTCAAATGAAGGACTGAAACTCAAGATGAGCGAGAAAGCAAAAATCCCGGAACCGGCGGATATCGCCGAGTCAAAATTCACCGCTGCGCAGGAGGCGTGGCGGGTTTTCGGCATTATGTCAGAGTTCGTCGAGGCTACGCAGCGTCTCTCGGCCATTCGCCCGGCGGTGTCGATCTTCGGCAGTGCGCGCACGCCGCCCGGCTCGCCGTATTACGTCTTGACCGAGGAGATCGCGCGCAAACTGTCCGACGCCGGGTTTTCGGTGATTTCCGGCGGCGGGCCGGGCATCATGGAGGCCGCCAACAAGGGGGCGTACCACGGCAAATCGCCGAGCGTCGGCCTCAATATCCAGTTGCCGCGCGAGCAGGTCAGCAACGGCTATCAAGATATTTCGCAGACTTTCCGCCATTTTTTTGCACGCAAATATATGTTCGTGCGTTTTGCCAGCGCCTACGTCGTCATGCCCGGCGGCTTCGGCACGCTCGACGAGTTGCTCGAAGCGCTGACGCTGGTGCAGACGGGGAAAAGCCAGAAAATTCCGATCATCCTCGTGCATTCGCCCTTCTGGCGCGGACTCGTCGACTGGCTGGGCGCCCGTCTGGTCGAGGAACAGATGATTGCGCCGGAAGACATGCAACTGCTTCAGGTGCTCGACCGTCCCGAAGAAGTTGTCGACGCGATTTTCGACCATTACGCAACGCGCGGTTTTGCACCGCTGCCGTCCGAACACGAGCTGCTGCTCAATCTGTAATACAATGAGATTGTGTTTCCTGGCCTGGAGCGAAGACGCGCAGCAAGCGTGTTTCCGTGTGTTCATCGGTGTTTCAGGCCGTGTTCCGGAGCGTGTTTACCGCCCGATTTCCTTCCTTGGACGATTGCCATGCGCCACACCGCTCACCGTTTTGCCTTTCTACTGACCCTGCCCTTTATCGCGCTCATTGCTGCCACGGCGCCTGCTGCGGCGCAGTCGCAGGCGGCACCACCGCCTGCCGCCGATGCGCCGCCGCCCCCGTTGGAGATCATCGACGATGATTTTGAGCCGGACGTGACAATCCGCAAGCGCGACGGCGACACCATTGAGGAACACCGCATCAAAGGGCGCCTCTACAAGATCGTGGTGACGCCCGCGCACGGCGTGCCCTATGTTCTGGTCGATCCGAAGGGCGACGGTACGTTTGTGCAAATCGACCAGGGCGCGCCGCAGATCGCCGTGCCGATGTGGGTTCTCGGCACATTCTGAGCGCGGTGCGTAGAAGCTGCGGCGGCATTTGCCATTTGTCTTTGCTTTCAGCTTTTTTCTTTTTCCTGTTACCTTGAATTTTCTAAACAAGGAAGGTCATCTTATGGAGCAACTGCCTGTCCCCGCCCCCAAATTTACCGGCGAGAGCCGCGTTGTCGATGTCAATCGCATCTTCGCCTGGTTGCAGCGCGGATGGTTGCTGTTTGTCGCCGAGCCAGCGCAATGGCTGCTGCTGACGCTGGTGCTGATCGTTGTCATGCTGGTGTTGTCGTTCATTCCCTTGCTGGGCAATCTGCTCGCCATTTTACTGACGCCGGTTTTTGCCGCCGGCATGTTGTACGTCGCCCAGCGTGTGGATGATGAACAGGATCCTGCCTTCGAAAGCATGTTTGCCGGGTTCAGCCAGAAACCTGTCAGCCTGATGATCCTCGGCGCGCTGTATACCGCAGCCAACCTGCTCATTATGCTGGTTTTGTTTCTGATTGTCGGCGGCGCTATCTTCGGCGGCGCAATGCGCGGCGATATGGCCGGCGTTGGGATGGCGATTGGCAGCGTGCTAGTCGCACTTGTGTTTTCGATGATTCTCTTTATCCCCGTGATGATGGCCATGTGGTTTGCGCCGGCGCTGGTCTTCTTTGAAGACGCCTCGCCCATTGATGCGGTCAAGGCCAGTTTCAACGCCTGCTGGAAAAATATTGTGCCCTTTATCGTCTATGGGTTGTTGATGTTTATCGCCTCAATCGTCGCGGCGCTGCCGTTCATGCTCGGTTTTCTCATTTTTCTGCCGGTACTGTTCGGTTCGATGCTGGCCTCGTACAAAGATATTTTTGCCAGCCAATCGTAAGCCCCATGCAAACAAAAACCCTGATTGTTCCCGCCAGAAACGGCTGGCAATGGATTGCCGACGGCTACGGGATTTACAGCAAAAACCCGATCATGCTGGCGCTGACGATTATGAGCTGTTTTCTGCTGCTATCGCTGGTTAGCGCCCTGATTCCCGGGGTCGGCGGCCTGATTTCGACGATCTGCTTTCCGGCCGTATCTGTGGTCATGATGCGCGTTTGCCACAGCCTCGACCAGAAGGGAAAGGTTGAAGCGTCGGCCTTGTTTTCCGGGTTTTCCGACCGTACGGGCGCGCTGCTCGTGCTGGGTGTGATGTATATCGTGGTTCTGGCGGCGGCGCTGGGCGTCGTGGCGCTGATTGATGGTGGCCGTTTCTTTCACGTGTTTCTCATGGGCGGGAAGCTGGATACGGCCGAGGCCAACCCGCTGGCGACCTGGGCCTTGCTGCTGCTCATGCTGCCGGTGGCCATGGCGTACTGGTACGCGCCGATGCTGGTTGCCTGGCATGGACACTCGGTGGGCAAATCGCTGTTTTTCAGCCTTTTTGCCTGCCTGCGCAACTGGCGCGCGTTTATCGTGTATGCCTGCGCGTTGTTCATGCTGACGATTTTTCTGGGGCTGGTGAGCGCCCAGTTGTCTTCCTGGCTGCCGGGCAGCCTACCGCCGGCCGCGCACTTTTTGCCGTTAACATTGCTGGCGCTTTTTCTTTGCCTGCCGGTGCTGTATGCCAGTTTCTACGTCAGCTACCGCGATGTGTTCGTGGCGGCCGGCGATCAGGGTTGAAAGGCCTGGAATGCCCGAAACAGCGGGGCTTGACCCGTCGTCTTCTCCAGCGCCGCAGGGCGTGTTCGGCGGCACTTTCGACCCGGTGCATTACGGTCATCTGCGCCTGGCCGAGGAAGCCGCCGAAGCGCTGGGGCTGTCTTCCGTCCGCTGGATACCGGCCGGGCAGCCGGCGCTGCGCGCGGCGCCGCAGGCCAGCGCTGCGCACCGTCTGGCGATGACGCGGTGCGCCATTGCCGGCAATCCGCGCTTCATCCTTGACGATGCTGAAGTGGCGAGCGAACGTGTCAGCTACACCGTGCTGACGCTGGAGCGCCTGCGCCGCGCGGAGGTTTGCGGCAGCAGGCAGCCGCTGGTGCTACTCACCGGTGTCGATGCGTTCATTCGCCTGGAAGCGTGGCACCGCTGGCGGCAGCTGTTTGAACTGGCGCATATCGCCGTCGTCTGCCGCCCGGGCTATTCCTTGCGTGCGGAAGATTTGTCGCCGGCGTTGGCGGCGGCCTTGCGCGCGCGCTGTGTCGATGACCTCGCCGCGCTGTCCGCATCGCCCGCCGGACGGATCGCTTCCTTTGCCATGACGCCGCTCGATATTTCCGCAACCCGCATTCGGGCGTTTCTGGCGCGGGGCGTGACGCCGCGCTACTTGCTGCCCGATGCGGTCATCGACTACATTCGCCGCCATAACCTTTATACGGAGCATTGAAACCTTCATGAGCACCCGCCGCCCAACCCGCAGCCAGATTGAGAAAATCGTTGTCGCCGCCCTGGAAGACATCAAGGGCAAGGAAATCGAGGTGATCAACACGAAAAAGCTGACGTCGCTGTTCGAGAGCATCGTCATTGCCAGCGGTGACTCCAACCGGCAGGTGCGTTCGCTGGCGCGCAACGTGACCGACAAGGCGCGCGAGGCCGGCATCGACATCCTGTCAACCGAAGGCGAGGATGCGGGCGAATGGGTGCTCGTCGATCTCGGCGACGTCGTCGTGCATATCATGCAGCCGGCCATCCGCAGCTACTACAACCTGGAAGAACTCTGGGGCGGCAAAGGGCCGCTGCGCGTGCGCGAGGCCACTCAATCTCAGGCAACGGATGCCTCCGCGTAAGCGAGGGGACGTAACAGCCGATGAAACTGGGCATTCTGGCGGTGGGGCACCGGCTGCCGGGCTGGGTGGCGGAAGGCTGCGAGGAATATCTCAAACGGCTGCCGCGCGAACTGTCGGTGAGCGTGACCGAAATCAAGCCCGAAGCGCGCGCTGGCAAAACCCGCGCGCAACTGCTGGCCGCGGAAAAAACGCGCCTGCTGGCGGCTCTGCCGGGATATGCGCGGATCGTTGTCCTCGACGAGCGTGGCGAAGATCTGCCTACGATGCAGCTGGCGCAGCGCCTGCAAGACTGGCTGCGCGAAGGCGGTGATACCGCTTTTGTCATTGGCGGCGCCGACGGCCTTGATGAAGACATCAAACAGCGTGCCCACATGAGGCTGCGCCTTTCCAGCCTGACCCTGCCGCATGCGCTGGCGCGGCTGGTGCTGTGCGAGCAGCTTTATCGCGTGGTCAGCATCGTCAAGAACCACCCTTATCACCGGGAGGGCTGAGTAGTCGTGTCCGCCCGGCATCTCTCCAACCATCCGACGCAGAGGACGCGATCATCCGTACTGCCAGCGCAGCGGCGAAGCGAAGCGCGTGCAGCCCGATCAAACGATGGGGCGCGCCAATCGGCGGAGAAATGCGCTTTCTCAGCAATCACTCCATGACATGCCATGAACGAAATAAGCTCTGAAACCACAATCGATATGCCCGAAATTGCCGCCAGCGAAGCGGTCGATGACATTGAGGCGCCGCAGATTTATCTCGCCTCACGCAGCCCGCGCCGGCGTGAGCTGCTCAAGCAGATTGGCATCCGTTTCCGGCCGCTGCTCTTTCGCCTGCCGCCGCGCGAAGACCCGGAAGTCAGTGAGGCGGTATTGCCCGGCGAGGCGGCGATCGACTACGTGCAGCGCATCGCCCTGGCCAAGGCGGAACATGGCCGGCGGCTGGTGACCTGGCGCAATCTGCCGCCGTGTCCGGTACTGGCGGCGGATACGACGATCGAATTTGAAGGCGAAATCATCGGCAAACCGGCGGATGAGGAAGACGCCGTGCGTATTCTCAAACGCCTCTCCGGACAAACCCATCGCGTATTGACGGCCGTGTCGGTCACCGATGCGGCGCACATCGAATCGGCGCTATCGATCAGCGAAGTCCGCTTTTCTCCGCTTGATGAAGCGGGCATCCGCCGCTACGTCGCCACCGGCGAGCCGCTCGACAAAGCAGGGGCTTATGGCATCCAGGGCGGCGCGGGGCTGTTCATCCAGCATCTGGTCGGCAGCTTCAGCGGCGTCGTCGGGCTGCCGCTCTTTGAAACCGGCGAATTGCTGCGGCAGTTCGAGGTCCTGCCCTGAGATAGCGGCTTCCTTTGCCCAAATACGGCGCTGCTATGTTGGCCTGAGCTTGCCGTACTGAATGTACTGTCAGCGGCCTGTCGCCTTGTCTTTGGGCAAAGTCGAGCCATAGCGTCTTCCTTTACTAAAATACTGCGTTGGCTCGCCTTGCCGTATTACTCATACTGTCAGCGGCTCGCCG
>CALHZD010000110.1 GCA_938040985.1 uncultured Propionivibrio sp.
ATTCCGCGCGGGTTCCCGGCCTGCCTGGCCGGAGAAGCCCGTTTTACGCGGGCTGGAGCGGTGGGGGAAAAGGCGGAGCGTCGAGCGCGGCAGGCGCTGGAGCCAATGCGTCAAGGGCGCTGAGTGCGTGTAGTGGCTAGCGGCCGCGTGCTAAATGCTTGCAATGACTGGCTGTAAGCCGTGTCCTTTAGGTATTTGCTTGTACGAAGCGCGACGGGTTGAATGCCCACAGTGACCAACCGCAACGGCCGGCCGGAAGCCCGCGTCTTTTGGGCGTTTCAGGCTGGGCAGCGCTGAAGCCCACGTCCCTAGGGCGTTTCAGGCAGGGTGGCGCTGGAACCCGTGTCTTTTGGGCGTTTCCGGGATGCCTACCCGCTAACCCGCGTCCGGTGGGCGTTTCAAGCATACGGCTGCCGCTGCCGCTACTGCCATCCCGGCCGGCTGCTCTGCCGGCTGTTTTCTCATTGCGCGCTGTGTTCCGGCCCGGCCGTCTGCGCAACGCGCCGGGCGGCCGCCGGATCATGCCAGCCAGATTAGCGTTGCCATACGCCCGGTGAGGCCGTCGCGCCGGTAGGAGAAAAACCGCTCGGCGTCGCTGACGGTACATAGCCCGCCGCCATAAATGCGCCGCACGCCCAGGCGCATCAGACGCTGGCGAGCCAGGCTGTAAATATCGGCCAGATACTTGCTGCCAGGAGAGACATCCAGGCGATCGAGCGTTTCGCCTGAATGCTGCGCGCCGGACGCCGCACTCGCCTCGTCGGGGGATGCGAACATTGCGGCGTTGGCTAAATTCCTGACCGCTCTTCCGGCGTCCCGTTCGCTTTTTTCGGCAACGGGCCGGAAAGCCGCATCCGCCGCCGCGTCCGCCGCGACAAAGGCGGCCCGTACTTCCGCCCCGACTTCAAAGGCATGCGGCCCGATCGCCGGCCCCAGCCAGGCGAGCAGCGCATCGCCCGGCGCATTCATCGCTTCGACGGCCGCTTCCAGCACACCGCCGAGCAGCCCGCGCCAGCCGGCATGGACAGCGGCAACCACGCTGCCCGCCGCGTCGCACAGCAGCACGGGCAGGCAATCGGCCGTCATCACGGCGCAGATGACGCCGCGCTGCCGGGCAAAGGCGGCGTCCGCTGCCGGTGCGGCTGCGCCCTGCCCGTCTTTTTCATTGGGCAGCACCGCCGCATCGACAACGCGCTGGCCGTGCACCTGTTGCAGCCAGCACGGCTCACCGCCAATTTTTTCTGCCAGCCAGGCGCGGTTGGCGGCCACCGCAGCCGGGTCATCGCCGACATGATCGCCGAGGTTGAAGCGGGCATAGACGCCGCGACTCATGCCCGGCCCCGCATCGCGCAGGCGCGTGGTCGACACACAGCGCACACGCGCCGGCGCCGGCCAGTCGGGAACGATGCCGATTTCGGCCAGTTCAGTCGAGGTCGGCATCATCGTCTTCACCGGTATCCTCGCCGCCATCCATGTCAGGGGGGTCGCCACGCACGTAGAAAATTTCCGGCCCATCCGCGAACGCCACTGCCATTTCTTCCTCCGCGCGCGCTGCGGCTTCGGCCGCCTGCTGCCGCGCCTGCGCCACGAGCAAGGCCATGTCTTCGGGCAGCACCGAGGTCCACGTCATCGTTTTGCCGCTCAGAGGATGGATCAGCCCCAAACGGCGCGCATGCAGCGCCTGTCGCCCGAAAGCCGGCCCGGACGGCACGCGGCTGGCCCGCGTGCCATAGACCGGATCGCCGACCAGGGCGTGCCCGATCGATTCCAGATGCACGCGAATCTGGTGCGTGCGCCCGGTTTCCAGCGCACATTCGAGCAGCGTGCAATCGACGAAGCGCTCGATAATCCGGTAATGCGTGCGCGCCGGCTTGCCGCCCGGCGTCACCGCCATGCGCGTACGCAGGCGCGGATGCCGGCCAATCGGCGCATCCACCGTACCGTCGCCCGTTAGCATGCCGCGCGCCAGTGCATAGTAATGGCGCCTGACCGTGCGCGCCTGCAATTGACGCACCAGATCCGTCTGCGCCGCCGGCGTGCGCGCCACCACCAACAACCCGCTGGTTTCTTTATCCAGCCGGTGGACGATGCCCGCGCGCGGCACCCGCTCAAGTTCCGGCGCATGGAAGAGCAGCGCGTTGAGCAGCGTCCCGCTCCAGTTGCCGTTGCCCGGATGCACGACCAGTCCGGCCGGTTTGTCGATTACCAGCAGGCATTCGTCTTCAAACACCACCTTCAGCGCGATGTTTTCCGGCATCGACGCCTGGCAGGCGGTCTCGGGAAGTGCGTCGATCCCGATGTATTCGCCGCCCCATACTTTTGCCTTTGACTCATGCGCCAGCACGCCATCCACCTGCACGCGCCCGGCGCGAATCCAGCCCTGCAAACGGCTGCGCGAATGCTGCGGACAGAGCTGCGCCAACGCCTGATCCAGCCGAAGGCCGGCGTAATCGGCCGGCACCCGCAAGGCAAGCGGGCCGTTTGCGCTATAATCGGCGACACTTTCCGCCGCCGTTCCCGGATGGCTGGGCGCACCCGGCGGCAACTCATTTTTTGGGGTTTTCATCATGCGTCGTAGTGTAGCGGTTATCGCCATGCTTTGCCTTGTTGCGCTTCAGACCGGGTGCGGACTGTTGCCGGAGGTCAAGGACGAGACCATCGACTGGTCGGCCAACAGGCTCTATACCGAAGCCAAGGAGTCGCTCAATAGCGGCGATTACACCAACGCCATCAAATACTTTGAAAAACTCGAATCGCGCTACCCCTACGGCCGCTACGCCCAGCAGGCGCAACTCGAAATGGCCTATGCTTACTGGAAATCTCAGGAAATCCCCCAGGCCATCGCCGCCTGCGACCGCTTCATCAAACTGCATCCGAACCATGAACGGCTCGACTACGTTTATTACCTCAAGGGGCTGATCAATTTCAACGAAGACCTCGGCCTGCTCGGCAGCATCAGCCAGCAAGACATGACCGAGCGCGATCCCAAGGGCGCGCGCGAATCTTTTGACGCTTTCAAGGAACTCGTCACCCGTTTCCCGGACAGCAAATACACCCCCGACGCCACTTTGCGCATGAAGTACCTGGTCAATGCGCTGGCCAGGCTGGAAGTGCACGTCGCCCGTTATTACATGAAGCGCGGTGCCTACCTCGCCGCCGCCAACCGCGCCCA
>CALHZD010000111.1 GCA_938040985.1 uncultured Propionivibrio sp.
CGAGCCGCTATGTTTTGGATGTCCTAAATATGGGTGCGCTGAACCCCGCGTAGATAGGGCGTTTCCGGGCAGGCGCCTCTGGAACCCTTATAAATAAAGGGCTTCAGGGTAGTGGTGCCGGAGACGCCCTGTTTACAAGGGCTACAAAGCATACCCCTCGGAGATGCCCTAAATACGCGGGGTTCAGGGCATCCCTTGAAAAAATTGAAATACAAGGATTGTTTGACTATAGGTGCTAGCTCCGCCCGTGAGGCGTCTTTGGGCAGTGGCTGCGCGCGAGGACAGGCAATGCTGTGCTGGCTTCACCCAGGAAACGTCTTTTAATGCCGTTGCGCTGAGCGGGGGCGCGCTTCGCGTTGATTTTTTCCTTCAGGCGCGTATTCATCCAATACTCACTTGATGGATTAAAAGCCTATTTCTTCACGTGATCGGTATTGCTCGATGGATGACGTGGGCTTTCTTCGGGGTTTAATAGCGTCTTATATCTATTGTTTATAAAAACGTATGCAAGTATCCCCAAAGGAAGGCCTGCGCTGAGTCCGAATATAAGAAATAAAACAGGGTCTTGATATAATCCTAATAGCAAAGGTATGATCAATACCCAAGCGCCCAGGAATAGCCAGCCTCTAGGAGTGATCTTTATTGTAGTACTGCTTTCAACTTCTTGGGGGCTGGATTCTTTTTTCTTTTTTTTCAGTATGGACTGGTATTTTTTATATAAAACAAAATTCCCTGCGATTAGTGCGATAAATGTGAAGAGGGAATATGCGCCAACAAACAGCATAAATATATTGACAAGTATATACCCGATAAAAAGGATTTTTTTCGCTCTTTTATCCCTTTCGATTAGCTGGTTCAGCTCTTCATCATTGTTAGAACTCATCGACGCCTCCTTTTTAAGTGAGTATTGCAGGAATAGGAGTATGTCTTGTTTTATCTGAAAACTATAAAAGCGGCCAGGGCTGAGATAAAGCAGAAAAAGAAAACTGCAAACAGGCAACTAATAAATATTTCAATGAATAGGATATAGCCTTCGGCTTTTGTAAGATCCTGGATAAAACCCGGCTTGTTAAGTCTTGCTATGAAGCCCTTGGGTTTTGAAATGATGGAAAATCTGGGATAAAGAAAAAGAAATGCGATCAATATGATTCGACAGATAAATGCTGCAATAATAAATGCCAGTATTTCATCCCGCATGAAATCCTCAATGGACAATTCAGTATTGTGCGAACCAGATAAAAAATGATAGGTAAAATAAATTCCCCATGCGATTCCGGCAATAGGTGCGGTTTTGAGTAAGGTCGTTGCGTTCGTATAGATTTTCCGCCTTTTTTCCAGCGCCATTTCCGTAGGCCCTGTGCCGCCGGGAATCTCCTCCGGGGGCATTTCTGGATGCGTTTGTTTGTTTTTCATGTGCATTTGCTCCTGGTTGACGTGAGACTGTGTCCAAGATGCGTGTACCGTGACAAGGCGCCGGCGGGAGATGCAGCCTCCGGAGAGACGCTGCATCGGCTGGCCCCGTTGTATCACTTTGTGTCAGATCGGCCGATGCGTGTCTGTAAGCGTCATGGCGCGCTGAGACCGACGGGCGCTTCAGCCGTCCGTTTTCTCCAACCGAGCGAATTGGGGCCGTAGTTTTTCCAGCGTTGTCGCAAAGTCGGCCAAGCGCTTTTTCTCCTGTTCGACGATGTGCGCTGGTGCGCGCGCGATGAAGCTCTGGTTGGCGAGTTTGGCTTGCGCTTTGGCGACTTCGCCTTCCAGGCGGGTGATTTCCTTGGACAGGCGCTCGCGCTCGGCGGCCAGGTCGATTTCAACCTTGAGCGTCAGGCGCGTCGCGCCGGTGACGGCAACCGGCGTGTTGCCCTGATCGACAACGGTATCGAAGGCGTTGGCATCGACTATTTCAACCTCGGAGAGCTTGGCGAGTGCTTTCAGGTAGGGGGCATAGCCCATTATTTCGGCGCACGCGGCCGCATCGCCGCTCGCCGTGAGCGGGACTTTCTGCGCAGGGGAAATGCCCATTTCTCCGCGCAGGTTGCGACAGGCGTAGATTGTTTCTTTCAAACGTTGAACGCGTGCCTCACTGTCGGCATCGATGTGCGTCGGGTTGGCTTCCGGATAGGCGGCCAGCATGATCGAGTCCTGCGTTTTTTTGCCAGCCAGCGGTGCGACGGCTTGCCAGAGTTCCTCGGTAATGAAAGGAATCAGCGGGTGCGCAAGCCGGAGGATCGCTTCCAGCACATTCACCAGCGTCCGGCGTGTGGCCTGTTGCTGCGCGGTTGTTCCCTGCTGGAGCTGCACCTTGGCCAGTTCGAGATACCAGTCGCAGAACTCGTCCCAGACGAACTCATAAATGGCGCGCGCCAGCAGGTCGAAGCGGTAATCGGCGAAATGTTGAGTGATTTCGGCCTCGGTGCGTTGCAGACGGCTGATGATCCAGCGGTCGGCGAAAGAAAGGTCGGTGTTGCCGCCGGGCGCCGGCGAATGAGCGGGCGCAAGCTCATGCCCGTCGACATTCATCAGCACGAAACGCGCGGCATTCCATAGCTTGTTGCAGAAATTGCGGTACCCCTCGCAGCGGGATAAATCGAACTTGATGTCGCGGCCCGGGCTGGCGAGCGAAAGGAAAGTAAAGCGCAGGGCGTCCGTGCCGAATGCGGCAATGCCGTCAGGGTACTCTTTGCGCGTTTTCTTTTCGATTCCACTGGCTTGTTTCGGGTTCATCAGGCCGGTCGTGCGCTTGGCCACCAGGTCTTCCAGGCGGATGCCGTCAATCAGGTCGATCGGGTCGAGCACATTGCCTTTTGATTTGCTCATTTTTTGGCCTTCCGCGTCGCGGATGAGGCCGTGCACATAAACATGCCGGAAGGGGATTTTTCCGGTGATGTGCTTGGTCATCATCACCATGCGGGCAACCCAGAAAAAGATGATGTCGAAGCCGGTGACGAGTACGGAAGAGGGCAGGTAGAGGTCAAGCGCTGGATTGGATTTTGCAGGATATTCCGGCGTCCAGTCGAGTGTTGAGAATGGCCAGAGCGCCGATGAGTACCAGGTGTCGAGCACGTCCGGATCGCGCGTCAGCTCACCGTGGTAGCCTTGGGCGGCAGCCTGCGCGCGCGCTTCCGCTTCATCATGCGCGACATAGCAGCGGCCAGCATCGTCGTACCAGGCAGGAATCTGGTGCCCCCACCACAATTGCCGCGAAATGCACCAGTCCTGGATATTGTTCAGCCACTGATTGTAGGTATTGACCCAGTTTTCCGGCACGAAACGGATTTCTCCGGAAGCAACAGCTTCCAGCGCCTTGCTGACGATACTGGTGCCGTCCGGACCGGGCTTGCTCATGGCGACGAACCATTGATCGGTCAGCATCGGTTCGATGATGACGCCGCTCCGGTCGCCGCGCGGCACCTTGAGCTTATGCTTGTCGGTCTTGACCAGCAGGCCGAGCGCCGTCAGGTCGGCCACGACGGCGGCACGCGCGTCGAAGCGATCCATACCGCGATATTTTTCCGGCGC
>CALHZD010000112.1 GCA_938040985.1 uncultured Propionivibrio sp.
CCGGCCTGGATCTACTGGCTTGGCCGCGCCTATACGGCAACGGGTAAGGCCGAAACCGCCCAAGGGCTGTACGCCATGATTTCCGGGCAACCGAACTTCTACGGCAATCTGGCGGACGAAGCGCTCGGCCGCCGTATTGATGTGCCGCCCAGGGCAACGCCGGTCACGACCGAAGAGATCAACCGGGTGGCCGGGATATCCGGCCTCCGCCGCGGGCTGGCGCTACTGCGCGCCGGTCTGCGCCTGGAAGGCGTGCGCGAATTCAACTGGGGCCTGCGCGGTCTGGACGATCGCGGCCTGCTCGCCGCCGCCGAACTGGCGCGGCGCGCGCAAGTATTCGACCGGGCGATTTCCGCCGCCGACCGGACAAAAGGCGAGCACGACTACGCGCTGCGCTACCTTGCGCCTTTCCTCGAACAGGTCCGCCCCGCCGCCCGCGACCAGATGCTCGACGATGCCTGGGTATACGGCCTGATGCGTCAGGAAAGCCGCTTCGTCACCGACGCCCGTTCTTCGGCCGGCGCCTCCGGACTGATGCAGCTGATGCCGGCGACAGCGCGTTGGGTGGCGAAAAAAATCGGGCTGACCGATTACAGCCCCGACATGGTGACCGATACCGACACCAACCTGCTGCTCGGCACCAGCTATATGCGCATGGTGCTTGAAGATCTGGACAATCATCCGGTGCTCGCTTCCGCCGCCTATAACGCCGGGCCGCGGCGGGCGCGCCGCTGGCGCGCCGAAGCCCCGCTGGAAGGCGCGATTTACGCCGAGACCATTCCCTTCAGCGAAACCCGCGACTACGTCAAAAAAGTCATGAGCAATACGGCGTATTACGCCTTGCTGTTTGGCCAGAGCGCACAAACGCTGACGCAACGGCTGGGCATCGTCGGCCCGCGCACGACGCCGGTCAATCCTGACTTGCCCTAGGCACGCGGGCTTGGCGCCTATGTTCGCTTATCCAACCCGCCCAACCCTCCCATTTCGCCGATCCGCGCCGGCGTGCTGCGCGGCGGCGGCCCAGGCCGTATTCGCCGAATAACGGGAACGCCGGAACGAATCATGCAAATTTATCTGGTCGGCGGCGCCGTCCGCGATGAACTGCTCGGCCTGCCGGTCAAAGACCGCGACTATGTCGTCGTCGGCGCAACGCCGGAAATCATGCGGGCGCAGGGCTACCAGCCAGTCGGCCGCGACTTCCCCGTTTTCCTGCATCCGCAAACGCACGAAGAATACGCGCTGGCGCGCACCGAACGAAAAAGCGGGCGCGGTTACACGGGCTTTGTCTTTCACACGGCGCCCGACGTTCGCCTGGAAGACGACCTGGCGCGCCGCGACCTGACGATTAACGCCATTGCCAGAAAAATCGACGGCGCAGGTGACGGCAACAACGTCGCTGACGGCGCGCTGATCGACCCCTTCGGCGGCGTAGCGGATTTGCGCGCCCGCATCCTGCGTCATGTGAGTCCGGCGTTCGCCGAAGATCCGGTGCGCATCTTACGGCTGGCGCGTTTTGCCGCCCGTTTCGCCGACTTCACGATCGCGCCGGAAACCCTGACGCTGGCGCGTCACATGGTCGATGAAGGAGAGGTCGATCACCTCGTGCCCGAGCGCGTCTGGCAAGAGCTGGCGCGCGGCCTGATGGAAATCAAACCCTCGCGCATGATCCGCGTATTGCGCGAATGCGGGGCGCTGGCCAGACTGCTGCCCGAAGTCGACCGGCTTTTCGGCGTGCCGCAGCGCGCCGACTATCACCCGGAAGTGGATACCGGCATCCACGTCCTCATGGCGCTCGATTACGCCGCGGCCAGAGGCTATACCTTGCCGGTACGCTTTGCCGTGTTGCTGCATGACCTCGGCAAAGGCACGACGCCCGCAGCCGACCTACCGCGCCATCCCGGACACGAAGGACGCAGCGCCCGCCTTGCCGAAACGGTTTGCGCCCGCCTCAAGGCGCCGGCCGAATCGCGCGATCTGGCGCTGCTCGTTGCCCGTTACCACGGCGACATCCGGCGCGCCAGGCAGCTTCGCCCCGCCACGGTGCTCAAACTGCTGCAAAGCTGCGATGCCTTGCGCCGTCCGCAGCGTTTTACGCACATCCTGCAAGCCTGCGATTGCGATTTCCACGGCCGCCTCGGCTGGGAAGACAAAACGATTCCCGACGCGGATTACTTTCCGCGCGCGCTAGCCGCCGCCTTGTCCGTCGATGCGGCGGGCATCGCCCGTGCTTGCACCGACCCGCGCAAAATCCCCGAGCGGATTGCCGCTGCGCGCATACGCGCCATCGCCGCGCTTGACTAGCCGCCGAACTGACATCTGAAAACATGCGCACGCCGCCCCCATCTCTCCCGCCGCAACGCCCGCCTGCTGACGGTTTTCGCGGCAAGCGCGTCTGGCAGGGTTTCGCCTTTCCGCTGGGACTGGGGCTGATCGCCTGGCAACTGGGCACATGGGTTCCGGTTCTCGGCGCGCCCGTCATCGGCATTCTGCTTGGCCTGCTTGTCGGGCAACTATTCGGCTTGCGCCCGGAATGGAAAAGCGGGCTGGCTTTTTGTTCCAGAAAAGTCCTGCAAAGCGCCATCGTCCTGCTCGGCGCGGGGATGTCGCTCGGTCAGGTCGCCCGCATCGGCGGCGACGGTCTGCCGGTGATGATCGGCACGCTGGCAATTGCGATCGGCGGCGGCACCTTGCTCGGCCGCCTGCTGCGCGTAGAACGCCAAACGTGCACGCTCGTCACCTACGGCACGGCGATCTGCGGTGCATCCGCCATTGCCACGATGAGCGCCGTCATCGGCGCATCGAGCTCGGCCATTGCCTTTTCGATTACCGTCATCGTCATCTATAACGTGCTCGGCGCGCTGCTTTTCCCGCCGCTCGGCCATCTGCTGGGTTTGTCGCAGGAAGCTTTCGGCCTCTGGGCGGGCACCGCCGTCAATGACACCTCCTCGGTCGTTGCCGCCGCCACGGTCTACGGCGCAGCGGCGGCCTCTTACGCCGTCGTCGTTAAACTGACGCGAACGCTGGCCATCATTCCGCTGGCCGTCTTTGAATCCTGGCGGCGATACCATTCAGCGTCGGGCGCGGAGCAGGCGGCCCGACCCGTCTGGTACAGGCTGGCGCCGCCGTTCCTCGGCTTCTTCCTGTTGGCGGCGGCGCTCAATTCGCTCGGCGCAATCCCGCCCTCCTGGCAGGGAACGATCAAGCTGATGGCGCATTTCGGCACGACGGTGGCGATGGCCGCCGTCGGCATGACCAGCTCATTCGCCGCCATTCGCCAGGCCGGCTGGCGTCCGCTCGCCCTGGGCGGCATTCTGTGGGTGTTGGTTGCAACAAGCAGCCTGCTGCTGGATATGATCCGCACCGCCTGGTGAAAAAGCGTCCAGACGTCGTATAGCGGATTGCATTAATTTTCGATACAAGGCGGCAAGCCGCTGGCAGTACAAGCAGTACGGTAAGGCGCAGCAACGCCGTAGCGAAAGTTAAGTGAATTCGCTCTACACACAAAAAGCGCTGCCGTGCTATTGCCGAACGCCCTCCCTGAAGGCGCCGCTGAAACCTGCGTGGATAGGGCGTTTCCGATGCATATACTCTGAGACCCGCGTAGATAAAGGACTTCCGGGTACCCACCTCTGGAATGCCCTGTTGACGCGGGCTTCCGGGCACCTCTTTTGAAACGCCGCCAAATAGCGGCTCGACTTTGCCAAAGACAAGACAGTAAGCCACAGACAGTACACACCAGTACGGCAAGGCAAGCCGACGCCGTAGCGAAAGTTAAGTGAATTCGCTCTACACACAAAAAGCGCTGCCGGGCTATTGCCGGACGCCTTCCCTGAAAGCGCCGCTGAAACCCGCGTGGATAGGGCGTTTCCGAAGGGATACCCGGAGATGCCCTATTTATAAAGGTTTCAGAGCACCACTTTTGAAAGGCCCATAAATAAAGGGCTTGCAGCCCCCCCCTTCGGAGATGCCCTAAATACACGGGTCCCGTGGCAGCTCCAATCGCTCTTTTTTAAAGGGGAAAGCTCGAAGGGTCGAGGGCTTTTATGTTTTTTGACGCCCTGAAGCCCTTGTGTTTAAAGGGCCTTCGGGCATTTTATGTTTTCTGCCCTATTTTTACGGATTTCAGAGAGAACTTCGCAAGCTCAAATAGCGGCTCAACTTTGCCAAAAGACAAGGCGGCGAGCCGCAGGCAGTATGAGTAATACGGCAAGGCGAGCCAACGCGGTATTTTGGCAAAGGAAGCCGCTATGGCTCGACTTTGCCAAAAGACAAGGCGACAAGCCGCAGACAGTACAAGCAGTACGGCAAGGCGATGCCAACGCAGTATTTTGGCAAAGAAAAACGCTATCGACCCCGGAGATGCTCGTGGATAAAGGCGCTCCGGGCAGGTGTCAGGCAAGCACGACAAAACAGGCGCGGTGTGCAGCCTCACACCGTGAGTTCAACCAGGCCGCCGAAAGGAAATTCCAGCTGCGTCCAATCCTCGCCGGGCAGCTTTTGCCAGTAGCCGCACAGCGTTTTCATTACGCCTGCGTGGGCAACGATGACAACGCGCGGCAGCGCCAGCGTTTCGGCAAAATCAATGACGCGGGCGCGCAGTTGGGCGACGGATTCCCCGCCGGGCGGCATGAAATGAAGCACGTCGGCAGCCCACATATCCAGCGCCGCCCGGTCAATCGCTTCCCAGGGCTTGCCTTCCCAATCGCCGAAGCTGATTTCGCTGAGACGCGCATCAATGCATGGCGTCACGCCACAGGGCTTGCCGAGCGCTTCGGCCAGCACGCGGGCGCGCTTGAGCGGACTGCAAAAAATCGGCGCGTCGCGGGGAATCCGCGGGCGCAATTGGCGGGCGACGGGCAGCGGATCCTCGCAATCGACGTCAAGCTGGCCGTAGCAAATGCCCGCCGCTAGCCGCGGACGCGTATGGCGGATCAGGAAAACCTGCACAACAGCCCCGCGTAAAAGGCGATTTCGGCAAACTGTTGCGTCGCCCCCAGGCAATCGCCGGTATAACCGCCGATATTGCGCTTGAACAGGCGCGCCAGCCGCAGCGTGGCCAGCAATGCCAGAATGACGGCGGATGCCGCCTGTCGCCACGGCAGGCAGAATAGCGGCGCTATGCCCGTCAGCGCGACGAAGGCCAGTTCGCCGATACTCAGGCGATTACTGAAGGGTTTGCCCTTGCCGTCGGCGCGCACGTATTCCATAGAGACCATGATGCCCGTCGCACACAAGCGCGAAAAGGCATGGCCGGCAATCAATGCAAAAGGCAGCCAGGCAGTTTCGATTTCGACCAGCGTGACATAACGCGCCAGCAGCAGCATGGTCAGCGCGACCGCGCCAAAGCTGCCCAGCCGGGAATCGCGCATGATGTCGAGAATACGCTGCTTGTCCCAACCGCCGCCGAAGCCATCCGCCATATCGCTCCAGCCGTCTTCGTGCAGCGCGCCGGTCAGCCGGACGGCTGCGGCCATGGCGACAAGAACGGCCAGCGACTTCGGCCAGAACAGACTGCACGCCACGAACAGCGCCGCGCAGATCGCGCCGAGCAACGCGCCTGCGAGCGGAAAGTACACAATGGCCTTTTCCAGCGCGACGCTGCTGTAGCCCATCTGGCCGGGAATCGGCAAGCGCGTAAAAAAGCGAAGCGCGCCGATGAAGGTCTCAAATCGGGAACTCAAAGCCATCAATCGCGCGGTTAACGGATGTGTTTGCTGACGCCGGCAGAAGCAAAACTGGCCATTTCGTTCAAAAAAGCGACGGCCGCCCGGACAATCGGAAACGCCACCATGGCGCCCGTTCCTTCGCCCAGGCGCATGCCGATGTCGAGCAGCGGATTACCGCCCAGAAACCGAATCTGCGCGCGATGCCCCGCCTCGGCCGAACAATGCGAAAAAATGCAGTAATCGGTGATTGCCGGCGCGATGCGATGCGCCGCCAGCAGCGCCGAGGTAGCAATAAAACCGTCGGCGAGCAGCACCATGCCGCGTTCCGCGCCGGCCAGCAGGGCGCCGGTCATCATGGCGATTTCAAAGCCGCCGAACTCGCTCAGAATCTCCGTCACATCGGCATCAACCGGCAGCCCGGCGCGCCGGACAGCCTGCTTCATCAATGTTTTCTTATGCGCCAGCGCGGCATCGTCGAGGCCGGTGCCGCGGCCGACGCAATCGTCGAGCGAAGCGCCGGTCAGCAGGTGGGTAATCAGCGATGCCGAGCCGGTATTGCCGATGCCTTTTTCGCCCACCCCCATGATGTTGCAGCCGCGATCGGCCACCGCTCGGGCAATTTCCGCCCCTTTGGCAATGGCCGCCAGACATTGCGCCCGCGTCATGGCCGGTTCTTCCAGGTAATTGCGCGTGCCGGCCGGGTCGATTTTGGCGTCGATCAGCCCCGCGCGCGGGCCGAAGTCATGCGCCACGCCCGCATCGATCGCCAGCATGGTCATTCCGTTGAGCCGCGAAAACACATTGGCCGCCGCGCCGCCTTTTAAGTAATTCTCCAGCATCTGCCAGCTCACATCCTGCGGATAGGCCGAAATACCGGCGCGCGCGGCGCCGTGATCGCCGGCAAAAATCAGCATGTGCGGATCGCGCAGCTGCGGCGACAGCGTGCGCTGGATGCAGCCGATTCGCACGGCAATTTCTTCGAGTCGGCCTAGCGAACCGATGGGTTTGGTCTTGTTGTCGATCTTCTCTTGCAACGCCTGCGCCAGCGAGAAATCAACCGGAGGGATGGAAAAATGCATCATGTCTTGTTGTCTTGTCGATTAACTAAGTGACCCGAGGTATGGACGTAACTGCGTGGCCGCGCAGCATGCGCCGTCATGCCGGGCGTTCGCGGCTTCCATGCTGGCATCGTTCTATTTGCCCAGACCGGCCCGCCATGTCCGGCGGATAGGGCGGTAGTCGCCATCAAACGCAAACGGCGCCATTATAGACGCAGTATTCCATGTTAATCTCGCGGCATGAAAGAACTGATTATTGGCGGCGCACGCTCCGGTAAAAGCGCGTATGCAGAAAAACAGGCGCAGGCAAGCGGTCTGCATGTCGTCTATGTCGCCACCGCGCAAGTGCTTGATGATGAAATGGCGCGCCGGGTCGCCGCGCATCAGGCGCGCCGGCCGGTGCAATGGGGGCTGATCGAGTCGCCGCTCGACCTGTACGCGGCTTTGTCGCGCAACGCTGCGCCGAATACTTGCCTGCTCGTCGATTGCCTGACGCTGTGGCTGTCCAACCTTCTTTTCGCCGGCGAGGCGGCCAAACAGGCGGAAGCCGGCCAGGCGATCAATTGCCCGCTATTTCTTCGGGAAACCCAGGCGCTGGCCGAAGGCCTGCAACGTTTGCCGGGCCGGATCATTCTGGTTTCCAACGAGGTCGGTAGCGGGATCGTGCCGATGGACCCGGTGTCGCGCCTGTTTGCCGACGAGCAGGGGCGACTGAATCAGCGGATCGCCGCCGCCTGCGATCGGGTCACGCTCGTCGCCGCGGGTCTGCCGCTCGTGCTCAAAGATGCACGAAATCCCATCGGCAATGCACATGAGGCACCATAGCGAATCAATGAGGTGATACACTAGCCGTCGGCAGTCCGGCACACTGCTGCGCCAGAAGCCATCCCTTGCCGGGCGGGCGTTATCGTCGAGTTTCGGCTTTATCGATCAGGAGCAGAAAATGAGCATCAGCGAACACGTCAAAGCAAATCTTGAGCAGGTTAAATCGAGCCTCGAACAGGGTACGGAACGCCTCAAATCGAATTTCGATCACGGCAAGGAAAAAATCCGCTCCCAGTACGAATACGGCAAAGAGCTGGTTTCGTCCGGGCTGGAAGGCGCGCGGGAAGCGCATAAAGCCGTGCTCGCCACCGAGGATACCTCGAACATTCTGGCCGTTGCCGCCGAACAGTCGTGGCAGGCCGCCAGTTTTGGCGTGCTCGCGGGCGCCGTACTGGGCGCCTTGGCCGACGACCGCAAGCCGGTGCGCGGCGTCGTCGCAGGCGGCATTTTGGGCGCCGCGCTGGCGTTTGGCGCCAGCTTCGCCTGGAAAACCCGTCCGCTGACTTCGGCCATGGCCCGTGAAGCCGGCAGACGTATCGGCCACACGCGCGACCGTCACTGGCTGAGCCGCCACCCGATTAACTACGGTTGATTGCCGCTTTAGCCCAGATTGTTGAATTAAATATTTCCGTTTCCCAACTGCCCGGTTTTCCGGGCAGTTTTATTTTTAGCTTTTGTTCCTTGGTAGCCCATTTATACGCATCCGCAAACAAGCTCAGATGAACTCATCGCTTGCTAAACGGCAGGGGGCGCGCATCAAATAAGCGGTTAGTTGAGAGTTGACTAATGTAGACTACCAATAGAATGTTGCCTTACATACAAGCAAGCTTGTTTTTTACTTCAGCCTTACTGCCGGTAAGTTATTGCTGAACAAAACTTTCAGGGCCAATACGCAGAGACTAAAAGCTTTCGCGCCATATCCAAGTTTCTTCATAAACAAGTCGAAAAAGACTGGCGCCCCATCCAACGCCAATATAAAGTTTTAATGTAATGCAATCGTTGCCGAACAAATAAAAAGCGCCATACATGATATGGCGCTTTTGCTATAGATAAGCGACGGTTTTTATAGGGCCTGCATTATCTCTGAATCAACAGACTGTTGATATCCCCTCCGCGAGCGAGGTACTCCTCCACCCAGGCAGGCTTACGTCCCTTACCGCTCCAGGTTTGGGCGATATTAGTCGGATTAGCGTATTTCGCTTCGCCTTTTTTTGCGGCGGCTTTTTTTGCACCCGATTTGAGACCAAGGTCTTCGGCCGTCAAATGATATTCAGCAATTTTTTCCTTGATTTCTTTAATGACCAAGCTAAGTTCGGCCAGGCGAGCCTGTTCCACTTCGAACTGAGCCTTTTTCAGATTTTCGAGCGCTTCCTTGTAGCTAATAGTCATTGTTTCCTCCAGTCAAAATAAAAATCCGGCGTCCGCTAACCTTAAACGCCTCGCCCTATTTGCGAGGGGAATTATAAATTAACTGGGCGAAAAAACAATCAAGTGCAATATAACGATCCATTCAGCCTTTTAATATGTTGTATATCATTGTTATTGTGCGCTTGATCATTATCTGCACGGCATTAAGACAATTCCCTGCGATTTCTCAGAATTCGGCATTGATTCTGTGCAAATGAATACGGATCAATTCGATTCATTTAGCGTCGGCGATACGCGCGGGAAGCGCAAAAGCCGGAATGCATTCGGCGAGGCGCGGCAAATCCAGATGTTGTTCGACGGCATCGGCCAGCCGGTCCAGATCGCGTTCGCGCCGTTCGGCCGGGTCGAAACGGAAGGCCGGCGTATACCCCGCCCAGGCAATCAGCGCATTGAGCGCATCCGGCGAATCGAATAGGCCGTGGCAATAGGTGGCTAGCACCTGGCCGTCCGCCGAAAGCGCGCCTTCCGGCAGCCCTTCCAGACAGGTCGCCGGCCGCGCCAACGCCGGCCCATGCGTCACGCCCATGTGGATACGGTAGCCGCGCAAGGGCGGCGGGGCGCTCAGCGTTCCATTCAGCGTCAGCGTTCCGCTGACGTTCTCCAGGTGTTTTTCCGGCGCCAGCGTCGTTTCATAATCGAGCAGTCCGAGGCCAGGCTGGCTGCCGGGCGCCCCTTCCAGTCCCAGCGGGTCGTTGAGCTGTTTGCCAAGCATTTGCAGGCCGCCGCAGATGCCGATCAGCTTGCCGCCATAACGCAGATGCCGTCGGATCGCTTCTTCCCAGCCCATGCTGCGCAGCCAGTCGAGATCCGCCTGCACGGCTTTGGAACCGCCCAGCACGATCAGGTCACACGGTGGCAGCGCGTCATGCGCGCCGACAACCGTAAAATCGACCTCCGGATGAAAACGCAGCGGATCGAAATCGTTATGGTTCGACAGACGCGGATAAGCGGGCGCAACGACCTTGAGCTTGGCGCCGGTCTTGATCAGCTTGCCGCGCGGCAGCGCATCCTCGGCATCGAGATACAAGCCATGCAGGTAGGGCAGGACGCCGATCACCGGCTTGCCGGTGCGCAGTTCCAGCCAGCTCAGCCCCGATTCCAGCAGGCTGAAATCGCCGCGAAAGCGGTTAATGACAAAGCCCTTGACGCGCGCCTGCTCGCTCGGCGACAGCAGCTCGTAAGTGCCGGTCAAATGGGCAAAAACGCCGCCGCGATCGATGTCGGCGACGATGATGACCGGACAATCGACAACCTCGGCAAAGCCCATATTGGCAATATCGCGGGCGCGCAGGTTGATTTCCGCCGGGCTGCCTGCGCCTTCGACAATGATGGCATCGTATGCCGCACACAGGCGTTGCCACGATTCGAGCACAGCCTGCATCGCCCGCGGCTTATATTCATGATAATCGCGGGCATTGAGATCGGCGTGCGTCTTGCCATGGATAATGACCTGCGAGCGCTTGTCGGTTGAGGGCTTGAGCAGTATCGGGTTGAAATCGATGTGCGCCGGCACCCGCGCCGCCAGCGCCTGTAGCGCCTGGGCGCGGCCGATTTCGCCGCCATCGACGGTCACGGCCGAATTGAGCGCCATATTCTGCGGCTTGAACGGCGCAACGCGCACGCCCCGACGCGCCAGCACGCGGCATAGCGCCGCCCCCAGGACCGATTTTCCGGCATCCGAAGTACAGCCTTGCACCATCAGGCAAGGCGTTTTTTGCAGAGTCATGATCCGTCTTTCCAAAAAAATCTTAGAAGTTCGAGGCTATTTTCTCATAGGCTGCGGACACCGGAAGCGCGCCACAACAGGCTAAAGCAAAGAAAAACCGACAACGGCCATTGGGGGAAATTTTCGCCGATTCCCCGTAAAGCACGCGACGAACGGTTGAATTGGGGGCCGGACTCGACGTATATTGCTTCCCGATCTGGAGCGTTTCCGCCCAGACGCATCATGGTTTCATCGATCGGGTCATGGAAAGAAAAGCTAAAACAGCAGACAGCGCCGCCAACGACAATACCGGCAATGCCCAAAACAGCGCCGCACGCAATCTGGTCGCCGCATTCCTGGCCGATTTTCTGGCCGACCGCCAGTTTGTCTTTCTGGCATTGACCAACCTCCTCGGCTTCATGCTGGCCGTCGCCCTGGCGGGCGCCGATTTTATCGGCGCCTACAACCTTCAGTCGATGGCGGCGCAGCTGCCGGAACTGGGACTGCTGGCGCTGGGCGTCATGCTGGCGATGGTTTCCGGAAACGGCGGCATCGACCTGTCGGGAATCGCGCTGGCTAATCTGTCGGGCGTCTTGGCCGGGCTGGCGGCCTCCCATTTTATTTCCGCCGACGATGCCCCCTTGCTTTACACGGGCAGTTTCATTGCGCTTGCCCTGCTTGCCGGCGGCATCGGCGGCATGTTAAACGGCGTTCTGATTGCCTGGGGGCATCTGACGCCCATTCTCGCCACCCTCGGCACGCAAATGTTTTTTACCGGAATCGCCGTCGTGCTGACCAACGGTTCCGCGCTGCGCCTGGGCTACATCGAGCCGCTCGATGCGTTCGGCAACTCGACGCTGGCCGGCCTGCCCATCTGCTTCATCGTATTTCTGGCCGTCGCCGCCGCACTCGCGCTGATGCTCAAGCGCACGCCTTTCGGTATCCGCCTGTACTTGTTGGGCAGCAACGCCAAAGCGGCAAGCTACGCCGGGATTCCCGTGCGGCGGATGCTGTTCCTGACCTACACCCTGTGCGGACTGCTGGCCGGGCTGGCGGGCGCCATCATCGCCGCGCGCACTTCCAGCGTGAAATGGGATTACGGCAGCTCTTACGTGATGATTTCCATCCTGATCGTCGTCGCCGCCGGCGTCCGTCCGGAAGGCGGTTACGGGCGGCTGGTCTGCGTCCTGCTGTCGGCCACGGCGCTCCAGCTGCTGGCCAGCATGTTCAACTTCCTTGATGTTTCCAGCTTTTTCCGCGATTGCGCCTGGGGAACGATGCTGCTCATTTTTCTCGTCGTTTCGCGCATTGACTATCGCACCCTTTTCCGGAGCCGTTCTTCCGGCTCCAGCGGCTCGGCGTCACTCCCTCGCGCCAGCCGCACCGTCTAGAGGGAACGCTTCGTCACCACCACGGAGGTCATTCCATGTCTATCGTCAAAACAACCATCGCCTGTGCCGTCTCTGCGGCCCTAGTCGGTACGGCAGGCATCGTCAGCGCACAGGGCAATCAGAGCGGCAACAAGACGATCGCCACCGTCGTCAAAATTACCGGCGAAACCTGGTTCAACCGCATGGAAGACGGCGTCAAGGCGTTTGGCGCCTCAACACCGGGCGTCGCTACGGCGCAATACGGGCCACCCAAGGCTGATGCCGCCCTGCAGACGAAAATCATCGACGATCTGATCGCCAAAAAAGTCGACGCGATCACTGTCGTCCCCATGGATCCTTCGACGCTGGAAGGCGTGCTCAAGCGCGCCATGGACCGTGGCATCAAGGTTGTGACGCATGAAGCGGACAATGCGAAAAACACGCATGTGGATATCGAAGCCTTCGACAACAAGGCGTTCGGCGCGCGCTTCAATGAGCGGCTGGCCAAATGCATGGGCGGCGCCGGCAAATGGACTTCGTTCGTGGGCTCGCTGGGCAGCCTGACGCACGTGCAATGGGCTGACGGCGGCGCCGAAAATGCCAAGAAATACCCCAAAATGGTACTCGTCGATGCCAAGAACGAATCATTCAACGATGCCAACAAGGCCTACGAGAAAGCCAAGGAAATTCTGCGCAAACACCCCGATATCAAGGGCTTCCAGGGCGGTGCGGCCATCGATGTGCTGGGCATCGGCCGCGCAATCGAAGAAGCCGGCCTGCAAGGCAAGATTTGCGTGATCGGCCTCGGCCTGCCCAAGGATTCCGGCAAATACCTCGAATCCGGCGCCATCCAGGGCATCGGTTTTTGGGATCCGCAGGAAGCCGGCGTTGTCATGAACAAGGTGGCCAAGATGCTGCTCGACGGCCAGCAGATCACCGATGGCATGGATCTGGGCGTGCCCGGCTATCACAAGGTTAAGGTCAAGAAGGGGCCGGGCAAGGGCATTATCGTCGTCGGCGAAGCCTGGATCGACGTCGACAAGTCGAACTACAAGAACTACCCGTTCTAAGCCTTAGCCTGGCCTGAAGCGCATGCTGGAGGACGCCGCGCATGCAGCATGAGCGAAGCGTTCTCCGGCATGCCCCACGCCGCCGGCCAATCACTACATGACATGATCGCCCCACCGTCCCGCCCGTAATCGCATGAATGCGCCCGACACCCGCCGGCAAGCCGGCGCCCCGCCGCCGGCTGCCGATCAACCGCCTTTTCTCGAAGTGCGCGGCATCCACAAACGTTTCGCCGGCGTCCACGCCCTGCGCGGCATCGACCTGACGATCGAAAGCGGTCAGATTTACCATCTGATCGGAGAAAACGGCTGCGGCAAAAGCACCTTGATCAAGATCATCGCCGGCGCGCAACCGCCGGATGAAGGAAAGATCATCGTCGCCGGGCGCACGTATGCGCGCCTTTCCCCCATCGAGGCGCTGGCCGCCGGCATCGAAACCGTCTATCAGGATTTTTCGCTGCTGCCCAACCTGAACGTGGCGGAAAACATCGCCCTGACCCAACAGCTCGTTCAGTCGGGCGGCCGCCTTTTCCGGCGTCTGGACCGCGCAGCCCTGGCGCAGACCGCCACGCGCGCGCTCGCCGCAATCGGTCTGCCGTCCACACAGGCGTTCATGCAGCAGCGCGTCGACACCCTGCCCATCGCGACGCGCCAGATGGTGGCGATTGCCCGCGCCATCGCCGTCGACGCGCACCTGGTCATCATGGATGAACCGACCACCGCACTGACGCGCCGCGAAGTCGGCAACCTGATCGGCGTCGTCAATCGCCTGCGCGAGCAGGGCGTCGCCGTGCTGTTCGTCACGCACAAACTCGACGAATGCAAAGCCATTGGCGGGCGCGTCGTCATTTTCCGCGACGGCCAGAAGGTGATGGAAGGCGACGCCGGCGATTACAGCAAAGCCGACTTGAGCTACTGGATGACCGGCCGCCAGCTCGACGAACACCGTTACCGCAGCGAACCGGCCGGCGAAGCCCCCGCAACATCGCGCCTCCTCGTCACCGGGCTGACGCGCGCCGCAGCGTTTTCGGAAATCTCTTTCGCTGTCAATCGGGGCGAAATTCTCGGCATTACCGGGCTGCTCGATTCCGGGCGCAACGAACTGGCGCTCGCCTTGGCCGGCGTGCATCCGGCCGATGCCGGTCAGATTTTTCTCGACAACCAGCCGGCCGTCCTGCGCCGTCCGGCCGATGCCATCGCCGCCGGCATCGGCTATCTGCCGGAAGACCGCCTATCCGAAGGGCTGTTTCTAGAAAAGCCCATCCGCGAAAATTTCACCGCCGCCGTGCTCGGCCGGCTGTGCCGCCGTTTCGGCCTGCTCGATCAAAGCCGCGTGCGCAATCTGGCGCACCGTCTGACCGAACAGTTGCACATCGCCACCCCCGATATCGAACACCCGGTGCAGTCCCTTTCCGGCGGCAACCAGCAGCGCGTTCTGCTCGGACGCTGGCTGTCCATCGACCCCAAGGTGCTGATCCTGCACGGCCCCACCGTCGGCGTCGATGTGGGTTCCAAGGATACGATCTACCGCATCATCCAGTCGCTCGCCGCGCAAGGCATGAGCATTCTGATCGTCAGCGACGACCTGCCGGAACTGCTGCAAAACTGCGACCGGATTTTGATCATGCGAAAAGGGCAGATCAGCCAGGTTTTCGATGCCGCTGAAACCGTGTCGGAAACCGATCTGTACGAAGCGATGACGGCCGAACACCCCAGAAAAGAGGAAGAAAAAACATGCCAGGGCTGAATCCGCGCCCCCATACGCTGCGCGCCTTTTACGCATTTCTGGCGCGCAACCCATCGGTATTTACGCTCACGCTCATCGTTCTTGTCTGCCTGATCGTCGGCAGCATCAATCCGCGTTTCTGGCAGCTTGCCACGCTGTTCGACATTTTGCGCGGCTGCGTCGTGCTCGGTTTGTTCGCGCTCGGCGTGCTGGCGGTGCTCGCCGCCGGCGGGCTGGACGTTTCCTTCACGGCGATCGCGGCGCTGACCATGTATTCGATCACGCGGCTGGTCATCGAGCAGGCGCCCGGCCTGTCCATCATCGCGATCTTTGCGCTGGGCGCCGGCGGCGGACTGCTGCTCGGCGCCATCAACGGCGTTCTGGTGCATACACTGCGCGCGCCTTCGCTGATCGTCACCATCGGGACGCAATACGTCATCCGCAGCCTGCTGCTGACGTTCGTCGGCACCGCCCTGATCATCAACGTGCCCGAGGCGATGGAGTCATTCGGCAAACTGGCGCTCTGGCGTTACCAGACAGCGGACGGCGGTCTCGCCGTCCTGCCCGCCTTTGTGCTCGCGCTGGCCGCCGCCGCGCTGCTCACCTGGTGGATTCTCAACCGCACCCTGCTCGGCCGCGCCGTGTTCGCCATTGGCGGCAGCCTGCCCGTCGCCGAGCGTCTCGGCTTCCGCCTGCGCACGGTGCAGATTTTCGTCTTCGCCTACGCCGGCCTGCTCGCGGGCATCGCCGGCGTCATCCACGTTTCCGGCAACCGGTTGGCCAATCCCTTCGATCTGGCTGGCAGCGAACTGGACGTCATCGCCGCGGTCATTCTGGGCGGCGCCCGCATCACCGGCGGCACAGGCACCGTCCTCGGGACGCTGCTCGGCGTCGTGCTGGTGACGCTGGTCAACAACAGCCTCGTGCTGGCCGGCGTTCCCAGCACCTGGCAAAAGGTCATCGTCGGCGCCTTCATCGTCCTGGCCGGCGCCATGTTCGCCAGCCGCTCCCCGTAAGCCTGATCGATCCGCCGCCACGCCGCACAGACCAGCGCCGGAGCCCGCGTAAACAGGGCGTCTCTGAGCAGGCGCCCGGAGGTCCTTTATTTACGGGCATTCCCGAAGGGCTGCCCGCTAGCCCTTGTATTTAGGGCATCTCCAAGGAGGATGCTCTGAAGCCCTTGTAAACAGGGCATCTCCGAGCACCTTACCCGCAAATGCCCTATTTATAAGTGCTTCAAAGGTGCCTGCCCGCAAATGCCCTATCCATACGGGGTTGCGGGCAGCCCTTTTTAAAAGCCAGACAATCTATAGCGGCTCGACTTTGCCAAAAGACAAGGCGGCGAGCCGCAGACAGTACGAGTAGTACGGCAAGGCGAGCCAACACCGTATTTTGGCAAAGGAAGACGCTATTTAAGGTTTCAGCGCGATGCCTCGGCCGGCGAGCGCGGCAGCAGCAGGTTGAGCAGCACGGCGAGCACGCCGCACAGGCTGATGCCTTGCAGCGAGAAGCTGCCGAGGTTCACGCCCAGCCCGCCGATGCCCGTCACCAGCGTGATCGAGATGATGCACAAGTTACGCGCGCTGGAAAGGTCGACGCGGCCGTCGATGATCGTTTTGAGGCCGATGCCGGCAATCGAACCAAAAAGCAGCACCATGACGCCGCCCATGACCGGCAACGGGATCGTTTGCAGCAGCGCGCCAAATTTGCCGACGAAGGCCATGAGGATGGCGAAACCGGCCGCCCAGGTCATGATTGCCGGGTTGGCGTTTTTGGTCAGCATCACCGCGCCGGTCACTTCGCCGTAGGTCGTCACCGGCGGGCCGCCGAACAGGCCGACGACGCTGACGGCCAGCCCGTCGCCCAGCAGCGTCTGGTGCAGGCCGGGCGATTCGGTAAAGTCCCTGCCCGTCACCGAACCGATGGCCAGAATGCCGCCGACGTGCTCGACGATGGGGGCGATGGCGACCGGAATCATGAACAGGATGGCGGCCAGATTGAATTCCGGCCGTCCGAAGTCAGGAACGGCGAACCACGCCGCCTGCCTCACCGGGGAAAGATCGACAATGTCCAGGTAGAGCGAGACGGCGTAACCGACGGCGACGCCGACGAGAATCGGCACCAGTTTGAACAGACGCCGCGCGCGAATCACCGTCAGCATCGTCGCCAGCAGCGAAATGGTGGCGACCGAGAGCGCCGTGCCGTAGGGCACGACCTGCGCGCCGCCCGCCTTGCCCGTCGCCATATCGACGGCGACCTGCGCTAGTCCCAGGCCGATCACCATGACGACCGGACCAATGACGACCGGAGGCAGCAGGCGATGGATAAACCCCACGCCGCGCCATTTGACGAGCGCGGCCGCCAGGTAATAGAACAGGCTGGCGGTGGCCAGCGCGCCGAGGGTGGCCGGCATGCCCCAGTTTTTGATCGACTCGATAATCGGCGCGATGAAGGCGAAGCTGGAGCCCAGGTAAATCGGCACCTGGCGCCGGGTGCAGGCCTGGAAGATCAGCGTGCCGACGCCGGCACCGAGCAGCGCCAGGCTGGGGTTCAACCCCGTAAGCAGCGGCACCAGCACCGTGGCGCCGAAAGCGACGAAGAGAATCTGCGCGCCGGAAACCGCCGTGCGCCAGACCGGCTCGGCCGCCCCCTGCGCGGTAGGAATCACCGTTTTATTCATCGGCCCGCCCCTCATTCACCGCCTTATTTAGTGCCGAAAATCTTGTCGCCCGCATCGCCCAGCCCCGGAATGATGTAGCCGACCTCGTTGAGGTGGCTGTCGATTGCCGCCGTGAAAACATCCACGTCGGGATGCGCCGCATCGACAGCGCGGATGCCTTCCGGCGCAGCGACCAGGACAATGGCGCGCACATGCTGGCAGCCCTTGCGCTTGAGCATGTCGATGGTGGCGATCAGGGAGCCGCCCGTGGCGAGCATCGGGTCGATAATCAGCCCGATGCGCTCGTTGAGCTGGCCGACGAGGCGTTCGAAATACGGTTCCGGCATCAGGGTTTCGTGGTTGCGGGCAATGCCGACGACGCTGACCTTGGCGCCCGGAATCAGGTCGAGCACGCCATCGAGCATGCCCAGCCCGGCGCGCAGAATCGGCACGACCGTGACTTTCTTGCCTTTGATCTGCTCGATTTCGACCGGCCCGGCCCATCCCTGGATCGTGCATTTTTCCAGCTCAAAATCGCGGCAGGCTTCGTAAGTCAGCAGGCGGGCCAGCTCGGCGGTCAGCTCACGGAATTTTTTGGTGTTGATGTCGTTTTCGCGTAACAGCCCAATCTTGTGCTTGACGAGCGGGTGGTTGACTGCATGGATCGGCATGGGTGTTCTCCAAAAAGAGGAATGAACAAAACGGCGCAAGGTTAACGGATTCGCGCGGGAAAATCATCCTTCCTCGCCGGCATTGACCGCTTTATACGAAAGGGGCTGTTTTCTTCCGCCTTCATCTGTTTTCATCCGCTTCCATTCCTTTCTAGCCCGTTCCATCTCTTTCCATTCGCTTCCCGCCCATCGCCGGCCGCATCATTGCAGCAAATTGTGGGCGCCCTTAATTGCCGCACGCTCTTTCCGCCAGCCACGGCGTAAGGTGAGATCTGGCGGCCGCTTTCGATGGTTCCCCCATCGTTTTTCCACGCCGCTTTTCAGTGCAGTCCCGTTCTCGCGCACGGGGCGGCATCGCGTGTCAAAATATCAGCTGCGGTCTATCCGGCGCAATGAGCGGCCCCATCCCGACCGGGCATCCGGCACGGCGGCGTGCCTTGCCGCACGGCAAAATGCTTGCCCGCGCGATAAACGCCATCCTTCCGGGCGTCGCGGGCGTCAATCATTGCAGCGGAACCGCCTGATACGAGGAAAATCACCCAAACCACCGAGGATTCCTATGAGTACGCTCCACTTTCCCGATATCGACATCCCTTCGACCGACGGCGCACCGTTCAATGCTGCGGCGGTACGCGGCAAGACACTGATTGTTTATTTTTATCCCAAAGACAACACGCCCGGCTGTACGACCGAGGCGCAGGAATTCCGCGATCTGCATGACGAATTCGTCAGGGCCGGCGGCGTTGTGATTGGCGTTTCGCGTGACAGCCTGGCCTCGCACGAAAAATTCAAGGCAAAGCACGCCCTGCCCTTTGCGCTGCTTTCCGATGCCGACGAGCGCCTATGCACGCATTTTGGCGTCATCAAGGATAAAAAGCTCTACGGCAAGCCGGTACGCGGCATCGAACGCAGCACCTTCGTCTTTGACGGCAGCGGGCAGTTGCTGCGTGAGTGGCGCGGCGTCAAGGCGCCCGGTCATGCGCAAGAGGTACTCGATTTCGTGCTCGATTTTGTCCGTGCGTCAGCGCACTAGCGCCGCTATTATCCCCACCGCCTATCCGCTGCTGTTCTTTCTGGAGACGCCGATGCCCCGCCGAACCGCCCGTCCGCCTCATCGCCTGCCCAAGCTCTTCATCCTCGATACCAACGTGCTGATGCACGATCCGACGAGCCTGTTCCGTTTCGAGGAAAACGACATTTTTCTGCCGATGAAGACGCTGGAGGAGCTCGACCACAACAAAAAGGGAATATCCGACGTTGCGCGCAACGCGCGACAGGCCACGCGCATGCTCGACGAGATCATCAGCCGCCGTGAAGACGGCATCGCCACGGGCATTCCACTGATTGAAGCCTCGCACGGTCTGGCCAGCGGCCGCCTGCTCCTGCAAACCGAGGCGGTTAGCATCGATCTGCACGGCGGCCTGGCGAGCGAACGGGCAGACAACCAGATTCTGGCCGTCGTCGTCCATTTGCAGCGCAAGTATCCAGAACGCGCGGTCATTCTGGTGAGCAAAGATATCAATATGCGCATCAAGGCGCATGTCCTCGGCGTTCAGGCGCAGGACTACTTTAACGACCGGGTGCTTGAAGACATCGATTTGCTCTATCGCGGCATGCAGGCGCTGCCCGCAGATTTCTGGGAAACGCAGACAGACGGGCTGGAATCGTGGACGCAGGAAAACCGTACGCGCTACCGCATCCGGGGGGCCTTGTGCGCCAAACTGCTGATCAACGAATTCGTATATCTGGATACACCGGAGCCGTTTTCCGCCATCGTGCGCGAAATTTCGGGCAACTGCGCCGTGCTCGAAACGCTGATCGACTATACGCACCCGAAACACAATGTCTGGGGGATTACAGCGCGCAACCGCGAGCAGAATTTTGCCCTCAATCTGCTGATGGATCCGGAAATCGACTTCGTCAGCCTGCTCGGCCAGGCGGGCACCGGCAAGACCTTGCTGACGCTGGCTGCCGGCTTGACCCAGGTGCTCGACGAAAAGCGCTATCAGGAAATCATCATGACGCGCGCCACGGTCTCCGTCGGCGAGGACATCGGTTTTCTGCCGGGCACGGAAGAAGAAAAAATGGCGCCGTGGATGGGGGCGCTGGAAGACAACCTGGAAGTCCTCAGCCATACCGGCACGACGGGCGGCGACTGGGGGCGCGCGGCAACGCAAGATCTGATCCGCAACCGCATCAAGATCAAGTCGCTCAATTTCATGCGCGGCCGCACCTTTCTCAACAAGTTTCTGATTATCGACGAGGCGCAGAACCTGACGCCAAAACAGATGAAAACGCTGATCACGCGCGCTGGCCCGGGCGCCAAGGTCGTCTGCATGGGCAATATCGCGCAGATCGATACGCCCTACCTGACCGAAGGCAGTTCAGGGCTGACCTTTGCCGTCGACCGCTTCAAGGGCTGGGCGCACGCCGGCCATGTCACCCTGCAACGCGGCGAACGTTCGCGGCTGGCCGACTACGCAGCGGAGATGCTCTAACGCCGCATAAAACTGCTGATCAGCTAGGCGGCGAATTGGCGACAGGAGACAAAGGAGACAAAAGCAGATGGCAGCCGGGCAGAACCATGCAGAACCAATCGCCACTGCGGAAACTGACCTAGCACCCCGGTCTTTCTCCCTTTTTTCTCTTTCAATCCTTCCGCACGCAGCCTATGCATGCCTTTTGCGCGCCCTGCACGCCGCGGCATACACTCCGCCATTTGCAGGGATTTTCCACGATCGACTTTGCTCGGCGGCCAGCCGCTCTTCGCCCGATTTCACGCTATAATCGCCGCGACTTCGTAGAGCCGTGCGCCTTATTAGACACGGCTTTGTTTTTTGATCGGAGGATAGGAGAATCGATTGAAACGACGAAACTTCCTCACTGCTTCCGCCATTTTGACTTTTCTCGCATCGACGCCCGTGCTGGGCGCAAAGAAGAAAAGTGCAGCCACCAAAGCCAAGGCCGCATCCAGTCAGCGCAAGGGCAAATCGACCGGAAAGGCGGGAAAAGCAGGAAAATCCAGAACACGCCGCCGCGTTTCCGCACGAACGGCGGTCTCATCCAGGCCATCAGCGGCCAACGCCGCGCCCGAGGATACCTCTGCCGCCAACACGCCCATCGAGCACCGCAACGTCGTCAAACTGCCGCAGGAAAAACCGACCGACTGGCACACCGTTGAGTTGCAAACCGATGTTGGCCTGCAGTCCAACCAGGGGCGCGCCCGCCTGTGGCTGCCGCTGGCGCAGTACAAGGATACGGACTGGCAGCGCACGATCGGCCACACCTGGCAGGGGAATTTCAGCAAGGCAGGAATTTACCGCGATCCGGTCGCCGACATGGAAATCTTCTTCGCCGAATGGCCGGAATCTATCGACACGCCCAAACTGCAATTCATCACCCAGATTGCTACGCAAAACCGCCAGTTCGACATCACCCGCCGCGGCGTCATTGCCGAGCAGGCGGAAGTTCTGCGCCGCAACCTGCATCCCACCCAGCTCGCGCCAGTCGACGGCATCGTGCATCAAACGGCGGAGCGTGCGATCGGCCGCATCAAAGATCCATTGGCAATGGGGAAAGCCCTGTACGACTGGGTGATTGAAAACGCCAGTTTCGACACCAATGGTCAGGGTATGGGCGAAGCCGACATCAGTCAGCTACTGGGCAACGGGCGTTTCGTCGGGCGCAGCGCCGATATCGCACTGCTCTTCGTCGCGCTTTGCCGCTCCGTCGGCATTCCGGCGCGCCCGGTCTACGGCCTGCGCACCGGGCGTTCGCGGCTCTTCAACAGCCTCGGCGCAACGGGCGAACTGAGAAGCGCGCAGCATTGCCGCGCCGAGTTTTACATTCCCGGTTATAGCTGGATCGGCGTCGATCCTGCCGCCGTATGCGAAGCCATACGTGAGGAACCGTTATCCAACACCGACCCGAAAGTAAATGTTTTCAAAAAATTGCTGTTTGGCTTTTGGGAGATGAACTGGATCGGTTTCAATACGGCGCAGGATGTCATCCTGCAAGGCGCTTCCGGTAAGGCGCTGCCAAGCCTGATCTACCCTGTTGCCGAAACCGCCGGCGGCCGCTTCGACGGACGCAACACCAACCGTATGACGTATCGCGCCACTGCCAACCACCTGTAAATTCGACCTTCCATAAACCGGCAAGCACCAGTCGGTGTGTGTGACCGTGTGCGACCACGTACGACCACGCGCTAGCAAAAGCCGGCTCCCTCAAGGCAGAGAAAGGGGAGCAGGAAAGCGCACGGGCGAACTCGCCGCCCGACGGAATCGCTTTTTCCCTCGCTTAAATGCGCAGGAGAAATTGAGGTAGAAGTGATTGAGGTAAAAGTGCGTCAGTAAAATAACCGCCAACGGCTGAATGCGGTTTTCTTCCACGCGATCGCGCGTAGTTTTTTGACTCAGTAAGCTGCTTCATTTTTGCGGAATATTCGTTTTTTCTACGCGATCGCGGCGGCCTGGCCGTAAATTTGCAGATTTACACTGTGGCCTTACCTGCCGGGAACTCAATACGGGAACGATGGTCAATGCCCCTGAACAACCAAGGAGCCTCTGATGACGAACTTTACTTTCCCCGCCCTCCCCTATGCCTACGACGCGCTGGAACCGGCCATTGATAAAACCACGATGGAAATCCACTACAGCCGTCACCACAAGGCTTATTTCGACAACTTTCTTGCCGCCGTCAAGGATTCGCCTGCTGCGGATGAAAGCCTGGAGGCCATTCTGGCCGGCATCAGCCGCTATACGCCGGCAGTACGCAACAATGGCGGCGGTTTCTATAACCATACGCTCTACTGGAACGCCATGTCCCCCAACGGCGGCGGCACGCCCACCGGCAAGCTGGCACAGGGCATTGACGCCGTATTCGGCAACTTCGATAATTTCAAGGCACAGTTCAAGGATGCCGGCCTCAAGCAGTTCGGCTCGGGCTGGGCCTGGCTGATCGTCGGTCAGGATGGCAAACTGGCGATCACCAGCACGCCCAATCAGGATAATCCGCTGATGGATATTGCTGCCGTGAAAGGCACGCCCATTCTTGCCTGCGACGTTTGGGAGCATGCCTATTATCTGCGTTATCAGAATAAGCGCGCCGATTATCTGGAAGCCTGGTGGCAAGTCGTCAACTGGCATTATGTTGCCGAGCTGTACGGCAAAGCATAAGCGCCTGCATCAACGGCGCAGTCGATAACTGCGCTGGCTTCGCGCATTTTTTACCTGTTGTTTGCGGCCATCCGCAGTATTTGCGCCCCTCTCCGGAACCTTACCGTCTGACGAGGGGCTTGTTTTTCGGCGTGCGGACAGACGCCTCTGAAACCCGCGTGGATAGGGGATTTCCGGGCAGGCGCCTCTGAGATGCCCGGAATACGCGGGCTAGCGGGCAGGTTCCCTGAGACACTTTAAATACAGGAATTACCAAAGCCTGCGCGCTGACTTCCACCCACGGAACTCATCTTGATGCTGTAGCGCTGAGCGGCAGCGCGCCCCGCTGACTTTCTTTGCCTCGCCAAAGAAAGTCAGCAAAGCAAAATCCGAAGGATTTTGAACGTTGCTTTAGCAACGGCACGCAGTGCGAGCGGAGCGAGTAAATGCGACCCCAGGCGCAGACTCTCCTTGTCGCGGGCAGCTTGGCGGCGGGCTTGATCACTCGCTTACGCTCAGACAATCAAGCCATTGCTTCCGTCAAGTCGCCCCGCGCCTGCGGCTGCGCCTAAGGGATTTTTTGGTGCTCTATGCTTACCTATCTGGAAGGGATATTTGCCGAAAGGCACCGCTGGAGTCCGCGTAAACAGGGCATTTCCCGGCCCCTTCTCTGAAACCCGCATGGATAGGGCATTTCCGGGTAGGTGCTTTGAGATGCTCTGTTTATAAGGGTTCCGGGGCGCCTACTCTGAAACGCCCTAAATACGCGGGCTTCAGGGCATCCCCTTTGAAATGCCCGTGGATAAAGGCTCCAGGCAGGCGCTTCTGGAACCCTTATAAATAAAGGGCTGGCGGCAGGGTGTCCGAAGATGCCCTGTTTACGAGGGATTCAAAGCATCCCTTCGGAGACGTTATATCTACACGAGTTGCGGAGGGTTGGTCGGGCGCAGTGTTCCAGTTTATGTTTTTTGATGCCCTGAGCCCCTTGTGTTTAAAGGGCTTCAGGGCGATTTATGTTTTCTGACTTGTTTTTACGGATTTCAGAGGGGATTTCACAAGTTTAAATAGCGGCTCGACGTTGCCAAAAGACAAGGCGGCGAGCCGCTGACAGTACGGGGAGTACGGCAAGGCCAGGCCAACACACAACACCGTATTTTGGCAAAGGGAGTCGCTATCGCCCGGCTTTGCCAAAGGCAAGGCGGTAAAGTTGCTGACAGTACATTTAGTACGGCAAGGCCAAGCCAACACAGCAACGCGGTATTTTGGCAAAGGAAGCCGCTATTTCAGAGGGGCGCGGGGAGCTTGGCGGGAGCAAGGGCTTGATTGTTCGAGCGTAAGCGAGTGATCAAGCCCGCCGCACAAGTACCACTCCAACCCGCGACAAGGAGAGCCTGCGCCTGGGGTCGCCTTTCTTTGCTGACTTTCTTTGGCGAGGCAAAGAAA
>CALHZD010000113.1 GCA_938040985.1 uncultured Propionivibrio sp.
GGGTGCCCGGAGATGCCCTGTTTACAGGGGCTCCGGAGCAGCCCCCTTGGAGAAGCCCTAAATACAAGAGCCTCAGGGCGCCCCGTTGCGCTTGATTATTTTCAGGGTTTTAACGCGGCGCTGAGCGTGTCGGCGTTGTAGCGCATCATCTTCAGGTAAGTCGGCGCCGGGCCGTTTTTGTCGGAGAGTGAGTCGGAATACAAGGTGCCGCCGAGCCGCGCGCCGGATTCCTTGCTGATGCGTTCGATCAGGCGCGGATCGGTGATGTTTTCCATAAACACGGCGGGAATCTGCTCTTGGCGAATCTGGCGGATCAGCCAGCCGACTTCACGGGCGGAAGGCTCGACTTCGCTATTGATGCCGAGCGGGGCGATAAATTTCATGCCGTAGGCGCGGCCAAAGTAGGCAAAGGCGTCGTGCGAGGTCACCACGCGGCGGCGTGCTTCGGGCAGCGCGGCGAATGCCTGGCGGATGGCTGCATCGAGCGCCTTGATTTCGCCTTTGTAGCGCTCGGCGTTGCTTGCGTAGAGCGCCTTGCCGTCCGGGTCGGCTTCGCTCAGCGCGGCGGTGATGTTATCTACGTACTGCAAGGCATTACCGGCGTCCTGCCAGGCGTGCGGGTCGGAACCGCCGTGCGCGTGGCTATGACCGTGATCGTGGTCATGGTCATGATGGTGCGCATGGTCGTGGTCATGTTCCCCGTGATGGTGGTGCGGGCATCCTTCCGGCATGTCCAGCGCCTTGATGCCGGCGCTGGCAACGGCCACTTTGCCCGAATAGCCGGAAGCGCGCACGAGCCGTTCGATCCAGCCTTCAAACCCCAGACCGTTGATGATGACCAGCCTGGCGCTGCCAAGACGCCGGGCGTCGGAAGGCGAGGGCTGGAAGGCGTGCGCATTGCCGTTTTCGCCGACCAGACTGTGCACCTGTACGCGCTCGCCGCCAATCTGGCGCGTCATATCGGCCAGAATGGTGAAACTCGTGACGACGGGCATCGGTTCGGCATGGGCATTGGCGGCGAACAGGGCGGATGCGCCGAGGAGGCTCAACGCGGCGAATGCGCCCGCGCGAAAGCGCCGGATCGCGGAATGTTGACGGAATATTTTCATGGCAACAGAACCTTTCTTTCTGGGTGATGAAATCTATAAATCTGCGCATCGCTACGTATGGGGGCGGCAGGCTGAAAATTTGCCGAACATTGACGCTAACGTTCAAAATGCCAGCGCGGCCGCAGCCGGTCGGCGACAGGCCCGTAGGGACCGGCAAGCAGCGACAGCAGATACGCGCCGCCGAGCGCCAGCACAATCGTCGGGCCGGCGGGCAGGTCGGCATAGTAGGAAATCAGCAGACCGGTCAGCGAGCCGGTCAAGGCGATGCAGCTGGCCGCCAGCAGCAGCGGCATGATGCTGGCCGCCCAGAAGCGCGCGGCGGCGGCGGGGAGAATCATGATGCCGACAGCCATCAGCGTGCCGAGTGCGTGAAAACCGCCGATCAGGTTGAGCACCAGCAGCAGCATAAAGCCGTAATACGCCAGCGGCGCCAGCCGGCTGATGCGCGCCAGATGCGCCGGATCGCAGCAGTCAAACACAATCAGCCGCAGGCCGGCCGCGACGCCGACAAGCGACACCGAAGCCACGACGGCCAGCAGCAGCAAGGTGGCATCGTCGAGCGCCAGTACGCTGCCGAACAGCACATGTAGCAAATCGACATTGTTGCCGCGCGCAGAAATCATCAGCACGCCGGCCGAGAGCGAAATCAGGTAAAACGTGGCGAGACTGGCATCTTCGCGGATCACCGAATGCCGTGCGACGCCGCCGGCCAGCAGGGCAATGGCAACGCCGGCCAGCAGCCCGCCGAGCGTCATGGCGGGCAGCGACAGCCCGGCCAGCAGGTAGCCCGCCGCCGCGCCGGGCAAAATGGCGTGGGAAATCGCATCACCCGCCAGGCTCATGCGGCGCAGCATCAAAAATACACCGATCGGCGTCGCCCCCAGCGAAAGCGCCAAGCAGCCCGCCAGTGCGCGGCGCATGAAGCTAAATTCGATGAACGGCGAAATCAGGGGAACATCAGCCAGGCTCATGCGTATTTCTCCGGTTTTCTTGGGGCGAATGGCCGCAGCCGGCGGTGTCGGCACGGCAGATTTCCGCTTCGCCGCGGCCGGCCGTTTCGCTCGCCGTTTCGGCCAGACGGCGAGCCCGCGCCAGATGGGCTTCGCTGAGAACCTCGGCTGTCGCGCCCCAGGCGACCGCCTCGCGCGCCAGCAGCAGCGTTTGCGGATAATCACGGCGCACGTGTTCAAGATCGTGCAGGACGCTGACGATGGTGCGCCCCTCGGCGTTCCAGCGTTGAATCAACGCCGCCAGATCGCGCGCGGAACTGGCGTCGATGCCGCTATAAGGTTCGTCGAGCAGTACCAACGGGGAATCTTGCAGTATCAGTCGGGCAAAGCGCGCACGTTGCAGTTGTCCGCCGGAAAGATGCCCGATCGGCCGGTTTTCCAGTCCCGCCAGCCCGACGGCGGCGATGGCCGCTTCAATGCGCCGTTGCGCCGCCCGGCTAAGTGCGCGGAAGGCGCCGAATTCGTGCCATAGCCCCAAGGCGACGAAATCATGGATGACGATGGGGAAAGCCGTATCAACGCCGGACTGTTGGGTGAGATAGGCAATATTCCGGCGTTCGACGCCGTGCAAGATCACGCGCCCCTCCATCGGCGCAATATCGCCGACGATGCCTTTGAGCAGTGTCGACTTGCCGGCGCCATTCGGGCCGACGATGGCGAGCAGGCTGCCGGCGGCGATTTCGCCGTGCAGATGGTGCACCGCCGGATGCCGCTGATAACCCAGCGTCAGGTTGTCGAAACGCACAATGGGCGGCGCGGCCGGGGCAATGGTTGAGTCAGGTCTTATGTCAGGTTTCATTGCCGTCACTCAATCCAGTGCCCAGAAAACACATAACCAGAGCGCCAGCAGCGCGCCGGCGCACCAGAGCAGACGCATTGCCGCGCTGGCGCGGATCGCCGAATAAGGCAGGCGCCGGCCAGGCGATAGCGCGGACGGGCGAGCGGGAAGGTCTGCATCCATTTGCTTGGGGTTCATTTGATCGGCAGGTTTCGTTTGTATTGATCTATTTCTCATTTCTCTTTTCGCGCGCGCCGCACATTTTTCGGCGCAGCGACCTTCCGGATCTTGTCCGGAATGAGCCTGAAAGATAGCAGGGCAACTCATCAACATCATGCCATAGCTGTCAACAGAGGATCGTTGATGTTTAGTTGGACGAGCATTCGGCGAACGTTGAGCAGACGGACATTGAGTCTATCGACAAGATGCCACATTCCGTCCGACAGCATCTACGCCGGAGAGGTCATAAAAAGTGCGCGCGGCCTGAAACGAAGGACAGGCGGGGGCCGTATGGTGCATCGCCGCTGTTAGAATAGCGCCGGTAAAATCAGTGGCTGGCCTAAAGCGGCGGGCCGAAAGCGGGGCGTGCTTTAACAGACGGTAAATACGATGTCGATAACGATGAAGCGAGCCAACGCGACTGCTGCGCGAGCCGCGTAATCGCAACCGCCTTAACGACTGCCATAGGAAAAATTGCAATTGATCAGCGACAAACCGGATGCGCCGTATTGAAACCCAATGCCCGCACAATCTTTTTTCTGAGGTGACTCAATTCCACGGCATTTCTAAAACATCAGGACGGAATTCGATAATGCACGACGATTTTTTTATGCGCGAAGCCATTTCCCAGGCGCGCGCCGCCGAGTGCCTGGGTGAAGTGCCGGTGGGCGCCGTGGTCGTGTGCGACGGTCAGATCGTCGGGCGCGGCTTTAACATGCCCATCGGCGAAAATGATCCGACCGCCCATGCCGAAATCGTCGCCTTGCGCGATGCCGCGCGTCATCTGGGCAATTACCGTTTGCCCGGTTGCCAGCTTTTCGTCACGCTCGAACCCTGCGCCATGTGCGCGGGCGCGATCTTCCATGCCCGCCTTGCCCGCGTCGTTTATGGCGCGCGCGATCCCAAGGGCGGCGTACACGGCAGTGCGATCGACCTTTTCTCCGTCGATCAGCTCAACCACCATACCGAAATTGCGGGGGGCGTGCTGGCGGAGGAATGCGGCCGCCTGCTGTCCGATTTCTTTGCCATGCGCCGTAATACCGACCATCAGGGTGAAACGCTTGCCGGCGCGCTCAACGCCATGCTTCAGGGCATTGAAGAAAGCGAAGACGCCGACGGGATCGAGGAAATCGAGCTATGAAAATTCTCGTCTCTCTGGCGGAGCAACATCTCACGCTGTTCGACGAGGCTGACAGAAAAATCCGGGAATGGCCGGTATCGACCGCCCTGCGCGGCGCGGGTGAGCGGCAGGGCAGTTATTGCACGCCGCGCGGCCGGCATATCATCCGCGCCAAGATTGGCAGCGGGCAGCCGGAGAACGCGGTCTTTGTCGGTCGCCGCCCGACCGGCGAAATTTATACGCCCGCACTGGGCGCCGCCCATCCGGGGCGGGACTGGATTCTGACGCGCATCCTCTGGCTATCCGGCTGCGAACCCGGATTTAACCGGCTTGGCGAGGTCGATACCATGCGCCGTTACATCTACATTCACGGCGCTCCGCCGCAAGCCCGCATGGGAACGCCTGGTTCGCACGGCTGCATCCGCATGCGTAATGCCGATCTGCTCGAGCTTTTTGCGCTGACGCCGATCTATACGCCGGTCGAGATCGTCGAAGGCGAAACTTTTCCCAGCGCGGGAAAACAGGGGGCGCCGGCCGGAAATGAAAACGCCTTATGAATGCTGACGAGCGTAAAAGCCAGGATCCGGACAGGGGCACGGATCATGCGGACGCCGCGCGCGACGGGTCGGAAACTGCCGGGACGGGCGGTTCCGCTGCAGAAAATACCGCCTCGCTCGATGCGGATGCCCAGGTAATGCGAGCGAGGCCTTTGGCGCGGTACGTAGCGCTGCTTCAGGCGGATCTGCGCCGGCGCTGGCCATATCTGCTGGCGCAGTCGCGTGTCTGGCTGGGGCGCAGCGCATTCTGGCTGGCTTCGCTGGCCGTCGGTCTGGCGGCCGTCGGCTTCGCCCTGCTGACCGATAAAGCCGCCCATCTTTTCATCGAATTGACCCGCCGCCATCCGTGGGTTCCCTTCCTGATCTCGCCGCTGGTCGGCGCGGGCCTGCTCTGGGTGACGCGGCGCTGGTTTCAGGGGGCGGAAGGTTCGGGGATTCCACAAGTCATCGCCGAACTGCGTCGGCCGTACTCCGTTATTAATGTCTGGAAGCCGCTTATTTCACTGCGCATCGCTTTCGGCAAGGTGCTCATTGGCGTTGCTGCGGTAGGCGCGGGCTTTTCCTTTGGCCGCGAAGGACCGACCGTGCAGGTGGGCGCCTGCCTGATGGCGGCGGCCGAACGTTTTCTGCCGGCGACGCTGCGCATCCAGCGCCACCATCTGCTCGTGGCGGGCGGCGCGGCGGGCATTGCGGCGGCCTTCAATACGCCGTTGGCCGGCATCGCTTTTGCGCTGGAAGAATTATTCCGCAATGTCGAGTCGCGCATGTCCGGCGTTCTGATTGCCGCCATTGCGCTTGCCGGAATGCTTGCCAAAAGTTTGCTCGGCGATCACGCTTATTACGGACACGTTTATCTGGCGGATGGCGGACTGCTGCTCGCCGCGCTGGTCTGCGCCGTCGTCAGCGGCGTGGCCGGCGGTCTGTTCGCCCGCATGCTGGTGCTGGGAGGCGCCGGCTGGCGCGGACCGTTCGCCCGGCTGCGCGCCGAACATCCCTACGTTTTTGCCGCGCTGATCGGCCTGTTCATCGCTACGCTCGGCTGGGCCTGCGGCGGGCTAACCTGGGGCAGTGGCTATACGGAAACCCGTGCGATCCTTGACGGCCACGGCGATATTCCATGGTTCTTCGGTCTGGCCAAGTTTGTTGCCACCGTTTCCGCCTATCTTTCCGGCCTGCCCGGTGGCATTTTCGCTCCGTCGCTGGCTATCGGCGCCGGACTGGGGCAGAACATCAGTGCGCTGTTTTCCGGCACGCTGATCGGCGCCGCGCTGCCCAGCGCCCTTATCGTTCTTTGCATGGTCGGCTTTCTTTCCGCCGCTACGCAAGCGCCGATCACCGCCTTCATCATCGTCATGGAAATGGTCGAGGGCTATCCCATCGTGTTTGAACTGATGGGCGCCGCCCTGATCGCTTCGACGGTTTCCCGCCTCATTTCGCCGCCGCTTTATCTGAGCCTGGCCAACCAGATGATTGCCCGCCAGCGCCCAGCCTGACACGTTGCCAATCTCACCGCGCCTCACCAGCCCGCGTATTTAGGGCATCTCCGGGGAGGGCGCCCTGAAGCCCGCGCCAATCGGGCATCTCCGGGCGCCTGCCCGGAAACCCTTTATCCACGCGGGTTGCAGAGGAGGCGCTCACAAGCCATTTATCCATTACCCGAGCAGCCACAGTGTGAGCGATAAGGCCGCTAGCGACAGCGTTACCCGCGTAGTCATTTTGTCTACGCGCGGAGAGCTCAGTGTTTTGCCCGTGAGTTTTTGCAGCACGTAGTGGATGTATGTTCCGTCGGGGCGTCCTTCGCCGAAGGATTCCTTAAGCCTCCAGTGCATATCCGAAATGGGGCAATAACCGATTCCCAGCCATTGCCCAAGGATGAACCATGAGCCCAGAGTCAGCCCAAGCAGGGCAAGATGCAGTTGTCGCAGCGAGGGCAGCGCCCAGCCAAGCAGGGCGAAAAGGATGATCGAAATGTGCACCCCATGAAAGACGACATTCAGAAAGGGGTACAGCGCACGCCCATTTGGCCGGATCATCTTTTTTCGTCGAAGTGCCGGGCGATTTTGTCAGCGTGCCGAATCACTTTTTCGAATGCCGTCAGATACTGATCCAGCAGTTCGCGTGAAGCCCAGGGAAAAGAAGGGAGTTTCATCAGGCTATTGTTGGCGGCCTCGGTGGCGGGAAGCGATACCGAGGCATAGTCCGGCGTTTGTCCGCCGTGCGGGCGCATGACTGCCATGAATGCTCCTTCAGTAAAGAAGGGCTGCTGGTGCAGCAGCGGATAGCGGGGCAGGGCGGCCAGGCAGCCTTCCGCCTGTAACGCCTTGATGAAAGCTTGTTTCGACAAGCCTATCGAAGCGAAATCGGGTCTGACCAGATATTCAAAATAGACCCGTTTGATATGGGGCGGCGGGAGAAAGGTATGAATGCCCAAGGCTTCCAGCCCGGCTGAGAGGTATTGCAGATTGCTGTTGCGAAGTTGATTGTTTTCGGCAAGCCTGGCCAGTTGGGTACGGGCGATGGCAGCGGAAACCGGCGCAATGCGCGTCTTGATGCCGAAACTGGTAGCGGCAAAGCGGCGCGTGGGCGTTTCCAGTTCGATGATGCGGGTAATATCGCCAAAGCAGACCGCACGCTCCCAGTAGGCGTAATCCTTGCACAACAGCATGCCGCCTTCGCCGGCGGGCGCCAGTTTGCCGCCTTGCAGGCTGAATACGGCGATATCGCCCAGGGTGCCGCATGCCTGGCCCCGCCATGTGGCGCCTTGTGCGTGCGATGCGTCTTCGATGATTTTGAGCTGATATTTTTGTGCCAGGGCTTTGATTTCTGTCATTTTTGACGGCATGCCCCACAAATGCACGACAACGATGGCCTTGGTGCGCGCGGTGATCCTTTTTTCCATATCGACCGGATCGAGGCCGAGCCGCTCGGGTTCGCTCTCGCAAAAGACCGGCACGGCGCCCAGCCAGACCAGCGGAAGAACGGATGCCCAAAAAGTGGCCGAAGGCACCAATACTTCATCTCCCGGCTGAAGGCCGATCGCCCAGAAAGCGGCCATCAGCGCCGAGGTGCCGTTACAATGCGCAAGCGCATAGGGCAGGCCCGAAAATTCTCGGTAATCCTGTTCCAGTTGCCGAATCACGGGATGTGTTGAAATGTCGCCATCGCGCAGGATTTGGATGACCGCCCGTTCATCTTCCGTCGTCAGGACGGGCCAGCGGTTGGCGGCTTTCTGATCGAGCGTGACGGCCGGATTGCCGCCAAGAATGGCAGGCAGATCGGCAGCTGGGGCGTTGGTCAAATGGTTCATGGGATGTGCCTCGCTACAGTCTCAGTGGGGGGATTCGGAAAACAGGGGGGACAGACTATTCATAACCTTTTTGCGGTAATCGTCAAATAGCCGGGCAGCGCGTTGAGCTTCGCCGCCGGCAATTTCGAGCGCAATGTCTCTGAGTGCCTTGGCATACGTATCATTTTTGCCCAGACCGCCGCACGACGTCCACTGCGCAATATTGGTTCTGCGCCGCAGGTAGTCCTCCAAGGTGCAGCATTGTTCATGTTCAACGCTCCAGGCTGGCGAAACAAGCGCTTGCTCGATGCCCGGGAAGCGGGTTTTCCGGATAATCGTCTCCCCGTCCGGGACGCTGCTGCCGGCTTCTCCCGTCGGAGCAATTGAGCGCTTGATGCGTTGGAGCGCCATTTCTGCCATATGCATGCAGCCGGTGAGTTTTCCGCCATAACAGGAAATCCAGGGTTTGTCATGATGCTGGACGATTTCTTGCCGACGCGACAGATCCAGCGGATAGCAATCCAGCGTGTACGATTTATCCACCACTAAAGGCCGTATGCCGCAGCGCACCGAGACAATATCGCCGATGCCGATCGGTTTGCGGTAACGCAAGGCGTATTGTTCCAACAGAAAGTCGATGTCTTCGCGGGTTGCGGAAAAGCCTTCCTCAATGCTTTGTACGGCAGTTTCGGTCGGCCCCCACAGGGCAATTGGCCCCCACGGCACATGCGTAATCACATCGTCCTGATCGTTCAGCTCAAAAAACAGGGAAGAATGGTGCTCTCCGGAGCGGGGAAGCCCCAGATATACGCCTTTACTCAAGACGTGACGGAAAGGGGCGTCGATGCCGAACTCGGCGTTGACCCGGTCTGTCCAGACACCGGCGCAATTGACAACCATTGCCGCCCGGATTTCATGCCTGTTGCCCGACAAAGCATCGGTCAATTCCAGGTGCCAGCGCTTTTCTTTGGTGGCATAGCTTCCCTGGGCGCTGCAATAATTGAGGGCAATCTGACCGGGAGCGCGTTGCGCGGCAATCCAATGAAAAACGAAGCGCGCATCCGATTCATTGAGGAAAGCCTCCTCATAACACAGCGATTTTTGCGCCAAGCCGGGACGAAGCAGCGCCATCTCGGGAAAAACCGCCTCGATGTACGGCCTGTGTCGACGGCCCAGACCCATCAGCCAGTAAAACCATAGCCCGGAATACAGCCACCACGCAGCGCGCCGATCTTGGGCCGAAGAAATGAAGCGCATCATGGTTGGTTTCATCCAGCCTGCTTTTTGGGCAATCATCCGGTCCCGGTCGCGGCAGAGCTGCCAAACCGTCGAGAAATCAAAATTTTTCAGGTAAAGCAGACCGCCCCAGACCATCATCCCCGAGGACTGGCTCGATCCGGAGGCAAAATCGCCGCGATCAATCAACAAAACCTTATAACGATGGCGGCAAAGCGTGTCATACAGGCAAGCGCCATTGATGCCGCCGCCAAGAATGGCGACATCGAAATCGGTTTCTTCCTGAACGCGTTCCCACTGTTGCTGACGTGTCATGCGCTTACACTCCCATCAGGCGTGAGGCTACCGGCCGGTAATTCCAAAAAAGCGGCGAGCTTTCTGGTCGATTTTCCGGCGAAGACACCACAGTGTACGCGCGAAAACGGCTTGTGGGCGGAGCGCTGAAGCCAGTGCATCGCCAAGCCGTGTTTGGAAAGCCCGTCAATAGGGGGATTCAGGGCGATCTGGTCAATATCAGTCTCGTGGAATTCCGCGGAGGCATGATGGTTGCACGGAAAGCTAAAGCGCCAATTGGCCTTCAACTCGCAAATCGCCTGTGCGCCGAGTAAAGACGTGTCGCCGTGTTGCAATGGACGGTAAGCACAGCCGTTTGTCAGGGCAGCGAAAGGGCGCTGTACATGGTGTTCAGCCAGCCGCCAGCCAGGATTTGAGAGGCGTCTGGACAGAAGTGGCCGGCGTGGTTAGCGGGTCATGAAATACGTCACGGCAAGCGGCCACCGGTGCGCTTGCCGTGGAATACGCGGAATGCGCTTGCCGGATCGGCAGCATCAGCCCACTGGCAGAGCCGAGGGCGCCCGATTTCCGGCAAGTCATTTTCAGGTTTGGATCCAGGCAGAAAAGAAACAAAAACGGCAAAAGCAGGCGCCGATATTGGCTGTTATGCGGTGTTTTATGCAGACGCCGATTCTTCCGCGACGGCTTCGAACGCATTGATCAGATTCCCGGCGGCGGTCAGCGATACCACACCGGATTGTGCAGCCTGAGCGGCGCTGTCTTTGATTACGGCAAGCGCGATGTAACCGGAGTGCCCCTGGCCGTCCGGCGCGGCCTGCACGACGGCGCCGCAGGTTTCCAGGCTGTCAGTCGGGTAAATGGCTTCGCCCGCAGCCAGCGGCGTTTCGCTGTACAGCCGATAAAGGCTGCGCTTGACTTTGCCGAGATAGTGCGCGCGGGCAATGATTTCCTGCCCCGGATAACAGCCTTTGTTAAAATTGACGCCGCCGATTTTGTCAAAGGCGAGCATCTGCGGCACGAAGGCATCCCGCGTCGCCGCGGTAATCCAGGCCACGCCCGTTTGCACGTCGAGATGCTGCCAGGCGGAAATGCCCGCGGGACGGGCATTTGCGGCCAACGCATCGAACAGCGCGGGGGCGGCGGCGGTTTCGACGGCGATGATGCAGCGCGGCCAGTGCACATCAGCGGCGTCATGAGTGCCATGAACGCCATGGGCGCTGTTCATGCCGTCGATATCGCCGAGGCGGATAACCGTAGCCGTTGCGCCGGTAATCGTCGTCATGGGGCGGTCGGGCAGGGCGAGTCCGGCGGCGTGTAGCGCCGTTTCTGTCTGCGCGCCGGCCAGTCCCAACAGGACGTGGCTGCCGGATAGTGCATTAAGCCGGACTTTCGCGCGCAGGATGTATTTCCGTAGCCCGGTCAATGTGGCCGTGCACAGGTCGGCAGCAAGCAGGGCGCGAAAACCGGCGTTCTGCCGGTAAAGAATGAAGCTGGCCAGCATGCGCCCTTGCGGCGAACACCAGGCAGAATACTGTGCGCCGTCGGCAGGCAGATGCGCTGCATCGTTCGTCGTCTGGTTTTGCAGGAAGCTTTGCGCATCCTCGCCCGTGCAGTCGAGCAGGGCAAGGTGGGTGAGCGGAATCAGCAGTGTGCCATGGCGCGCAGCCGTCAGTTCCGCCAATTCCTCTTCCGGTTGGCCGAAATCGGCAATTTGCGCGCCATTTTCGCGCGCGCCGCGCATCCGCAGAAAGGCGAGCCATTCGGCGCCGAGCTGCGCACTGGCTGTGTTTTCATTGGTAGATTGGGCGGCATAGGCGGCGGTTTGCGTAGAATTTCCGGTGGTCATCGGTCTTTCCTTGGCGTGAAATGGAGGTGAGATTTTCGACTGGCGTATCCGCCTTCGGTTCCGTCCGGCTTTGCGCGGTTTCGGGGGGCTTCGTACAGCGCGGCATGCCTGCGAAAACCCTTTCGGCTATCATATCGCCGCTGTCAATGTTTCTGACTCGTCCGTTTTATCGCATGCTAAAGTTCCTGAAACTCCTGTTTAATCTGTGCGTGTCGGCTATCGTGCTCGGCGCAGCAGCCGGCGGCGCGTTGTATTGGTACGTCACTTCGCCGCTGTCCTTGCCCGGCGACCGCGTTGAATTTGAGATTGCGCCCGGCAGCAGTCTGCGGCGCGCGGCGCAGGCGATTCGCGCCGCCGGCGTGGGCATCGAACCGCGCCTGTTCGCTTTTTTGGGTAAATTCACCGGTGCCGATTCGGCCATCAAGGCGGGAAATTATGAAATTTCGCGCGGAATCAATACGCTGGAGTTGCTGGACAAGCTGACGCGCGGCGATGTGCTGATGGCTGAAATCATGCTCGTCGAGGGCATCACCTTCCGCCAGTTGCGCGAGAAACTGGATGCGCATCCGGATATCCGCCATGAAACGCAAGGCCTGCCGGAGGCCGAAGTGATGCGCCGCATCG
>CALHZD010000114.1 GCA_938040985.1 uncultured Propionivibrio sp.
GCGCTGCCGCTCAGCGCTACAGCATCAAGATGAGTTCCGTGGGTGGAAGTCAGCGTGCAGGCTGTGGCAATTCTTGTTTTTTAGTTTTGGAGCATCTCCGGGCGTCTGCTCAGAGGTCTTTTATTTACCTACATTTCCGAAGGGGTGCCCTGAAGCCCTTTATTTATAAGGGTTGCAGAAGCACCTACCCGCAAACACCCTATCCACGCGGGTTCCAGAGCGCCCTGCCCGCAAACGCCCTATCCACGCGGGCTTCAGAGGAGGCGCCGGGAAAGGCCCTGTTTACGCGGGCTTCGGAGCGCCTTTTCCGCCCGTTTTTTAATCCTTTTCGGGCGCGGCGTTTTCGTCGGGGAGCGTGGCGTCACTATCGCCGCGGAACATGCTGGGCGTCAGTTCATGCTTGCGCAGCAGGCGGTAAAACTCGGTGCGGTTGCGGTCGGCGATGCGGGCGGCGTCGGCGACATTGCCGTCGGTGAGTTTGAGCAGTTGCACCAGATAGTTGCGCTCGAAGCGCTGCTTGGCGTCAGCGTAGGAAAGCGCATCCATGGCCGGTGAGCGCAGGGCGCGCTGAACGAGCGGCAGGGTGATCAGCGTCGTCGTCGCCAGCGCGCAGCATTGCTCGACGACGTTGAACAACTGGCGGATATTGCCCGGCCAGCTCGCGCCGGCGAGCGCAGCCATGGCATCGGGGGCAATGCCGCTGATATTTTTGTCGTATTTCTCGGCAATCTGGCGGATGAAGTGGGCGACCAGGGCGGGGATGTCTTCCCGCCGTTCTTCGAGACTCGGCAGAGTGAGCGTGACGACATCGATGCGGTAATAGAGATCTTCGCGGAATTGCCCTTCGGCCAGCGCGCTTTCCAGGTCGCGGTGGGTGGCGGTGAGCAGGCGCACATCGACGGGTTCGCTGTGCGTGGCGCCGACCGGGCGCACGGCGCGCTCTTCAAGCACGCGCAGCAGCTTGACTTGCAGGGGCAGCGGCATGTCGCCGATTTCATCGAGAAACAGCGTGCCGCCGTCGGCGGTGCGGAACAGGCCGTCGTGCTCGCTGACCGCGCCCGTGAATGCGCCGCGCACGTGGCCGAACAGTTCGGATTCAAGCAATTGTTCGGGAATGGCGCCGCAGTTGATGGCAACGAAGGGGGCGTTGGCGCGCCGGCTGGCGCGGTGGATGGCGCGCGCCAGCAGTTCCTTGCCGGTGCCGCTGGCGCCGCGGATCAGTACGCTGGCGTCGGAGGCGGCGACGACGCGCGCTTCCTCTAACAGGGCGGCCATGCTGTGACTGCGATAGACGATGTCTTCTTGCCAGATTTCGCCGTCGGCGGCGGCCGCTTCGTTGCCGTTGGGGGAAAGCTTCAGCGCCTGCTCGATTTTTTCGTGCAGCGCCTGGCTGTCGAAGGGTTTGGTCAGGTAGCCGAACACGCCGCGTGACATGGCTTCGACGGCATCGGGAATGGTGCCGTGTGCCGTCATCAGGATGACGGGCAGCATCGGGCGCGTTTTGCGGATTTCCTCAAAAAGCTCGGCGCCGTCCTTGCCAGGCAGGCGAACGTCGCTGAGCAGGAGTTGCGGCGGGTCGATGGCAATGCGCGCCAACGCTTCCTCAGCGGTGGCGGCGGTGGATACGCGGCATCCCCAGGAGCGCAGGCGCATGGTCAGCAGGCGCAGGATGCCGGGATCGTCGTCGACGACCAGAATATGGTGGGGCGTAGTGTTGTTCTGCGGATTCATCTTGTGCGTCGTGACGTTGATCTGCTGTTGCGCGGGCGCGATTGCAGGGTGTTTTCAATATCCGCAATGGCGCTGAGTTTTTCTTGCAGTTTCTCGTTCTGCTGCTGGCTTTCTTTGAGCTGCTGGGCCAGTTTTTCATTCTGCGCTTCGGCTTTTGCCCGCTCATGGTATTGCGCCGAGAGCAGTTGGATCAGCGGGTGCAGTCTGACAGCTTCCGGTGCGTTTGATTTCATCAACGCGCCTAAAAGGCCGCTGGCCCGGCTCAAATCATTTGCCGCGTGCGTCTGGCCGAGCAGCATGGCCAGGCGGACTTGCCCGGCGGGTGACTGGGGGGTCGGCGTCAGGCGGCTGCGTTCGCGGGCGAGCGCCTGCGGCGTCATGCGCTGGAGTTGCTGGAAATAGCTCATCAGGCCGTACTGTGAATCGGCATAGGCGCTGTTCTCGCCCAGTTCAGCCAGCGCGGTGCATGCGGTAAGCAGAGTTGCCGCCAGTACCGGCAGCAGGCGGCGTAAGTGGCGGCGATAGCGGCTACTGAGAGAGGCGGTCCAACAGTGCGCTATGGCATTCGGTCTGGCACTCATCGTCCTTGGCAGGGAAATTGGCTGTTTTTTCGGCAGGAAGCCGCGGATAGTATTTGCGTCAAGATGGTTCATTTGTGTTTTATTTGCCATAGTGTCTGTATGTCTGTTCAAAGGCAGTTGGTAGTTATTTGGGCAGACTGATTTCAAATGCGGCGCCGCGCCCGTCATTCGGTAGTAAACGGATCTGTCCGTCCATCGCCGTCATCAGTTCGCGCGCGATCGAGAGACCGACGCCGCTGCCTCGCCTGGCCGCCGGCGCAGCGCGTTTTCCCTGGACGAAGGGTTCAAAAATCCGTTCGTAGTCTTCGAGAGCAACGCCCGGTCCCTGGTCAGCGCAGACGATGCGCAGAATACCGCCCTCAATTTTGGCGTCAAGCCGGACATTGCCGCCGCTCGGGCTGAAATCGATCGCGTTGGACAGGAGATTGTCGAGCACGACGCGCAGCTTTTCCGCATCGAGCAGGCAGCTAGACTCAGGCGCCTGGCAGACGATGCTTACCTGACGGGACTGCGCGTGCAGTTCGCGGCCGGCGGCAACGGATGAGAGAAGTTCTGTCAGCACAACCGGCTGGCGGTTCAGGTGGCGGGTCTCGAGGGCAAGCGCATTGAGCCGGAGCAGGCTTTCAATATGCCTTTGCAGAATCAGGATATTGTGCTGGAGGATATCGACGACTTCTTTTTGCGAATCATCGAGACTGCCGACAACTTCTTCTTCCAGCAGTGCAATGCCTTCACGCAGGGCAGTCAGTGGTGTTTTGAGTTCGTGGGAAACGTGCCGCAGCGTTTGCTCGCGGCCTGTTTCCAGCTCGTCAAGGCGTTGGCGCAGCCAGTCGAGGCGGTGTCCGATGCGACGCAGGTCGGCAGGGCCGCGAACTTCGATGGGGTCGTGGAAACAGCCTTCGCCCAGGCGGGCGATCGACGCCTCCAGTTTTTCGACAGGACGCGTCAGCCAGCGGCTCATGAGCAGTGCGACGATAAAAGCGCCAATGAAACTGGTGATGATCGATCCGGCCATCTGAACGCGGTTTTGCTGGAGTTTTGTGCGAATCGATGCATATTGTTCATCAATCCATTGGCGATTCTTCCTGTCGATCGTGCCGTTGATCTCATTGAGGCGATCGAGCGTCGCTTGCAATGCTTCGGGCGATTCGGCGTTGCGGAGCTGGCCGCTAAGGTCGCTCAATGCTGTCGTCCAGTCGTTGATGGGGGCTTCCGATGCCAGTCGGGGGATTTGACGCAGGCGCGAAACGGCGGCAAGGCAACGATGGGCGTTGGCGTCGAAGCGCGCCAGCAGCGCGGTATCCTTGAGTACGATGAACTGGCGTACCGTTCGTTCAAGGTCAATGGTGCTCTGCGAGAGTTCCTGCATCGTATCGTTGAGTTGCAGGGCGTAATCGCTGGTTAGTCGGCTTTGCGCAATGGAATATTCGAGTAGCAGCCAACTACGCAGCGTCGCCCAACCAAGCAGGGCGGCGATCAGCAGAAGGCCAGCCAGCATGCTTTGGCGAAAGGAGATGCGGATCATGGAGCGCATAAAACGAGGTTCGCTTGTACTGACATAGATAGCGAAGTGTAAAAGCAGGCAGATATGCCTAAATCGCAGGAGAAGCGTGTCATCGGGCAGACGTGCGTTGTTGCATTGTCTTGCGACGCTTCACTATAAAAGATAATTGAATGAATTTGATTCCGAATGGGCGGATATATTTTTATCTGTCAGTTTGTCGCGCTTTAACGACACAATAAACATTTGAAAAATATATATTTTTTGTTAACACATGAATTTTCGTCGTTTTATGGTGACGTTTTTCCTGGAACCCGGCGAAGCGCTTTGATTTGTTATTTCAATAATTTATTGTTAATCAAGGGGAAATCTCTTTTGGGCACGAAACATGCAGTCAGAACTTTTCCAAGTCCAGACATTATTTTTGTTGGTTGTTTTCGAAAGGAAGGAAGCGCATGTTCAGCAAATCGAATCTTTTTGGCCGCGATACGGACGGCCAGCGTTCTACGCTCAATCCCTTATCCGGCTCGCCCGCTGGCAGCGCCAGTAAATCTGCTGGCGTTGCCGACGGCAATACGGGCCGGCCGGCATTCGTGTCAAACCGGGCAACGACGAATTTTCATAAGCCTGCGGTGAGAGCAGGAACGGATGCGACGGACGCGGGTTCGGATCAGGGCAATGCGGGGCCGGACGCAGCGCCGAATGTGGCGAGTGATGAGGAAGGCGCCATTGGTGCACGTCTGATCGTTGGGCCGGAAGTCAAACTGTGCGGCGCTGAAATCCTCAATTGCGACATGCTGGTGGTCGAAGGGCGCGTCGAGGCAACGATGGACAGCCGCGTTCTCCGTATTACGGAACACGGTTCGTTTGCCGGTAAAGTCAGCATTGATGTGGCGGAAATTCATGGCGATTTCGAAGGTGAGCTGACCGCACGCTCACAACTGATCATTCATTCGACCGGGCGTGTGCGCGGCAAGATTTGTTACGGGAAGCTGGTGGCTGAAGAAGGCTGCGAATTGTGCGGCGATATCAGTATCCTCGGCACGAAGACTGTAAACAGCGCCGGCGCATCATCTGGCAGCGCTTCGGGTGTGTCTTCCACGTCAAACAGTGCGACTGCCGGCAATGTGGTATCGGGCAAGGACAGGGCTACCGGCAAGGGCGGGGCGTCCGCATTGAATGCGGTTTGATTGTGATAGCGCTGCCGAGCGTACCCATCTGCTTTCATCCAGCGCGCATCTTATTATTTCTTTTCGTCGCCTGATTTTTGTTTTCGCCCTTTTCCTATGCCGCCTGCGTGGCATAGGACATGGTGGGTACAGTACTAGGTAAGCGCACGTGCTTCATCTCCCGACTCCGGCTTGTCTTCCGGAGGACGGAGTTTGGGGAGTTGTTGCCTTCCTTGCTCCGGGGTTTATTCTTATTTTTTCTTAGCTATGGCGGGAAGGTTGCCAGCACGTTGTATTTATTGCGACCAATGAATGCGCAGTGAATTGTGAAGGCGATCAATTGGGTTTGTCGTTGAGCCTGTCTATCATCCGGATTGCCGGATGACTTGAAAACTGGCCGATGCATTTTTCGGTAAAGCTGCCGGCGAAGAGAACGGCGTGATCGGAAGGAAACACAAATCAGCGGGCAATCATTAGGGGGCACGCGCTAGTCTTGCCAGATTATCGGTATCAGGTCGATAATGCCTTGATGAGTGAAGGAACAATATCAATAGAAAAAAAACCTGGACGCAAAAAAACAGGGCAAAACAAGGCAGCGCAAAGTGCGACTTTGCATGAGGCGCCGCATGATGGTGAGCGGCGGCTGTTCGATGGTGTGGAGCGCGTGTTTTATGATGGTTACTGGATCAAGACCTATCCGGCGCCCGCCGATTCGCTGGAAGCTAAAAAACGTTTGATCGAAGCGTTGGCTCGTCGCCTGTTCAATCATACTGAGCATGGACTCAATATCCCGGGTAGCCGTTTGAATGAGGCGCGCCAGAGCTATGACTCGGAAACCGATCCGGCGCGGCGGCGTGTCAAGGCGGCAATGCTCGCAGGCGCGCTGTTTAATCGCGCGACGGATATTTTCCGCAAACTTGTTGAGTTGCAAGCCGATGGGGTCGAGATTCAGGGAAACCCGTTGACGCGCGAGTGCGGAAAATGTCTGATTGAAGCGATGAATCTCGGCCATTCGGTGCTGCATCGTAGCGGCGAGGAAGGGATTGATGAGCTGTGGGGCGAACCGTTCCGGGCATTTTCGGTGTCCATCGAGGATTTCTACGAGAGCCGTTACATTAAGATTGGCCAGTGCCTGCGCGACATCGATCGGATTGGCGACGCGATGGTTGCCTGCTTTGCTCCGATCGATGCCTTTGAAGGCATTGGTACGGCCATCCGGGAATTCGTCGAAGCCGCCAAGACCAAGGTACAGACCTTGCGGACGGATCCAGATATCTTCGAAGTCTGGACAAGTCTGGTGACAGCATCCGAGCGTTTGGCGAACTTTACGCCGCGGACGCAGCCCCTAGTGGATGAGGCGCCGCCGACGCACGATATTTCCGACGGATTGCGTCTGATCCGCCGTGGCCGTGATCTGATTTTTTACATTACGCGGGCGCGCACAACGATGCCGAAGAGCCTTGATGGCTACCTGATGCGCTGCGAAACCTATCTTAAAACCGGGAAAATGCCGCTTGTCGCGGATGCGACTGCCGCCGACAGCTTGCACGCAAGGCTTGCCGCCGCGTCAGAGTTGGGCGCAGGCATTGCAGATTGCGGCGGTTGCCGTACAAAGTGAAGATACCTGCGCCGCCAAGCGAGGATAGGTACGGGGGCATTCAGTGCAGGCGCTGTTCTTTGATTAGTCCTTCGCGGTACGCGTGGAGGAGCGCAGTCAGCGCATCAATTTTCTCTTGAATGGCATGGCCGCGATCGGTGTCTTTGATGCGCTGGCGGGATGGGTGTGCATGAATAATCTCGGTCTCGCTGTCGATGTCCAGCTCCTCAGAGATAGCTTTCTGTTTTGATTCAAACGGCTGGTGTGCCGAGAGCAACATGCCGCGCGAGTTGGAAATCAGGGTATAACCGGCGATGCCCGTCTGTTTTTGGTAAGCGCGCGAAAAACCGCCATCGATGACCATAAGCCGCCCGTTAGCCTTGATCGGACGCTCTCCCTTGACCACTTTGACCGGCACATGGCCGTTGATGATGATGCCGGTTTCTGGATCAAGGCCGAATTCTCTGAGTATGTTTCTAGCAGTTTCTTCGCTGTCGCGCAGCGTGTAATAAGCATTGCGTTTTTCAGTGTGCGTGGTTTTGTCGGCAATTAAATAGCGCTCAAAGGTCGTCATGCGCTCTTTGCCAAACAGCGGTGACATTGGCGCACACCACATGAACCACATGGCGTCCATGCCGTAGCGTTTTTTCGCCGGATGGTCGGTGTCGAAATACCCCTGCCGCGCCAGGCGGTCGACGCGATCGAGAAAAGCTTTGCCGCTGAATGACTTTCCATCGACATTGAAAGCACGGAAAGAACCATCATCGTTCATGGCAATACAGCCGTGGTAGAGCAGGTTGCCGTCGTGAATGCGGTACAGACTACCGATCGAGAACAAGAAGCGCGTATGCTGCTGGAGTTTTTTGCTGGTCACGAAGGACATCGTCAAGCGGTCAACGACGGCTTGCTCCTCCGGCGTAAGCGCTTCCGGATTCTGCGGGTCGATAGTCGGGAAGAAGCTGTCGAGTAGCGGGTATTCGACGCCGCCCAGCGTGATGACGCCACGCGCGTAGTCGATCTTGGGCAGCAGCAGGCGCTCGTCCATCTGGTACTGCGGCCGCCGGCGGATGGCAGCGCTTTCCAGCTTGAACTGGATGACGGCAATGGCTTTTTGCATCTGCGCCATCAGGCGGATTTCCTGCGCGCTAAAATTGCTGCCGGCCTCGACCTTGGGAATGAAGCGTGTACACGGATCATCCTTGTAAGTTTCGAGCGCAAAGGAAGCTAACGGCAGGATGCTGATACCGTACCCGTTTTCCAGCGTTTCCATGTTGCCATAGCGCAGGCTGATGCGGATGACGTTGGCGATGCAGGCTTCACTGCCGGCTGCTGCACCCATCCAGAGCATATCGTGGTTGCCCCATTGAATGTCGACCTGATGGTGTTCCATCAACTGGTCGAGGATGATGTGCGCGCCGGGGCCGCGATCGTAGATGTCTCCGATAATGTGCAGGCGTTCAACGGCTAGCCGCTGGATAAGTTGCGCCAGTGCAATGATGAATATCTGAGAGCTGCCGGTGGAGGCGATGGTTTCGATTTGACTTTGGTTGTACGCTAGCTTGTGTTCGACGCCTTCCTGATCGTAAAGCAGTTCCTCGATCGTTTCTGAAACATCTGCCGGCAATAGCTTGCGCACGGTTTCCCGGCGATATTTAGCGCTCAGCGTACGGCAGAATTTGACGAGCCGAACCAGCGTCAGACGGAGCCATTCCTCTTTGTCGGCAGCGTTTTGCAGAATCTGCGGTATTTTTTCTTCCGGGTAGTAAATGAGCGTAGCTAGGCTGCGCCGTTCCGGACGTGACATCGAATTGGCAAACATTTCTTCGATCTTGCGCCAGATCGAGCCGGCGCCGTTGCGAACAATGTGCTCAAAGGCTTCGTGCTCGCCGTGAACGTCGGAAAGAAAATGCTCAGTGCCCTTGGGGAGTTGTAGCTCCGAGGAAAAGTTGATGATAGCGGTCGAAGCAGACTGTATCGAAGGATATTTTTCCGAAAGCAGTTGCAGGTAATTGAGTGGATATTTTTGCATGATCGGGACGGGGGCGTGGCGCAACTTGATCAAATTCGTACCAGAGGAGCGGCCGGAGAGAGACGTCACACTAGCAGCACACTCGGCATTAGTATCAGGTCTCCTGGCATGTTCCGTCAATGCGGGCGAGCCAGCAGAAAATTTTCGGCAATGAAAATGCTTTGATTAGAGTTATTTTCTGATGAAATCAGGTGGTGTTCTTAAAATGATCAACGGCGGTTTCAAGGGTTGAAAAAACTGAATGCGTTATCTCGTATGCATGCTTCCTCTGTTGTTACGGCAAGGCGTGGCTGCAATATTCCAGGTCAGCGTGCCAAAAATAAGGTTACGCTGCGAACTGATACTCTCGCGATTATGCCGCCACACAGTGTCGTGTGATTAACGTTTCTTTTTTGCTGTTTTTTGTTGAGTGACAGTTAGGGATTAAATCATCTTCAGTATGAACGGGTTATGAGATATTGTCACTAATAAACTCGGGCAAGCAGTCTGTTTTAACGATGCTACGGATGCCGAATCACTCGTTTCTTTGGGAAAAATATTTGCGCACGCCAATATGCGGTGTGGTGTTTTGGTAACTAACCCCCGTAACTGTTAGGTTTGCATTGAAACGATGTACCTTGGAGGGTACTAGATTGACAAAAACAAAAAATGTCTTATAATTATTAGCTTCAAGTAAGTTCAATTATGTGTTCTAGAGATTGGTGTAATTTTCTGGCGCGGGGTGGAGCAGTTGGCAGCTCGTCGGGCTCATAACCCGAAGGTCGCAGGTTCAAGTCCTGCCCCCGCAACCAATCATTTATAGTCTGTACGGTTGCTGCTGTTAGGTTTTTAGTTGTGCAGTACTTGACACATTTTTTTATTGATGTAGAATTCACCTTCTCACTTTTTGGTGGG
>CALHZD010000115.1 GCA_938040985.1 uncultured Propionivibrio sp.
CAGCCCGCATAAAACGGGCGTTTCCGGAGGGGCTGCCCGCCAGCCCAGTGTTTACAGGGGTTCCCGGGCTGTCTATCTTCAGTCACACTGTTTACGCGTACTTCCGGCCGGCCTGCCTATCCATAAGCCCAGTATTTACTGGTCATCCCAAATTTGCCTGCCTGCAAGCCCACTGTTTACGGGCGCTCCCAGATTGACTGTCCGCAAACGCCCGATTGACAAGGGTTGCAGAAGCGACCGGGCTAAAACGCCCAAAAGACGCGGGCTTCAGGCCGACGAGTCATTGCGCTCCGCTGACTGGCAAGCTCGTGTCTGACCTAGACAGCCGGCGGTGGCTTGCCTTTGAGGATTTTTCCGCGCCCGTTATCCCGAACACGAGCAATCTGCCGGAAAAGAGATTCTACGTATGAAAAGGGTTTTGCGCTGCCATCACAGACGCTGCCATCACAGATTGAAACAAGGGAATCAGGTACGGTTTATAAAGGATTATTTCGCTAAAGAATGAGACCTTGAGCATGAGTTTTGTCCTTTAGCGCCGAGCGCCTCGGAAGAAGCATGAAGATTGTCCACGACTTTTCAATCCTGGAGTTCAAGGCGAGCAGGCGGTGCGCTGAAGATCGTACGGGTAGCGCGGCAAGGCGCAGCCGCACATTCACATTATTTTTGGGATGGGTAGGTGACCTTGCGCAGGCATTTTGGCGATTAGCGCCAAACGTCTCGGGAAAAGCATGAAATTTGTCTATGACCCCGAATTTTCTGAAATTGCCGGAAGGCTCTGGACCTTCAGCCAGAAACTTCCGGCGGTCTCATTGAGGCGATCGCATTCATCTTTATTTTTTGTCTCGATACCGGGCGCATTGGATGGAAGGCGCCCATAGGCCGTATCAGTGTGGAATGGCGACGATGTGAGGGCGTAGCCGATAGAAATAAATGAATGGGGCGGGGCTTTGGCCCGTTGCAACGCTTCAAGCGGCTCTTCAAATAAGCGCGTGCCCCGCATACCAGCATAGCGCCGAGATCAGGGCGCTACAGGGAATCGTCAATATCCACGCCCAGACAATGGTGCCGGCGACGCCCCAGCGCACGGCGGAAAGCCGCCGGGTGGCGCCGACGCCAACGATAGCGCCGGTGATGGTATGCGTGGTTGAGACGGGAATCCCTAGCCAGGTGGCAAAGAAGAGGGTAACCGCCCCTCCGGTCTGGGCGCAAAAGCCGCCGACGGGGCGCAGCTTGGTAATTTTCTGCCCCATGAGTTTGACGATCCGCCAGCCGCCAACCACGGTCCCCAGACCGATCACTGCGTGGCAGGCAATGACGACCCATAGCGGCGGCATGCTGGCATGCAGATCGGTCATGTCTGCCGCAATCAGCAGCATCCAGATAATCCCGATCGTTTTCTGGGCGTCATTGCCGCCGTGACCGAGTGCATACGCCGAGGCCGAGATCAGTTGCAGGCGACGTGACCAGATGTCGACGCGGCGCGGCGGCGTTCTGCGGAACAGCCAGGAGATCAGGATCATCATCATTGACCCAAGCAGCACGCCGAGCAGGGGAGAAATAAAGATAAATGCGACCGTCTTGACGATGCCGCCTGAAATCAGCGCCGAAGGCCCGGCTTTGACCAGTGCGGGGCCAATCAGGCCGCCGATCAGGGCGTGCGACGAAGAGGACGGGATGCCGTAATACCAGGTGATTACATTCCATACGATGGCGCCGGCGAGTGCGCCGAAAATGACGTAATGGTCGATGATGGCGGCCTCGATCGTGCCCTTGCCGACTGTTGCGGCGACTTTGAGGTCGAAGACGAAAATGGCGATTGCATTGCACGTTGCAGCTAGAACAACCGCCGTATGCGGCTTGAGCACGCGTGTTGAAACCACCGTGGCAATCGCGTTGGCCGCATCATGAAATCCATTCATGAAATCGAAGGCCAACGCCATAAAGAGCAACAACGCCAGGATGCCCAGACTGATGTTCAGAGGTTCCATCGACGATACCCGTCAGGAGTTTTCGAGAACGATACCCTCAATGATGATCGCCGTTTCCTCACAGCGATCGGTGATCACTTCCAGCAGTTCATAAATGGCCTTGAACTTGATCAGCTCGCGCACGTCCGGTTCGTCACGGAACAGGCGCGAAATAGCGCCGCGCATGATTTGATCCGCCTGGGATTCCAGCCCATCAATCTTGTCGCAGAAGGCAAGAATCTCGCTGGCGTTATCCATTGAGCGGAGCAGGAATACCGCCTGTTTCAGATATTCGGTGCAACCGACGATCAGCTCGCTCAGCCGGATGGCCTCTGCCGGGACGTGGCGGATGTTGTAAAGCGAAATGGTGTGCGCGCTATCCTGAATCAGATCGAGAATGCCGTCGAAGCCGGTACTCAACTGGTGAATTTCTTCCCGGTCAAGCGGCGTGATGAACGATTTGTGCAATTGCCGCAGCGTTTCGGTCTTAATTTTGTCGCCGCGCTCTTCGGATGCATCGACTAAAGCGCGCTGGCTATCCGCTTCCGTCGCCGAGTGGTTGAACGTATTGAGCATCTTCAGCAGGGCATGGCTACCCTGCACCATCTGTTCGGCGTGCGCATCAAACAGATCGAAGAATTTCCCTTCTTGGGGCATGAGTCGTGAGAACATGATGAGAAGGGGGATGGTTGAGAGATGGCGCTCATTCTATCATTTTGCCAGGCGCTAAATAATTGGCCCGGAGCGGCGCCTGCGCATGCGGTTTTGATGGGCATGGCCGCAAACGCCCAATCCACGCGGGCTGGCGGGCAGCGCAAGCCCAGGCCAGTCAAGGCTTTCGGCGGGTCGCTTTCCCGCGCTCCCTTATCCTTTCTGCAACATCCGGCCAATCTGCCCGTCTGCCCATCATCCGGAACCGGCATCGGTGCAGCCGGTTGCTGCCGTTTCCCGCATTTTTCACCGCGGCATCATCGTTTCCCGGCTGGCCGGTCGTTGGTCTTCGTTTCCGGCGGTCAAAGGCAGGCGTCGGGCGACAGGCAGCGGCGGCGCGCTTTAGTCCATGTCCGGTCCGCGATCGAACTTGATGCCCTTGCCGATCGCGTAGAACTGGCCGCCTGCCACGTAGTGCAAGGTGCGCAGTTCATCGGGAGCGGTGTCGAAAAGCCAATGGCCGTGGCTGAAAATGCGCTCATCCGCCCAGGCGCCCAAGACTTTGCCGATGAATAAGTCGTAAGTCTGCTGGTTATGCGGTTCCGCGATGAGCTGGCAGATGATCCATGCCGCGCAGTCCTTGATCAGCGGGACATCGAAACCGTCCTGGTAAAAACGGCCGATGTTCCGCATTTTGTCCGGGTTTTCACGGCGGCTTTCTCCCATGTCCAGCACCAGCTCCGCCTGGCGAACAGTAGGGATTTGTACGGCGAAATAGCCGCTTTTTTCGATCAGTCCGCGGGTGTAGGCTGTGCTGGCGACCACGATGGAGACCTTGTCGAAGTCCAAAGCGCAGGCCCAGGCCACCGACATTGCGTTTTCCACGCCGTTATGTTGGGCGGAAACCAGGGTGACGGGGCCGTGATTCATCAGGCGATAGAACTTGGCAAGAGGGACGGGTTGAATGGCCATAAGTGGTTCCTTTGCATGCGAGGTTGAATGGCGATAGCGATGACGGATGTATTTTAAGGCGTCGTTTTTATGCGGCAAAGCGCGCAAAATGGCGGGGAAAGGCGGCGGCAAAAGTGGGCAGAGTACTGATTAACCAGGCCGCTACCGCCAAGAATATCGGGTGCAAAGTTGCCTGCGCGGAGTGTAGATGCCGTGCCCGAATGAGGTCCTCGTTCGAGGCGCGGCATTATCGGTCGATGCAGCGTAATGCCTGTTGGCATCAGGCGTTGACGGAAATCATTGGCGTTGAGCGGTATGCTACAATCGCGCGCCGAGGCCAGACTTCAATGAGGCAAATGACTGGAGTTCAAGGCGTCAGGCAGGTGTTCTACGCGGATTTTCCGTGTGCGTCCCGTGGAAAGGGCTGAACAATAACCGCTCTGGCCGTTACTGCCCGGATTCTTGCCAAACCCGCCGTATTTTTAGAATTTTTCTCCTGCATTTTTCTACTGTTTTTTCGAGATTTTTGAGGATTTTGAATGGAAACGAACGCAACCAATACGAATGCGAACGCCGAGAATGCCGCCCATACCGACAATACCGCGCCGGCGGCGCCCAGTGCGCTGGAGCGCCGTCTGGACCTTTCCCTTCCGGCGGCTGATCTCGAAAAAGACATCGAACAGCGTCTGCGCAAGATCGGCAAGACGGTCAAAATGCCCGGTTTCCGCCCGGGCAAAGTGCCGGCCAGCGTCATTCGCCGGCAGTATGGGCAGGAGGCGTATTACGAGGCGCTGAATGCGGCGTTGGACAAGGCGTTCGGCGAGGCTGTCCGGGCGCAGAACCTGCGCGTAGCGGGCAATCCGCGCATCGAAGCCAAGCAGGATAAAGCGCCGAAGGAAGCGCCGGAGGCGGAAAAGGCGGCTGCTACGCAAGATGCGCCGCTGCCGCCCCTGGAATTTACGGCGATTTTCGAGGTGTATCCGGACATTGTCCTGGGCGATCTGAAGGATATCGAAATTGAGCGCCCCACCCTGGAAGTCGGTCCGGCCGAACTGGATCGCACCTTGGAAGTGCTGCGCAAGCAGCGCGTACGCTACGAACCGGTTGAGCGCGCCGCCGCCAAGGGAGATCGCGTGATCATTGATTTCTTCGGTAAAAAGGACGGCGAAGCCTTCCAGGGCGGTGAGGCGAAGGGCTTCCCGTTCGTGCTGGGTGAGGGCGCCATGCTGGCCGATTTCGAGGCGGCCGTGGAGGGGTTGAAGGCAGGCGAATCGAAGTCCTTTGAAATGACGTTCCCCGCCGATTATCAGGCGCCGGACCTGGCCGGCAAGGCCGTGACGTTCGAGGTGTCCGTCAAGGAGGTGGGACAGGCCATTCTGCCCGACATTGATGGTGAATTTGCCAAAGCGCTCGGCATCGGTAATGGCAACGTAGAAAAAATGCGCACTGAAATCGAAGGCAATCTCAAGCGCGAGGTCAAGAAACGCTTGCAGAGCCGGGTCAAGGATCAGGTGATGGAAGCGCTGCTCAAGGTCAATCCGGTTGAAACGCCGAAGGCGCTGATTGAGATGGAAATTAATCATCTGGCGGAAAATGCACGTCAGGAAATGGCGCAGCGCGGCGGTGCCAGAATGAAGGACTTTCCGATTCAGCGCGAATGGTTCGCCGATCAGGCCAAACGTCGTGTGACGCTCGGTCTGATTCTTTCCGAAGCGGTCAAGGCGCATTCGCTGCAACCCAAGCCAGATCAAATCAAAGCGATCGTTGAAGATGCGGCGCAGAGTTACGAGCATCCGCAAGACGTGGTGCGCTGGTACTACGCCAACCCGCAGCGCCTGGCGGAAATCGAGGGCGTCGCCATTGAGGACAATGTGGTCAACTGGGTGCTCTCGCAGGTTAAGGTTGTTGATAAACCCATTGTTTTCGACGAACTGATGGGCGCGCGCCCGTTCTAGGCGTTGTTGCGCAAATAGGTAGGGGAAAAGGCATGAGTCTTGATTCTTTCGCTGCAGGGCATTTCGATCCGCAGGCGCTCGGCATGGTGCCGATGGTGATCGAGCAGAGCGGGCGCGGCGAGCGCGCCTACGATATTTATTCGCGCCTGCTCAAGGAACGGGTCATTTTCCTGGTCGGACCGGTCAATGACGTGAGCGCCAATTTGGTGGTTGCCCAGTTGTTGTTTCTCGAAGCCGAAAATCCAGACAAGGATATTTATTTCTACATTAACTCGCCGGGTGGCTCAGTATCTGCCGGCATGTCGATCTACGACACCATGCAATTCGTCAAGCCCGACGTGTCGACGCTGTGTATGGGGCAGGCGGCCTCAATGGGCGCATTTTTGCTGTGCGCTGGCGCCAAAGGCAAGCGTTTTGCCCTGCCCAATTCGCGGGTCATGATCCATCAACCGATGGGCGGTTTTCAGGGGCAGGCCTCGGATATTGCCATCCATGCCAAGGAAATCCTCTCCTTGCGTGCCAAGCTCAATGCCATCATGGCGCAGCATACAGGGCAGCCGATCGAGCGCATTGAGCGGGATACTGATCGGGATAACTTCCTCTCTGCGCAGGAGGCGGCCGAATATGGCCTGATCGACAAGGTGCTTGAAAAACGCGGCGCAGTCTAAACATAGTCATAGTTCATTTCATTGAGCCGTTGAATGGCGGGTTCTGGGGTTGTCGATGGTAGAAAAACAAGGCGGTAGCGAAAAACTCTTGTATTGCTCCTTTTGCGGCAAGAGTCAGCATGAGGTGAAAAAACTGATTGCCGGCGAATCGGTGTTCATCTGTGATGAATGCATTAATTTGTGCAACGACATCATTCGTGACGAAGCCGAGGATGAGCAGGATAACGCCAAGGCTGCGCGTAAGGATTTACCGACGCCCAAAGAAATCAAGGCATTGCTCGACCAGTATGTGATCGGACAGGAAACCGCCAAGCGCAGTCTTTCCGTCGCGGTGTACAACCACTACAAACGCTTGCGCCATCGCGGTAAGCTGGATAACGACGTTGAGCTGGCCAAGAGCAATATTCTGCTCATCGGCCCGACGGGTTCCGGCAAAACGCTATTGGCGCAGACGATGGCGCGCATGCTGGATGTGCCGTTCGTTATGGCCGATGCAACGACACTTACCGAGGCTGGCTATGTCGGCGAAGACGTCGAAAATATCATCCAGAAACTGCTGCAGAATTGTGATTACGACATTGAGAAAGCGCAACGCGGTATCGTCTATATCGACGAGATCGACAAGATTTCCCGCAAATCCGACAACCCGTCAATTACCCGCGATGTATCAGGCGAAGGCGTACAGCAGGCGCTGCTCAAACTGATCGAGGGAACGATTGCCTCGGTGCCGCCGCAGGGCGGGCGTAAGCATCCGGGGCAGGATTTTGTGCGGGTCGATACATCCAATATCTTGTTTATCTGCGGCGGCGCTTTCGATGGCTTGGAAAAAATCATTCGCGCCCGTTCCGAAAAAGGAGGAATGGGATTCGGCGCCGAGGTCAAGAGCAAGGAAGATAAAAAGGCTATTGGCGAAATCTTGCGCACTGTCGAGCCGGAAGACCTCGTCAAGTTTGGCTTGATTCCCGAACTGATCGGCCGCTTGCCTGTTGTCGCCACGCTGGAAGAATTATCCAGTGACGCGCTGGTGCAGATTTTGACGGAGCCGAAAAATGCGTTGGTCAAACAGTATCAGAAACTGTTTGCTATGGAAGGTGTCGAGCTTGAAATTCGTCCGGCGGCGATGGCGGCCGTTGCCAGGCGCGCGCTTGAACGCAAGACCGGCGCGCGCGGCCTGCGCTCAATCCTGGAGTCGGCGTTGCTCGATACCATGTATGAATTGCCCGGGATGGGAAACGTAGTCAAGGTTGTGGTTGACGAGGCCATGATTGATACGGATACCAAACCGATCCTGATTTACGCCGACCCGCCCAAGACCTCCAGCGCCAGCTGAATATAAATTGCCTTGAACGTAACTGCGGCAGGTAGGGCTTGCCTGCTGTTAGCGAGGTGTGTTCGCGTCGACTGAATGGATTGAAATGCGGCGGAACGCCCTCATCTGGCGTTGTGATTGCCATTTCTGGAGTATGACTGATGTCTTCTGCTACAAATTTTCTGCTTTCCACTACGCCGACTGAATTGCCGTTGTTGCCTTTGCGCGATGTCGTCGTTTTTCCGCATATGGTAATTCCACTTTTTGTCGGGCGTCCCAAGTCGATCAAGTCGTTGGAAGCGGCGATGGAGGCCGGTAAGGGCATTATGCTGGTTGCCCAAAGATCAGCGGGCAAAGATGAGCCGGAGGCGGAGGATCTTTACGAAATTGGATGTGTCGCCAATATTCTGCAAATGCTCAAGCTGCCCGACGGCACGGTCAAGGTGCTGGTCGAGGGGACGCAACGGGGACGCATCGCCTCAATCTCAACGAAGGATGACATGTTTGTGGCACTCGTACAGCCCGTGTTGCCGGGGCCGGGCGTTGAGCATGAGGTCGAAGCGCTGCGCCGTGCCGTCATTGCTCAATTTGACCAGTACGTCAAGCTTAATAAAAAGATCCCGCCGGAAATCCTGGGATCGGTCGCCAATATTGATGAAGCCGGACGTTTGGCCGATACCATTGCTGCCCACTTGCCGCTTAAACTCGAACAGAAACAGGAAGTGCTGGAACTATTCGACGTTCGCGCTCGCATCGAACGCCTGCTTTCTCAGCTCGAAGCGGAAATTGACATTCTCCAGGTCGAAAAGCGCATCCGCGGTCGCGTTAAACGCCAGATGGAAAAGAGCCAACGTGAGTATTACCTCAACGAGCAGGTCAAAGCCATCCAGAAAGAGCTGGGTGAAGGCGAGGAAGGCAATGATCTCGAGGAGCTGGAGAAAAAAGCCAAAGATGCCGGCATGAGTAAGGAAGGCATGTCCAAAGTCCAGGCAGAACTGAAAAAATTGCGGCTGATGTCGCCGATGTCGGCAGAGGCGTCGGTCGTGCGCAACTTCATCGAAACGCTGATCGGCCTGCCGTGGCGCAAAAAAACGCGCATTAGTAAGGATCTGGCCGCCGCCGGCAAGGTGCTCGACAAAGATCACTGGGGATTGGAAAAGGTCAAGGAACGAATCATCGAATATCTGGCCGTGCAGCAGCGCGTCGATCGACTCAAAGCGCCGATTCTCTGCCTTGTCGGGCCGCCCGGCGTCGGTAAAACTTCACTTGGCCAATCGATTGCCAGCGCTACCGGCCGCAAGTTTGTGCGCATGAGCCTGGGCGGCGTGCGCGATGAAGCGGAAATTCGCGGGCATCGCCGCACTTATATTGGCTCCATGCCCGGCAAAATTTTGCAGAACATGACTAAAGTCGGCGTCAAAAACCCGCTATTCCTGCTTGATGAAGTCGATAAAATGGGGCAGGATTTCCGCGGTGATCCCTCATCAGCATTGCTCGAAGTGCTTGATCCCGAGCAAAATTCAACGTTCGTCGATCATTACGCTGAGGTCGAATACGACCTGTCGGAAGTCATGTTCGTCGCCACGGCGAATACGCTGAATATTCCGGCGCCGCTGCTTGATCGCATGGAGGTGATTCGCCTGTCGGGTTACACCGAAGATGAAAAGATCAATATTGCCCGGCGTTATTTGCTGCCCAAGCAGATGAAAGCCAATGGCCTGAGAAAGACTGAGCTGACGGTCGCTGAAGCGGCGTTACGGGATATCGTCCGTTACTACACGCGGGAAGCGGGCGTGCGCGCACTGGAACGTGAAATTTCAAAAATCTGCCGCAAAGTGGTCAAAACGTTGCTGCTTAGAAAAAACCAGAAACGCATCGCTGTGTCCGCGCGCAATCTCGATAAATTTCTCGGTGTGCGTCGCTATACCTTCGGTGTGGCCGAACGCGAGAACCAGATTGGCCAGGTGACCGGTCTGGCGTGGACAGAAGTGGGCGGTGAGTTACTGACCATTGAGTCGGTCGTTTTGCCAGGCAAGGGCAAGACGACGATGACAGGCTCGCTGGGCGATGTCATGAAGGAATCGGTAGAGGCGGCGCGTTCTGTGGTGCGCGCCCGCGCCCAGCGTCTTGGAATCACGGATGATGTATTTGAGAAACGCGACATCCATATCCACGTGCCCGAAGGCGCAACGCCTAAGGATGGGCCGTCGGCGGGAATTGCCATGACGACCGCGATGGTATCTTCTCTGACCGGTATTCCGGTGCGTTGCGACGTGGCAATGACCGGTGAAATTACGCTGCGTGGCGAAGTGTTGCCGATCGGCGGCCTCAAGGAAAAATTGCTGGCGGCGGTGCGCGGCGGCCTGGCGCGGGTGCTGATTCCGGAAGAAAACGTACGCGATTTGGCCGAGATGCCCGATACGATCAAGAATCGGCTTGAAATTATTCCGGTTCGGTGGATCGACAAGGTGCTTGAACTGGCGCTTGCGCAAGCGCCGACTCCTTTGCCGGAAACAAAAGTTGTTGCGGCCGTTCCGGAAAATAGCGATACATCATCAACCGTCCCATCGGTGGTCACGCACTGATGCGAATCTGCCGCTACCGCTCGGTGGCGGCAGAGAAGTCCATTACAATTCGCCGCTTCCTTACGGATGACTGAGAGGGCATTGCGCTCAGTGAATTCATTCGTACTTACAAGAGAGTAGCCGCGGACGGGACAAGAAGTCTGTGGCAGATACAGAACGGCAAACCAATGCTGTTGGGCGATAAAGAATGGAGGACGATTATTCCGTGCAAGATAAGCATATGCTATCGGCACAGATCTTGACAGCTTCCAACCTCATGTTGTCAGATGCGGCTCTATGCGTATGACTGATGCCGGTTTCCCGTAATGTGTTGCTTCTGTCTGCACTCACGCGTTCGACGGGCTCTCTCTGGCCCGAGATGTTTTCGTTGATGCCAGGCCGGCATCAGGCCATGCTGCTACCTTTTTTCCTCAACGACTGCAAAGGAGGTAATTATGGACAATATGAATAAGGCTGAGTTGATCGAACGGATTGCCGCATCCGCCGAGATTTCTAAGGCCGCCGCGGGTCGTGCGCTTGATGCGACGATTACTGCCGTCAAAGCCTCTCTCAAAAAAGGCGGTTCTGTTTCACTCGTTGGTTTTGGAACCTTCTATGTTGGCAAGCGCGCCGCCCGTGTTGGGCGTAACCCGCAAACCGGCGCAACACTGAAAATCAAGGCGGCCAAGGTGCCGAAGTTCCGTGCTGGAAAAGGGCTAAAAGATGCAGTAAACTAAGCGCTTTGCGTTCTGGCGCATAGCGGGTGCTTAGCTCAGTTGGTAGAGCGCTAGCCTTACAAGCTGGATGTCGGCGGTTCGAACCCGTCAGCACCCACCATTCAGGCGAGAAATGGCAAGACACCCCCGCCGTAAAATTGGCGCTTTGCCTGATCTGCTCTCTGGAGTGGTAGTTCAGTTGGTTAGAATACCGGCCTGTCACGCCGGGGGTCGCGGGTTCGAGTCCCGTCCACTCCGCCAGTTTTCAAAGGCGAACGCAAGTTCGCCTTTTCTTTTTTGATTCTATTTTTGTCGTTTGAGTTAGGCGTACTACCATGTTTGATGCCGTCAGAAATAATCAGAAGATCGTACAAGTTTTTCTGGCCCTGATTACGCTGCCTTTTGCCTTTTTTGGCATCGAAGCGTATGTCCGAAATTCTGGGGCGGGGGATGATGTCGCCCGCGTCGGCGATACAAAAATTACCGCACATGAATTTGAGCTGGCGATGCGCGAACGTCAGGATCAACTGCGCCGGTCGATGGGCGAATCGTTCAGGCCGGAGATGCTTAATTCTCTGGATGCCCGCATGAGCGTGCTCAACTCGCTGATCGACCGGCGGCTTCTATTGCTTGATTCGAGTCAGAACCGCATGGTGGTTAGCAACGCTGCGCTAGTCGACGAAATCAACAGGATTCCGGCATTGCAGGATAACGGCCGGTTTTCGCTGGAAAGATACGACCGTCTGCTCAATGCCCAGGGGATGTCAAAACCGCAGTTCGAGGCAATGTACCGCCAGGATCTGACGATTCAGCAACTGATGGACGCCGTTAGCGAGACGGCTTTCGTATCGCAGGCGCAGACCGATGTCCTGCTCGATATTCAGCTGGGCGGCCGGCAGTACGCGGAACACCATATTGCCCCCGGGCCATTTACCGCACAGGTCAAACTCGACGCCGACGCAGCCGAAAAATATTACAACGACAATAAAGCGCAATTCGAGACCCCCGAGCAGGTTAAAGCGGAATTTCTGGTGCTCTCGCCGGACGCCTTGGCAGCGCAGGCGACCATTGGCGAGGCGGAAATCAAGGCCGCCTATGAAGCCGGCAAGGATCGATACCAGCAACCGGAAGAGCGACGCGCCAGTCATATTTTGATTACCGCCAAAAATGACGGCGAAAAAGCGGCCGCCAGAAAAAAAGCTGAGGAATTGCTCAAGGAAGTGCGCAAGACGCCCGCCAAATTTGCCGACCTGGCTAAGCAGTATTCACAGGATCCCGGCTCGGCGGGGCATGGCGGCGATCTGGGTTATTTTGGCCGCGACGCGATGGTCAAACCCTTTGAAGACGCGGTTTTCAGCCTTAAAAACGGCGAGATTTCCGATGTGGTTGAATCGGATTTTGGCTATCACATCATCAAACTGACGGGCATCAGGCCGGCCAAGCAGCTGCCGTTGGAAAGCGTACGCGCCGACATCGAGAAAGATCTCCGGCAGCAGGCGGCGCTGCGTAAATTTGCCGAATCCGCAGAAAGCTTCAGCAACATGGTCTATGAACAGCCTGACAGCTTGCAGGCGGTGGCCGAGGGCTTCAAGCTCCAACCGCAGCAGAGCGGCTGGATTGCCCGGAACGCAACGCCACAGGAAGCGGCAGCCCTCTGTTTACTGGGCAACGAAAAGGTGCTGGCCGCATTATTTTCGGACGATGCCATCAAAAACAAGCGCAACATTGAGGCCGTCGAAGTCGCGCCGAGCACCTTGCTTGCGGCGCGGGTGATCGAACACAAGGCGGCGGCGCTCAAACCCTTCGAATCTGTGAAAAGTGAAATTGAAAAACTGCTGACCGCGCGCGAAGCGAGCAGACTGGCCGAAGAGTCGGGCAAAGCGCGCCTGGCCGCCTTGCAGAAAGGCGAGGCCGACAAGGTGAGCTGGTCGCCGCTTAAAACGGCGACCCGGATGCAACGCGGTGACTTGCCTGCGGAAGCGGTGCGCCCGCTGTTCCAGGCTGAAATGGAAAAACTCCCGGCCTACGTGGGCGTCAATGTGCGCGGCGGTTATTCGCTTTACAAGCTTGTCAAACTCGTTCCGCCGGAGAAGCTGGATGAAACGCGGCGCAAGGCGCTGGAGCGTCAATACGCGGGCATTCTGGCGCAGGAAGATCTTTCCGCCTATCTCAACGCGCTGCGCGCCCGCTACAAGATCGACATCAACAAATCCCTGCTGGAAAGCCGCGAACACTGATGCGTTGACGGCCCGACCCTCAGCCGCTGCGCCAAGGCAGCCGGCTGAAGAGAACCACGCCATACCATACGTGAATATCAAGATTACCCGCGAGGTTGCCAGCAAGGCGCCAGCGCCGCGCAAAAGGCCGCACTGATTTCCGGCGTGACGCAGTTGCTCGTCGGTGTCCTCGGCAAGAATCCGAATACCACGGTTGTCGTCATCGACGAAGTGGAAACCGACAACTGGGGCATCGCCGGAGAAACGGTCACCGTGCGCCGGCAACGCGGCGCCTGAAGCGCACGCGCCCCGGCCGCCGCCCGCCGCATCTTTTCGGTACAAGGCACCTCGAAAACCCGCGTGGATAGGGCGTTTGCGGGTAGATGCCTCCCAAACCCGCATAGATAAAGGAACTCCGGGAAGGGACCGCTGGAGCCCTTATAAATAAAGGGTTTCAGAGCATACCCCTTGGTGATACCGCTAAATACGCGGGCTGGCGGGCAGTCCGCCCCGGAGGTGCCTTATCTACAGGGGATGCAGAGAGTTGGTCGGGTACAACGTTCCATTTTATGTTTTTTGATATTCTGAAGCCCTTGTAAATAGGGCGTTTCAGAGTGCTTTATGTTTTCTGGTCTGTTTGCAAGGGTTTCAGGGCGTGGTGTTCGGAGTTGCCCTGTTTATAAGGGTTTCAGTGCGTGGTGTTCGGAGTTGCCCTGTTTATAAGGGTTTCAGTGCGCCTACTCCGAAACGCCCTAAATACGCGGGCTAGCGGGCAAGCGTCCTGAAGCTAAAAAAGAACTACTAAAGCATGTGCGCTGACTTCCACCTACGGAACTTCTCTTAATGCTGTTGCGCTGAGCGGCAGCGCACCCCGCTGACTTTCTTTGCCTCGCCAAAGAAAGTCAG
>CALHZD010000116.1 GCA_938040985.1 uncultured Propionivibrio sp.
TGTTTTGGATGTCCCAAATATAGATGCTCTGAACCCTGCGTATTTAGGGCATCCCAGGGTAGGTACCTCTGGAACCCTTATAAACAAAGGGCTGGCGGGCAGCCCTTCGGAAATGCACGTAAATCAAGAATCCCCGGGCGCCTGCTCAAAGACGCCCTGTTTACGCGGGCTGCGGCGGGGCTACTTTTTCGCCTTTGCCTTCGCCGGTTTATCCGAGTAAGGCGTCATCCGGAAGCGGTAGACTTCCGAAATCTCTTTGTCGTAGCCTGGGTAAAAACCTTTGACCATGCCGAGCACAATGCGTGAGCCGCGGTTGAACAGGATCAGTAATTCACCCGTTTTTGGATCGACGCCGCCCGCTTCGATTTCACCTTGGCGTTTGACTTCGGAAAAAATCTTCTCGCGCACGACATGCGCGTAGGTCTTGTCCGTGACATCGACGCGGTACAGATTGTCCGGCTCGTCGAAGTCGGCATTGCCGTCGTCCGCGGTGACGAACAGCTTACCCTTCCAGTAATGGATGCCCTGAATCCATTGCGGCACGGCCTGCAAGTGCACCTTGCGCAGGTATTTGCCGGTATCCAGGCTGTATTCATAGATATAGCGCCCGCTTTCCTCGCCCACCCAGGACACCATCCACACCGTGCGCTTGTCGGTATCGACGCAAATGCCGGACACTTCCTGCTGTCCGCTGGACGGCTCGAAGCTGAACGAACGCTTGAGCTTTAGCGTTTCAGCGTCGTGAATGGCAATCTGGATATCCTTGCCGACGCCGTCCATGAAATTCTCGGCGCTGACAAAAATCTCGCCGTTGAAAACGTCGATGCCGCCAATGTGGTTGGCTGGAATCGGGTAGCCGTCAAACGGCGTCTCATTGGCAAGCAGCAGCTTGCCGTTCTTGTCGTACTTGTAGAGTGCTTTGCTGCCGCTGACGTAGTAGTAATTGCCGTCGCTGGCAACGCCCTGACGCCCCTTGACCTCAAACGTATCGATCAACTGATAGCGATAGGTCGGCTGAGTGGTCAGCGAAGCATCAACTGCCTGAGCGATTGGAGCAAACGTCAACGCACCGAGCATCAACGGTAGCGCAAGAGAACGAAAACGAATCGTCATGATAGCCATCTCTCCCATTCGAATAGTCGATTATCGAAAACCGGATTACAGCCCCCGGCGCCGACCGATGCTAAGGCAGGGTAATACCAAAGTCAATCGGGAACGGAGGACTCATCTGGCGTATTCGTATCCTGTGGAGACGCCGCTATGACGGTGCGGGGGCAGCCTCACGACACTGCACCGCCAGCATGGTGCGTATGCAATGCGGGCGGTCACAGTAATCAATGGCTGTCAATGTTCAGTCGTCGTAAATCTCCATGGAGACAGGCATCGGGAGATAGCGGTAATCATGGCGATGACCCCGCCGCCGAGGCTCGTAATAGACTTCGGGCGGCGCCTCATAGTATGCGGGCGATTCGTAATAATAAGTGGGCTGCGCCGGATAAGAATAATTTCTCTCCGAATAACGGTAATTCGGAGGGTACGGATAATAATGCGCTGAATGTTCAGACTTATGGCGACGGCGTGACTGGCTGCCAATGGCCGCGCCTGCTGCTGCGCCAAGAACCCCACCGGTAACCATCGCATCACGTCCGCCTACGGAATGGCCGACCAGGGCGCCCGCTGCACCGCCGATCAAAGCGCCAACGACAGTATCATTGGCCAGCGCAGTGGCCGAAGTGGCCACACCGAGTGAAAACACGATTACGGCGCCGAGCACTCTATTAGGTTTCATCGTCTTGTTCTCCTTTGGTTAATTTCCAATCCACGCCTACTTCATTGCGTATCATCGAGCGTCGCAGACTATCGAAGCGCATTCCCTTTGTCCTCAACAAACTGTAAGCAGTTGTTTCCCACCGATGCCGGAATCTGCAAGGCGGAAAACCGCAAGTTAAGATGCCAAATCCGGTAACGCATCCGGCAGAATTCGGCATACACACTGTCATCCAAAGAAGAAACGTTCTGCGCTGTCTGGCGGGAAAATGAAGGGTACAGAGAAGGGCAGTAAAATATCCGGATGCCCGAACCGCGTTTTGTCCATCTGCGCCTGCATAGCGAATACTCGATCACCGACAGTACGGTGCGTCTGGATGCCGGCAAAAATCACGAATGTCCGCCTGTGATGCGCGCCGCCGCCGACGGGATGCCGGCGCTTGCCCTGACCGATCTGGCGAACTGTTTTGGCTTCGTCAAGTTCTACAGTGCGGCCAGGGCGCGCGGCATCAAGCCGATTCTCGGTTGCGATGTCTATCTGGCTAATGAGGCCGATCCCGACCGTCCGTATCGCCTGCTGCTTCTGTGCCGGACGCATCGCGGTTATCTACAGCTCTGCGAGCTTCTCTCGCGGGCGCAGCTTGCACCGCGTGTGCGCGGCCGGGCGGAAGTGACCCGCCAGATGCTGGACGAAGTTCCTCTTGATGGCTTGATCGCCCTGTCGGGCGCCTCGTTGGGCGATGTCGGCGAAGCCTTGCAGCAGGGGCATGCCGATCTGGCGGCTAGCCGCGCCCGTTACTGGATGAAGCGTTTTCCGGAAGCGTTCTATCTGGAAATCCAGCGTTTCCAGCCGCGTGATTCGGCGCATTATCGGCAGCAGGAAAGTTTGGTTACAGCCACGGTGGCTTTGGCGGCGGAACTCGATCTGCCGCTCGTGGCAACGCACCCGATCCAGTTTCTTGAGCGCGGCGACTTCATGGCGCACGAGGCGCGCGTCTGCATCGCGGAAGGCCAGATGCTCGGTGACATGCGGCGTCCCCGCCTCTATACCGAGGAGCAATACTTTAAATCAACGGGCGAGATGCTCGAACTTTTCGCCGATCTGCCGGCGGCGATCGAGAATACGGTTGAAATTGCCCGCCGCTGCAATCTGACGGTGACGCTGGGTAAGCATTATCTGCCCGTCTTCCCGACGCCGGAGGGCATTTCCCTCGATGATTTTCTGGTGGCGGAAGCCGAGCGTGGCCTGGAGCGGCGCCTTGTGCAGCTATACCCTGACCCGGCGCAGCGCGCGCAGCAGCGCCCCACCTATGACGCCCGCCTGCATACCGAGATCGAGACCATCATCAAAATGGGCTTCTCCGGCTACTTCCTGATCGTGGCCGACTTCATCAACTGGGGTAAAAAAAACGACGTTCCCGTCGGCCCGGGGCGCGGCTCGGGCGCAGGCTCGCTCGTAGCCTTCTCCATCGGCATCACCGATCTGGATCCTTTGCGCTACGCTCTGCTGTTTGAGCGCTTCCTCAACCCGGAGCGCGTGTCGATGCCGGACTTCGACATCGATTTTTGTCAGGATAAACGCGGACGCGTCATCGAATACGTGCGCGAGAAATACGGCAAAGACGCCGTGTCGCAAATTGCCACCTTCGGGACAATGTCGTCCAAAGCGGTCATCCGCGACGTCGGGCGCGTGCTCGACCTGCCCTATTCCTTCTGCGACCAGCTTTCCAAACTGATTCCGCTTGAACAGAATAAACCGTTGTCGCTGGCCAAGGCGATTGAGGCGGAACCCCAGCTGAAGGAACGCATCGAGAATGAAGAAGAGGTGCGCGAGCTGTTCGATCTAGCCGGTCGTTTGGAAGACCTGACGCGCAATATTGGCATGCACGCCGGCGGTGTGCTGATTGCGCCCGGCCGGCTCACTGATTTTTGCCCGCTCTACTCGGCCGACAGCGGCGCTTCCGTCGTCTCCCAATACGACAAGGACGATGTTGAAAAAGTCGGCCTCGTCAAGTTCGACTTTCTCGGACTGCGCAATTTGACGACCATCAAGCAGGCCGTCGATTACGTCGAGCTGTTGAGCGGTTCGCGCCCCGATCTGGACGCGCTGACCTTCGATGATCCCAAGACCTACCAGATTCTCAAGGATGCCAATACGACGGCGATCTTCCAGGTGGAATCGGAAGGTATGAAAAAACTGCTCAAAAAGCTCCAGCCCGACCGCTTTGAAGACATCATCGCCGTGCTGGCGCTGTATCGGCCGGGACCGCTCGGCTCAGGCATGGTCGATGACTTTATTCTGCGTAAGAAAGGGCAGCAGAAGATCGACTATTTCCACCCTGACCTGAAAGACGCGCTGGAGCCGACTTACGGCGTCATCGTCTATCAGGAGCAGGTCATGCAGATTTCCCAGATCATCGGCGGTTACACGCTCGGTGGCGCGGACATGCTGCGTCGGGCGATGGGCAAGAAAAAGCCGGAGGAAATGGCCAAGCACCGCGAGACAATCGCCGCCGGCGCAAAGAAGAAGGGCTACGATCCGGCGCTGGCTGAGGAACTCTTCGACCTGATGACCAAGTTTGCCGAATACGGTTTTAATAAATCGCATACGGCGGCTTATGCGGTCATTACCTACCAGACAGCCTGGCTGAAAGCTCATCACTGCGCGGCTTTCATGGCGGCGACGCTGTCGTCGGACATGGACAACACCGATACGGTCAAGATCTTTTACGACGATGCCCTCGCCAACGGGTTGAATATCCTCGGGCCGGACATCAACGCCTCCGGCTACCGTTTTACGCCGGTCGACCGCGCAACCCTTCGGTATGGCCTGGGCGCCATCAAGGGCACGGGCCAGCAGGCGGTCGAATGCATCGTTGCGGCGCGTAACGCGGGTGGCGCGTTCAAGGATCTGTTCGATTTCTGCCGCCGCGTCGATAAGCGGCTGGTCAACCGCCGCACGATCGAAGCGCTGATTCGCGCTGGCGCTTTCGATTCGATCGACAGCCATCGCGCCCGCCTGATGGCATCGGTGGGTATTGCCATCGAAGCTGCAGAGCAGGCCGAGCGCGACGCCCTGCAGGTCAGTCTGTTTGACTTGCTCGACGATGCGGCGCAGGCGGAGCAGCAGCCGCACTATGTCGAGGCAGCGCCTTGGGCGGAGCGCGATCGCCTGCGTGAGGAAAAAATGGCGCTGGGCTTCTTTTTTTCCGGGCATCCTTTCCATGCCGTCAAGCAGGAGGTTTCGCGCTTTGCGCATCGGCCGCTCGCGCGGCTTGAGGCCAGAAAGGAACCGCAAATTCTTGCTGGGCTGGTCGCCAGTGTGCGCACCAAACTCACTGCGCGCGGCAAAATGGCTTTCATCCAGCTCGATGATGCTTCGGCATCGCTGGAAGTCTCCGTGTTCAATGAAACGTTTGAGACGTACAGGGACCGCATTGGTGTTGATGAAGTGCTGGTCGTCGAAGGCAAGGTGCAGAACGATGATTTTGCCGGCGAGGGCAAAGTGCGCATCGTCGCGGATCGGCTGTTTTCATTGGCCGAAGCGCGCACGCGCTTTGCCCACCAGTTGCGGATTACCCTCAACGGGCAGGCTAGCGGCGGCAATGCGCGCGCTGCCGCGCTGCGCCTGCAAGGATTGCTGGCGCCCTTTACGCAGGATGGCACTTGCCCCGTGTGCCTGAATTACCGCAATGCCGAGGCCTTGTGCGAACTGAAACTGGGCGATGCCTGCCGCGTCCGGCTGGAGGATGCGCTGCTAGATGCACTGGGTGAATGGCTCAGGCCCGAAAGTGTGCTGGTGGAATATCCGTGAGCAGGGCAGCGCAATCGATCCGGCGCGGCAGAGCGCTACGGGCGCTGCGATAAGGGGAAGGACAATACCGTCGGCGGGTTGGCAAGTCCGCTGTTTACCGGAAGAGTGAGAAGGCCAGGCTAAATATGCCCGCAAATACTGCGCCGATCGGCAGGGAGCAGATCAGCATCATGAAAGCAAAGGAAAAAGCTTTTTCTTGCGGCGTTTTCAGCATCGCAGGCGCGCCAAGAAACATCAGGTAGAACGAATACAGCAGCGCCAACATGCCGGCAATGATGAAATCCGGAAAAACGGAAAAAACGCTGCCTACCATGCCGGCGGTTGCGCTGTAGGCGACCAGTTGCAGGGCCTTTGATGGATCACTGAGTCCACCGAAGCGCGGCGACAGTTTATTGGCCAGACAGGCCAGGGCGCCGATGATGCTGAGCAGCAGCCCATATCCGACGACCGTACCAATGCCTATCGACAGCCACGACGCAGGCGCTGTCTGTCCGGAGGCGCGGGCGGCGAGGACTGTTCCCACCAGGCTGGCGCAGACGGGAATCAGCGCAACGGGCATGATATAGCCGGTATACAACCCCCGGGCGTCGGTCTGCTCGGCCGCAATCGTCTGCCAGGTTTGTCTGGGTGAAAACAAAATTCCAATAATGTGCCGGATGAGTTTCATGCAAAACCTTTTTCTTTGAACGGGGCTGTGATTGAAAGTGGGGAATAAGCTCGCCGTAGACCATGCGGGTATTACCCCCGTCGCTTGCCCCGAAAGGCCGCTATTATCCTAAAAATATCTGCCGGGCGCTTGTCGGTGGAAACTGTGTCAAATACCGCGAAACCCTTTGCCTGGCGTGGAATTACAGGCGTGTTTGTCGTGTACATCCCATTACGGCATTCATAAAATATAACGACTATCATTTGTGAGGGTTTGATATGTTGTTTTCCCGCCGCTCCATTTATGTTGCCGTGCTTGGAGTTATATCCACGAGCGTCAGCGCTCAGAATTCCGAAGCCGTTGTGCTGGACACGGTTTTTGTCGACAGTCAGCGTTCTTACGATGCCCTGGCAACGGAAAATTCGAATGAATATACTTCGCCGGCTGCTACGGTGGGTACGAAAATTCCCGCTCCCATGCGTGAAATTCCCCAATCGATCAGCATCATCACCAACCAGCAGGTCAAAGATCGCAACGTCGATACGCTCGACCAGCTAGCGCGCAAAACGCCTGGCTTGCGCGTTCTGTCCAATGATGACGGGCGCTCGTCGATTTATGCGCGCGGCTATGAATACGATGAATACAACGTCGATGGCTTGCCGGCGCAAATGCAAAGTATCAATGGAACGCTGCCCAATCTGGTCGCCTTCGACCGTGTGGAAATCATGCGCGGGCCGAGCGGCCTGTTCGACAGCAGCGGCGAAATGGGCGGCATTGTCAATCTGGTGCGCAAGCGCCCGACCAAGGAATTTAAGGCGTCTGCCAATCTTGGCTTGGGCACGCGCAGGCAATACAGACTGGGCGCGGATATTTCCGGCAGCCTGAATCCGGACGGCGCACTGCGCGGGCGTTTGCTGGCGGAAACTTCCGGAAAATCGCCGGAGCCGGCCAAGCAGAACAATCATCACGAAACCGTTTATGCCGCTATCGACTGGGATGTGGCGCCGAGAACGACCGTCGGGCTTGGCTACCTGTATCAGCAGCGCGACATTACGCCGGACAACGGCCTGCCGGCTTACGCAAATGCCGCTTTGTTGCCTTTGCCGCAAGATGTTTTCGTGGGCGCGAACTGGAACCAGTTCAATATGGAAAGCCACGATGTTTTTGCCGATGTAAAACATTATTTCGACAATGGCGCCTACGGCAAAATTGGCCTTCGCTATTCCGACCGCGAAGCGGATTCCAATTACGCCTTCGCGGGTAGCGCCTTGAATGCCCGCAACATGGTGGCTGCTACGGGGTTGGGGACGTACATCAAACAAAATGCCTTCGCCGTTGACGCCAGTTACAGCCAGCCCTTCCGCTGGGGCAATATGGCCAATGAGTTTGTCGTCGGCGCCGATTACAACCATTTCAAGACCACCAATGAACAAGGGCGGGCTCGCCTGGCGACCAATCTTGATTACCGCCGCTTCTCCACGCTTGGCCATGCAGACATCCTGGGGAGCGCGCGCGCCGGCGTGCGTGGCTACACGCGCACAGTGAGCGAAGAGACGCTGGATGAATCCGGTCTTTACGGCAAGCTCGTCATCCGCCCGGTTGACCGGTTATCGCTGATTGCCGGCGGCCGCGTCGGGCATTATGAAATCGACGCCGGCGAAGGAAAAAGCACCAATAGCGATGACAATACAAAATTTACCGGCTATACCGGAATCGTCTGGGACGTGACGGACAACAGCAGCCTGTATGCCAGCTATTCGTCGCTTTATCGCCCGCAGACGGCGATCGGCAAGGATAAAAAACTGCTCAAGCCGCGCCAGGGCAGCCAGGTGGAAGCGGGCTACAAAGGCAGTTATCTGAACGAGAAGCTTAATACGCGCCTTTCCTTCTACCGCCTTAAGGATAAGAATGCCGCCGCCAGCATTGTCGGCGACAGTATCCACTACGCATCGCTCGGCGAGCGCATCATGCGTGGCGTCGAGCTGGAGGTCAGCGGTGAAATGACGCCCTTCTGGCGTGTCCATGCCGGTTACAGCTACCTTGATACCGACATCAAAACCGCCTCGACAACGCGCGACGATGGCATTTTTCTGCTCATGCCGCGCCATAGCTTCAATCTATGGACGACCTATGATCTGACCGATCAGCTTACGCTGGGCGGCGGCGTCAATGCCATGAGCCATATCCAGTCCTCGGCAGGCATACGCGGCGCCGGCTATGCGACGTTCGACCTCATGGCCGCCTACCGGATCACGCCCAAGCTGCAATTCCAGCTCAATGTGGATAACCTGTTCGACCGCCATTACTACACGCGCGTCGGCAGCGTGAATACCTTCAACATTCCCGGCGCGGAACGCAGCATTACGGCCAATCTCCGCTACGACTTCAAGTAAGGAGCGATCCAGGAGAGCCGATCCGCGGCTGCTGTAAACGGGCGCCCGCTGACGCGGTTCGGCGGGCGCCTTGTCATATCGGGCGCTCGGCGGCCGGCATGGCGTTGATGATAGAATTTTCCCGTCATTTTTCTATCGCATCCGGGGGAAAACCATGAAAAAACAGTTGGGATCGCTTCTCACAAGCTTCTGCCTTGCCGCCCTGCTCGTCGCATGTAGCAGCGCCCCGCAGCATATTCAGGAAAAACAACAGGCGCAGCAGACGGCCAGCGTGCAGAAAGCCGCCGCCGCAGAACGCCTCGGCACGCAATGGGGCGACGAAGTCCGCTCCAACGTCAGCAACGTCGATCTGCGCCGCACCACGGCAACACCGATCGCCGAAACCGTCGTCCACTACGCCGGCAAGTCGTATCAGGGGCGTCGCGTGACCGCCATTGCGCTGGCCGCCGGTAAGATCGATTTCAGCGTGCAGAGCGACCGCCGCGCGCTGCCGCTGGTGCGCGACGGCAGCCACTACTACCTGCAAGGCGCGGCCGGCGCCGCCTACCAGCTCGTCTACCGCAACCGCAGCAACGATACCTATGAAATCGTCGCCAGCGTGGACGGTCTGGATGTCATCAACGGCCGTGCCGCCAGCCGCAACAGCAGCGGTTATGTGCTTTATCCGCACGACACGCTGATCATTGAAGGCTTCCGCAAGAGCGATAGCGCCGTTGCGTCCTTCATCTTCAGCAAGCCCGGTGACGCCTATGCCGCCAACACGCTTGCGGGCGACGCGCGCAACATCGGCGTGATCGGCACGGTGGTGTATGAGCTGTACGACCCGAGTGCGCGGACAACGCAGATGCCGCTTCGCGTTGCACCGAACCCCAACGCGCCGCAGGCCTTCCCCGCCGATCGCGATAGCGGCTATGCGCAACCGCCGCGCTGAGCGGGTTGCGTCGATTGCCCGGATGGCGCGCGGCCTGCGCCGCCGCGCGAAACACATCAAGCGCCCGGGCGCCATAGAAAACGCAGGCCGGATGGAAAATCCGCCTGCGTTTATTTTTGCTTTCCGGTATCAAACTCCTGCCCGGAGCTCCTTTATCCATGGGTATTTTCGAAGGGGCGCCCGGAACCCCTTGTAAACAGGGCATCTCCGGGTAGACGCTCTGAGATGCCCTATCCACGCGGGTTTCTGGGCGGCGCTTCTGAGATGCCAAAATAGCGGTTCGACTTTGCCAAAAGACAAGGCGGCGAGGCGCTTGCTTCCGTGCGGATCGGTCTTGACTACGCCGGATTGCCCGTTCCGGGGAATGCGAGAAGGGATTCAATTCCCTGGAGCAGTTCGGGCAAGAAGGACTGATCCAGCCCGCAAAACCCCGTGATGGATGCGCCGTCAGGCGGCAATGGCTGGAAACGCCACTCGCCCAAGATTGCGCCTTGTTCAAGCATGCGCAAGATCAGCGCAAACCCAGGCTCAACGCCTTTTAACTCCGCGCGCTGCGCCGGCCGAAGCTGCGCTTGCATGGATTGAAGCTGCTGCTGAAAATTGCGTAACTCAGCGGGCATGACGCGCCATTGCCCTTCCGCCTGAAGGCCCGGCTCTGTCAGGCGGATGCGGACATCGATCCATTCAAGATACGGCCCGCCCGGTTTCTCGCGGTGCGCAGAAACGGGCGCCATTTGAAGCCGAAAGTCGGCTGTGTCAATGGTCAGCATTTTTTAATAGTGCATAAAATAGAGAACGCCCCAGTCGGGCGCAATATTCTGGTTTATGTTTTGTGATGCCCGGAGCCCCTTTATTCACGTGCGCTTCAGGGCATTTTATGTTTTCTGTTTTGTTCGTAGAGGTTCGGAGCGCTTTTTTTATAGTCCCTCAGCCCTGCGGGCAGCTTCCCTTTTTTAGGGGAACGAATAAATACCGCCCCCACTTCTCTTTAAAAAGGAGGCGGGGGCGGCAAAGAAACCCGTTACACCTGCCGTCAGTCGTCGCGACGGTTGGAAAGCACCTTGCCGGTTTTGGCGTCGATAATGACTTCGTATTCCTGGCCGTTTTCATCGAACACTTCGACGTCGAAATGATCGCCCTTCCAGTCCTTGTCGAATTCGACATCCTTCACGCGGCCATTCTTCACGGCCTGCGCGGCGATTTCCGCCGCCTTGTCAAAGCTAATGTACTGGCTGCGGTTTTTCTCGTAGTGCCATTGGTCATTGTCGGCAAAGGCGGGCGCGGAAAGCGCCAGCAGCGAGCCGGCGCTGAGTGCGGCAAACAGGGTTTTGGTGATTTTCATGGCATGAACTCCTTATGTGTATAGCGAATCAACTTAACTTTCGCGACGGCGTTGCGGTGCCTTGCCGTACTCCTTGTACTGCCTGCGGCTTGCCGCCTTGTATCGAAAATTAATTCAATCCGCTATAGGTGTGGTTAAAAAGTTGGCAATGACTGGCGTGTGTTCCAGTGCGGCGCATTGTATCGGCGAAGAATTAGGTGCGCGTTAGGCCGCGCGGCGATGTTCGATTCATCGGTATATGGCGCTGTCGTGCCATCGGGCTGTCGTAATGGGGCGAAAAACTTCATTGCTTTTCTGCGTTTCATGAACCATCTGGTCGGCTTCTGCGGAAGAGATAAAAATTGGCGGCTGGACGGCGCGCCAATGCGTGGGAGAACCGCGTGCGTTATCCCTCATCGGTTTCCGGGCGGATCCGGGTCGGTACAGGCTATTGCCGACTTACGTGCGGAGCCGCGCCTGGCGCGTCGTTTCAGCCGATGTTCCTCCGCGCAACAGGCGGGGGAGCGTGTTGCGGCTGGAAAACCGAAGCGGAATGCTTAAGTCCGGCATCGGCAGGAAGGCCAACCCGTCGATAAGCAGGCTGTTAAAATCGCCCGATTCCCTGTAGTGAAAAAGTCCTTGTTATGGCTACCGATTATCTCGAAAAAATTCTCAATGCACAGATCTACGATGTCGCGATAGAAACACCGCTCGATCCTGCCCCCAACCTCTCGGCGCGTATCGGCAATACCGTGCTCATCAAACGCGAAGACATGCAGCCGGTGTTCTCGTTCAAGCTGCGCGGCGCGTACAACAAACTGGCCAAACTTTCGTCGGAAAGGCGCAAACGCGGCGTTATCTGCGCCTCAGCCGGGAACCATGCGCAGGGGGTGGCGCTCTCGGCGGCGAAAATCGGCTGCCGTGCGGTGATCGTTATGCCGACGACGACGCCGGCGATCAAGGTCGATGCGGTCAGAAGCCGGGGCGGCGAAGTTGTGCTGGCCGGCGATACGTATGATGCCGCGTATGCCCATGCCCGCGAACTGGAGAAGCAGGAAAAACTCACCTTTGTGCATCCTTTCGACGATCCGGAGGTGATCGCCGGACAGGGCACCATTGGCATGGAAATCCTGCGTCAGCGCCCCCAGCCGATTTATGCCGTTTTCTGCCCTATCGGCGGCGGCGGGTTGATTGCCGGCGTAGCGGCCTACATCAAACGGTTGCGCCCGGATATCCGGGTGATCGGCGTTGAAACGCGCGATGCCGACGCGATGAAGCGTTCGCTTGAAACGGGCAAGCGCGTGCGTCTCGAACATGTCGGCCTGTTCGCCGACGGCACGGCAGTCAGGTATGTGGGCGAAGAGACTTTCCGCCTGTGTCAGCAGTATGTCGACGAGGTGATTCTGGTCGATACCGATGCCATCTGCGCGGCGATCAAGGATGTTTTTGAGGACACGCGTTCAATTCTTGAACCTTCCGGCGCGCTGGCGATCGCCGGCGCCAAGGCCTATGCCGCGCGCAACCGTCTGAAAGATAAAACGCTGGTTGCCGTCGCCTCCGGCGCCAACATGAATTTCGACCGTCTGCGCTTCGTCGCCGAGCGCGCCGAAATCGGCGAACAGCGCGAAGCCGTATTTGCCGTCACCCTCCCTGAGCAGCCCGGCAGCTACAAAAAATTCATGAACCTGATCGGCGCCCGCAACATCACCGAATTCAACTATCGCTATAACGACGCCCGGGAAGCGCAGGTATTCGTCGGCATCCAGGTCGCTTCGCGCGCCGAGTCGCTCAGGCTGGCCGAGCAGTTGCGGCGCAATGGCTATGCAGCGCTCGATCTGACCGATGACGAAATGGCCAAACTGCATATCCGCCATCTGGTGGGCGGCCATGCTCCGCAGGTCGACAACGAGATCCTCTACCGTTTTGAATTTCCCGAACGGCCAGGCGCGCTGATGAATTTCCTCTCCCGCATGAGTGCGGGGTGGAATATCAGCCTCTTCCATTACCGCAATCACGGCGCCGATACGGGGCGCGTCCTCGTCGGTATGCAGGTGCCGCCGGGCGAGATGAAGACATTCCGCGAATTCCTCAAGCAGCTTGGCTACGCGCACTGGAACGAAACGGACAACCCCGCTTATCGCCTTTTCCTTGGTAAATGAGCAAATATAGGTTATCCGGTTATAAGCAATAAACCAAAGCGTCTTTGTCTGGGACGGCAGGTCGGTTACATTGCCTCTGGCGCCGCAGAATTCTGCGGAACTTGAACCCTTCTGGATGATTAAAGCGTAAAGGAGAAACCCGCATGTCCCTAAAAATTGCCAACAACGTGACCGAGCTGATCGGTCATACGCCGCTGGTCAGGTTGAATCGCCTGACGGCCGGAGTCCGCGGTACGGTCGCCGTCAAGCTCGAATTTTTCAATCCTGCGCACAGTGTCAAGGATCGCATCGCGGCGGCGATGATTGATGCGGCGCTGGCGGAGGGCAAGATCGGCCCCGATACCGTCGTGCTGGAGCCGACTTCGGGCAATACCGGCATCGGCCTGGCGATGATCTGCGCCGCGCGCGGTATCAAGAGCTGCTTCGTCATGCCGGAGACGATGAGCCGTGAGCGCCGCCTGCTGCTCAAGGCGTATGGCGCCGAACTTGTTCTGACGCCCGGTCCCGAAGGCATGGGCGGGGCGATCAGTCGCGCGCGGGAAATGGCGGCCGCCGATCCGCGTTACTTCATTCCCCAGCAGTTCGAGAACCCAGCCAACCCGGCCATTCACCGGGCAAGCACCGCCGAAGAGATTTGGCGTGATACCGATGGCCAGGTCGATATTTTCGTTGCCGGCGTCGGTACCGGCGGCACGATTACGGGCGTCGGCGAAGTGCTCAAGGCGCGCAAACCGTCAGTGCAGGTCATCGCTGTCGAACCGGACGCTTCGCCCGTACTCTCCGGCGGGCAGAAGGGGCCGCACCCGATTCAGGGCATCGGCGCGGGTTTCATTCCCGCCGTGCTCAATGTCAAAATTTACGACGAAGTGATTCGGGTCAAGGCGGAGGATGCCTTTACCACGGCGCGTCGTATGGCCAGCGAAGAAGGCATTCTGGTCGGCATCTCGTCAGGAGCGGCCGTCTGGGCGGCTTTGCAGGTCGCCGCCAGGCCGCAGAACGAAGGCAAGCTGACCGTCGTGATCATTCCGTCGTTTGGCGAGCGTTATCTCTCCACGCCGTTATTTGCCGATCTGGACGCTTAAAATCACGATGACTACCGTATCCGGGCCGCGGGCCACTGCAACCGTTTTCGATTTTGAACGCCACATCGACCGCCGCGGCGGCGATTCGCTTAAATGGAACCGTTATGCCGGGCGCGATGTGTTGCCGCTCTGGGTAGCGGACATGGATTTCGCCGCCCCGCCCGCCGTGCTTGACGCACTGCGCCGGCGTATCGACCAGGGCGTGCTCGGCTACGCCAAGCCGTGGCCGTCGCTGATCGAAGCGACGCTGGCGCACCTGAACCGGCAATACGGCTGGTCGGTCGATCCCGACTGGCTGGTCTGGCTGCCCGGCGTTGTGCCGGGGCTGAGCCTGGCGTGCCGCGCGGTTGCCGGCGAAGTCATCACCGCGACGCCGATTTATCCGCCATTTCTTGCCGTGCCGGGAAGTTCCGGCCGCGTCCTGCATACGGCCGGCCTGCGCCTGCAAGACGACGCGGGCGGCAGCGCCTGGCATTGGGACTGGGCGGCGCTGGAAGCGGCCGTGACGCCCGCGACCCGTTTGCTGCTCCTCTGCCACCCGCACAACCCGGTCGGGCGGGTCTGGCGCGCCGACGAACTGGCAAAGCTGGCCGAATTCTGCCAGCGCCACGATCTATACGTCTGTTCGGATGAAATTCACTGTGATCTGATTCTTGACGCGGATACACGGCACACGCCGCTGGCGCTGGCGCATCCGGAACTGGCTTCCCGCTGCATGACGCTGATGGCACCCTCCAAAACGTACAACATTCCGGGGCTGGGCTGCTCGTTCGCCGTTATTCAGGATCCGGCGCTGCGCGCGCGTTTTGCCGAGGCCATGCACGGCATCGTGCCGGATGTGAACGTGCTGGGGCTGGTTGCCGCCGAAGCCGCGTACCGCGAAGGCGAGCCGTGGCGGCGGGCGGCGCTCGATATCCTGCGCGCCCGACGCGATCGTGTCGAACAGGCGATTGCCGCCATCACCGGATTGTCCACCACGCACGTTGAGGCGACCTACCTGGCCTGGATCGACGCGCGCGGCCTGAAGGTCCCCGACCCCGCAGAATTTTTTGAGCAAGCGGGGGTCGGGCTTTCGAACGGCGCGGATTTCGGCGCCCCCGGCTGGGTGCGGCTCAACTTCGCCTGCACGGCGGAAACGCTGGAAAGCGCGCTCGCCCGCATCCGGCGCGCCTGCGAACGGCTCTAGCCGGCTGCCCGCAAACCCGCGTGGATAGGGCGTTTGCAGGCAGGGCGCTCGGAGATGCCCTATCCACGCGGGTTCCGGAGCGCCCCCCGACATACGCTCTCAAAAGCGGTTGGCCTGGATGTAGTTTTTACCGCCGGTGAGGAATTCGATCAGATTGGTGACGGCGCAGAGCGCCTGTCGTTCAACGCTTTCAAAAGTACGGCTGCCGATGTGCGGCGTTATCAGAATCGAGTCGATTTCCTGGAACGGATGGCCGGGGCGTATCGGTTCTTCCGCAAGGACATCGGCGCCATAGCCGGCCAGTTGGCCGCTCCGGCAGGCGGCGGCTACATCGGCTTCGACGATCAGCCCGCCACGTGCCGTATTGATGAGATAGGCCCCTTTTTTCATGATGGCCAGCGTGCGCGCGTTGATAAAGCCGCGTGTGGTGTCATTCAATGGCATGTGCAGGGAAACGATATCGGCGTCGGCCAGGACGGCTTCAGGCGCGGCCTGACGAATCACATCGAATTGCGTCTGCCAGTCCTCCGGCCAATGCGGGCTGTAGGCGATGCAGCGCATGCCAAAAGCCTGGGCGCGTTTGGCGACTTCCCGGCCGATGCGGCCCAGACCAAGAATGCCCAAGGTTTTATCCATGAGTTCGTGGCCGGTATGTCGCGTCCAATGGCCAGCCTTGACGGCACGGGCGTGCGGCCAGAATGCCTTGACCAAGGCAATCATCAGGCCGATCGTGTGTTCAGCGACCGTGGTGTGATTGACGCCGGGCGTAAATAGTACGGGAATGGATCGCTGCGTCGCATGGGCGATATCGATCGAATCCAGGCCGATGCCGTATTTGGCGATGACTTTCAGCCGGTCGCCGGCGGCGTCGATGACGCGGGCAGTGATTTGGTCATCGCCATTGAGAAAGCCGTCAAATGGCCCCTGCTCGGCGATAAGTGCCAGCATCTGAGCTTCATTGAGCGGGCCGCGCGCCGGGACGATCGTAAAACCGCTGCTTGCCAGCAGTGCATGGTGTGCACCGGAGGTGTCTTGAAAACTCGTCGTCGTTAACAAAATTTTCATGGCCTGGGAATGTGGTGATATTCGTCGGGTAAAACAAGGGGGATTGACTGTTTTTACGGGCGCGAGTGGTTGTCGCGGGTCAAGGCAATGCTATACACTGCATCCTATCATGTCGCCCGCCCGCTCCCTTTCCGGTTCCTTGCCGGTTGCGGAAAACTGGGGGTGTGTGCGCCTTGCGAAAAGCCGCAAGGAGGCGACAATCGACCCGTGGATTTCATCAGTCAAATAAAGAAAGGATATGCCATGCACACCCCGGTTACTCAAAGAACCTTCCTTTCCGTTGCCTTGGCCTCGGCGCTGGCGCTGGCTTTCGGCAGTGCGCAAGCCGCGGATATCAAGGCGCGCAACGTCAAGTTCCCGATCGTCAATGCCATCGACCATCCGCAAGGCCTGGGCGCACAGAAGTTTGTCGAGGTGGTCAATCAGAAGAGCGGCGGCAAGATCAAGATCAAGGTTTTCCCGAATGGCACGCTTGGCGGCGAGCAGCAGGTCGCAGCGGCGATGCAGGGGGGGACGGTTGAAGTTTCGATGATGTCGCCCGCGCAGCTGGTCGGCACGATCAAGGAATTCGTCGTGCTCGATTTCCCCTTTTCTTTTGCCAGCGAGAAGCAGGCCGATGCGGTGCTTGACGGCCCCTTCGGTAAAAAGCTGATGGATTACATGCCAGCCAAGGGCTGGGTCGGTCTGGGCTTTATGGAGCAGGGCTATCGCAGCATCAGCAACAGCAAGCATCCGATTAACAAGCTCGAAGACATCAAGGGGCTGAAGATCCGCACGATTCTCAATCCGCTGTACGTCGATATGCTCAATACGCTGGGCGCCAATGCGGTGCCGATGCCTTTCCCGGAACTTTACTCGGCGATGGAGACAAAGACCGTCGATGGCCAGGAAAACCCGGAAACGACCGTGGATGCCAGCAAGTTCTACGAGGTTCAGAAATATTTCAGCGCGACCCGCCATATCTATAATCCACAGATGCTGATGGTCGGCAAGAAATTCTGGGATTCACTGTCGGCTGACGAAAAAAAGATCTTCGAGGAAGCCGCCATTGAGGCGCGTGATGTGCAGCGCAAGGCGGCGCGTGCAATGACCGAAAAATCACGCAAGGTAATGACCGATCACGGTATGCAGTTGAACGAGATCGCTCCGGCCGAAATTGCGCGCATGCGTGATGCCGTCAAACCCGTGACCGATAAATACGCCGCACAGCTCGATCCGGAGCTGGTCAAGGCTTTCCGCGCGGAGCTTGAAAAGACCAAGGATCTTAAATAGTCGTAAGAAGCATGGCGGCCGGCGCTGAAAGCGGGCCGCCATGCACAGGCTTTTGCGGTACATCAGAGTGTGGGAATGGGGTGTTGATGGCGCGGGTTGAGGGTGTAATCCGCAGGCGCTGAAGGTCGCGATGAAATCTTTCGATAAATTCTTGACGCGCGTGATGAACGGCATCATCGTCGTTTCACTGGCCTTGATGGTCATTATGGTTTTCAGCAACGTTGTGCTGCGTTACGCCTTTAATTCCGGTATTACCGCATCGGAAGAACTCTCGCGGTTATTTTTCCTCTGGCTGATTTTTGTCGGCGCTATCGTTGCCATGAGAGAACGCGCGCATTTGGGCGTCGATACGCTGGTTGTACGCCTACCGCGCGCCGGCAGAATTTTCTGTGCATTGTTGAGCAATGCACTGATGCTTTGGGTCTGTTACCTTTTTTTCGTCGGTAGCTGGCGGCAAACGCTGGTGGGCTGGGGCACATTGAAGCCGGCCACGGGAATTCCGATGGCCTTTCATTACGGTGTCGGGCTGATTATGAGCGTTGGCGTTACCATCATTCTGATTGGCAATACCTGGCGCATTCTGCGCGGGCAGGCGAATGAAACGGACTTGATTCAGGTGGTTGAATCGGAGGACTCGCCGGCAGAAACTCCGGAACATGAATCCGTAGGCGCAACTGATCGCAGCCCGGCTGATCGCGGATAGGGAGTAGGGCAAACATGGTCGTGACGATTTTTCTTGTTTCCCTGCTCGGCGCCATGGCACTGGGCATGCCGATCGCCTTTGCATTGATGGTCTGCGGCATTGCGCTGATGCTGCATATGGATATGTTCGATGCGCAGCTGATTGCACAGAACACGATCGACGGCGCCGATAACTTCGTGTTGATGGCGGTGCCGTTTTTCATGCTGGCGGGTGAATTTATGAATGCGGGCGGTCTCTCGCGGCGCATCGTCAATCTGGCGATGGCGCTGGTGGGGCATATCCGCGGCGGCTTGGGCTACGTGGCCGTCATCGCAGCGATCATTATGGCCAGCCTGTCCGGTTCAGCAGCGGCTGATACCGCCGCACTCGGCGTGTTGTTAATTCCGATGATGCGCCAGGCCGGTTACAGCGTGCCGCGTTCGGCCGGGCTAATTTCTGCGGGCGGCATCATCGCGCCGATCATTCCGCCGAGCATTCCTTTCGTCATGTTCGGCGTCATCGCCCAGGTATCGATTACCAAGCTGTTCATGGCGGGCATCGTGCCGGGCGTGATGATGGGCCTCAGTATCCTGATTGCCTGGGCCTGGGTGATCCGCAAGGATAAGCTTGAATCACATCCGCGCCAGAGCTTCCGACAGATCTGGGCGGCGGCGGTCGATAGCGTGTGGGCACTGGTCATGCCGCTGATTATCATCGTTGGCCTGAGAATGGGTGTGTTTACGCCGACGGAAGCCGCAGTTGTTGCGGCGGTCTATGCCTTGTTTGTCGGCATGGTTGTTTATCGGGAAATCAAGTTCTCGCAGCTTTACGGACTGCTGCTCAACGCCGGAAAGATTACTGCTGTCGTCATGCTGCTGGCCGGCGCGGCGATGGTTTCTTCCTGGCTGATTACCGTGGCCGATCTGCCGGGACAACTGGCCGAAATGCTCGCGCCATTTATGGGCAATCAGATTCTGCTGATGGTCGCCATCATGATCATTGTTGTCGTCGTCGGTACGGCTATGGACATGACGCCGACCATTCTTATCCTGACGCCGGTGCTGATGCCGGTGATTAGACAGGCGGGCATTGATCCGATCTACTTTGGCGTCATCTTCATTATCAATAACGCTATCGGGCTGGTTACGCCGCCGGTCGGTACGACGCTGAATGTCATCTGCGGCGTCGCCAAGATCAAGATGGACGAGGCGATCGTCGGCGTTATGCCCTTCATGATTGCGGAACTTATTGTATTGGCCCTGCTGACGGTGTTTCCGTCGCTGGTGCTCACGCCGATGAAATGGCTTACCTAGAGCAAGGGCGGTAGGTAAGAGGCCGGCTTTACTTGAGAGCCCGCAAGGTGTTGGCGCCAAAGAAATGGTGCAGGTTGCCAATAAACTTTCCAAAGGGCGAATCAACATCGAGCTGTTTCCCGACCAGCAACTCGGCACAGGGCCGCAGATGATCGAGATGGTCAAGAAAGGTGAGCTTGACATCTTTCAGGGCGGCGCGGGCATGTTCTCGGCTATGGAACCGCGTCTTAACGTATTCGATATTCCGTATCTGTTCGAGTCGGTCGAACAGGCTTACAAGGTACTCGACAGCAAATTCGGTGAGGAAATGCTGGCGACGCTTGAACCGCATGGCCTTAAGGGCCTGTCCTTCTGGGAAAACGGTATTCGTTCGACGACCAATAATATTCGCCCGATTACCAAGCCGGACGATATTAAAGGTCTGAAAATGCGCGTCATGCCGGCCAATCCGGTGCATGTCATGCTATGAAAAGGGCTGGGCGCCGGGCCGATGCCACTGCCTTTCGGTGAAATTTACGACAAGCTCAAGAGCGGCGAGCTGGACGGTCAGGAACACCCGATTGCCCCAATTTACGCAGGAAAATTCTATGAGGTACAAAAATACCTATCGTTAACAAAACATATGTATGGCCAGCTGATCCAGGTCGCGAATCTGGAGAGATTCAAGGCCATGCCGAAAGCAACACAGAATATCCTGCTCAAGGCTTCCTATGCCAGCGCCGTCAAAATGCGCCAGTTTTCCAATGACAATGCAGCCAGATTCCTTGAGGAAATGAAGCAGAAAGGCGTTGCGATCAACGAGGTGGACGCCAGCGTTTTTCGTGAAAAAATGCGTCCGATCGTCGAAAAGCCTTACATCGAGAAAAATGGCGATGCCTGGCTGAAGAAGATCAATGCCTCGCTGGCTGAAAAGCCGAAAAAATAAGTAGAAATAGCGCCTAGGGGGTTTAGAAAAAACGGCCTCTGCAAGGGGGCCGTTAAAAAACGCGGAGAGTTTTCCATCATAAGGAAGAACCGGAGAAAAAACCGCTGTTGCACTCTGTGATTTCTCATTTTATCCGGGCCAATTCCATTGGCTAGCAGCTTGCGAGCCGTGTCACGCTGTTCTCGCGCTTCCTTGAGAGTTGGATAGACACCATGCGCCAGCAATTTTTCTCTACCGTTGAAGCGGCATTTTTGCCGCCAGTCAGTATTTCTCGCCAGCAGGCGTAATAAAGAGAAATAGCTTTTCTCATCAGCCAGCTTGACCGCCTTCGGGTTGAGCTTGGCATTGCGTACCGCCGTATCCGCGAGCGCCATTGGGAATATATGACGGTATGTCAATACCGGCATACCCCCAGATTTCGATGGATCGTATAGGACGCCGCCAGAATTAAAAAAGGCCAGAAACCTTCGTATTTACTTGGGTTGCCGGCCTTTATCGGACTGCTTCGGGAGTGTTTATGGTGGTCAGGGGCAGAATCGAACTGCCGACACGTGGATTTTCAGTCCACTGCTCTACCAACTGAGCTACCTGACCATTGCAAGAGACGCGCATTATATCGATGGCCTGGTAAAACGTCAAAGCGTTATCGCTATGTTTTGCCTTGTTACACGCAGGCGTTGAAGGCAAGAAAATCCCCGGCCACGAGGAGAAAATAGTAGATAAAAGCAGGATAGAAACGAGAGAAACAGATAAAGATTACGATCAGGGTCGGCTAGGCATTTTGCTTTGCGGCCTGTGCCTTATCCTCTGCTGTTTCCGGCTACTTTTGCACCGTGATGTCCTCAGCGTGCAAATATATTTTTACCCTGACTTTTGAGCTATAGTTTTCTTTCCGAAAATCGAGACGAGATCGACTTTTATCCATGAATACTTTATACGACATTCCCTCCGGTAAGTCTGGCCACAACGCCGCGTTCGAGCAGGCCATCCGTCAGTTGGCCGTCCCTGTTTGCCGGGTGTTTGGCTCGGCCGCGCAGCCGGCACCTGCCCGTTTTGAGGCCTCGGCGCAGACGCTGAATACCAAGGATAGCGCCCAAGTATCCAAATTTTTTCCCAACACGGTCAAGGCTTCTGGCAGCAAGGTGCTGGAGGCGACCGCCGGTGCTGCGGGCGCGCCCCAAGATCAGGGCAAGCGCGTCGCTGTTCTTTTTTCCGGCGGGCCGGCGGCGGGCGGGCATAATGTCGTCTGCGGCCTGAAGCGCATACTGGGCGCGGGCAATACGTTGCTGGGTGTGCGTCCGGGGCCGAAAGGCTTGCTCAAAGGCAATCTCTTTGAAATTTCCGATCGAGATGTCGACGCCATCATCAACACGGGCGGTTTCGATTTTCTCGGTACTGACCGTACCAAGATCAAGACGCCGGAACAGTTTGCCCAGGTCAAGGCGACCTGCGTTAAGCATAATCTTGACGCCATCGTCGTGATTGGCGGTGACGATTCCAATACCAACGCTGCCGTCCTTGCCGAATTTCTCTACGCGGGCGTCAAGCCCGACGGCTCGGGCGTCCAGGTGATCGGTGTGCCCAAAACCATCGATGGCGATTTGCAGGCGGGAGCGCTGTTGCCGATTTCCTTCGGTTTCGACACCGCGACCAAGATTTATGCCGAAATGGTCGGCAACATTTTGCAAGATACACGCTCATCGCTGAAATACTGGCATTTCGTCAAGCTGATGGGGCGCTCGGCGTCGCACGTCACGCTGGAAGTGGCGCTGCAAACCCAGCCGGCTGTCGCGCTGATTTCAGAAGAAATTGCCGAAAAGAAGCAATCGCTGAGTTCAATCGTCGGCCAGATTGCCCAGGCCGTTGTTAAACGGGCCGAGCAGGGCATCCACCATGGTGTCGTCATTATTCCGGAGGGGGTCGTCGAATTTATCCCCGAAATGCATGTGCTGATCGCGGAGCTGAACGATGTGCTGGCCTGCCATGCTGACGAGTTTGCTAGGCTCGACAAGGCTGAACGTCCCGCCTTCATCGGCAGTCGCCTGTCGCCGGATAATGCGCGTCTGTTAGCCTCTTTGCCTGGCTATGTCGTCGATATGCTGCTGGCTGAACGCGATTCGCACGGCAATCTGCAAGTCTCACTGATTCCGACCGAGCAATTGCTGATCGACATGACGGCGCGTGCCTTGCAGGAAATGGGCGCCAAGGTGCCCTTTGCCACGATGAACCATTTCTTCGGCTACGAAGGCCGTTGCGGCGCGCCGACCCTGTTTGACGCCGCCTATACCTTTAATCTCGGTCTGACTGCCGGATCGCTGATTCTTGACGGCCGTACAGGCTATATGGCGACAATTACCGACCTGACGAAGGGCGGTACGCCCAAGGCCATTCCGCTGACCGGCCTGCTCAATATCGAACGCCGCCACGGGCAGGACGAATTCGTCATTGAAAAGGCGCTGGTCAGAACGGACTCGCCGGCCATGCGTCATTTCATGGCGCACCGCACGACCTGGGCGGAAAAGGATCTCTTTGCTTCTCCCGGACCGCGCCAGCTCTGGGGGCCGATTGCCATGCAACAGCCGATATCGGTGGCGCTCAATACCGGCGCCGACAGCCTGGCTTTCAGAATCGGTTAGGCGCCGGCGGCAACGTTTTGATCGCGGTGTGCCGAAGGCAGCGTGGCGTCGGCATGCCATTTCGCATAATTACAACAGATTCCAATTTCACAACAGGAGCGCTCTGATGACTACCCCTGCTTCCTTGGCCAATGCTATTCGTATCCTGGCGATTGATGGCGTGCAGGCCGCCAATTCCGGCCATCCCGGTGCGCCGATGGGCATGGCGGAAATCGCCGTTTCTCTCTGGAACCACAACTTGAAGCACAACCCGGCTGACCCCAAATGGCCTGACCGCGACCGTTTCGTGCTTTCCAACGGCCATGCGTCGATGCTGATCTATTCGCTGCTTTATTTGACGGGCTACGATCTGCCGCTCGATGAACTGAAAAAGTTCCGCCAGCTGCACAGCAAAACACCGGGGCATCCGGAAGTCGGCCACACGCCGGGCGTCGAAACCACTACCGGCCCGCTCGGTCAGGGCCTAAGCAATGCGGTCGGCATGGCGCTGGGCGAAAAACTGCTGGCCGCCGAATTCAACCGCGACGGTCATGCCATCGTCGATCACTATACGTATGTGTTCCTGGGCGACGGTTGCCTGATGGAAGGCATCTCGCACGAAGCCTGTTCGCTGGCCGGCGTCTGGAAACTCGCCAAACTGATTGCCTTCTACGACGATAATGGCATCTCCATCGACGGCCATGTCGAAGGCTGGTTTGCCGACGACACGCCGAAACGCTTTGAAGCCTATGGCTGGAACGTCATCCGCAATGTCGACGGGCACGACGTTGCGGCCGTCGACCGCGCCATTGCCGCCGCCAAGGCGCAGACCGACCGGCCGACGCTGATCTGCTGCAAAACGACGATCGGCAAAGGTTCGCCGCATAAGGCCGGCACGCACGAAGTGCACGGCGCACCGCTCGGTCAGGACGAGATTGCCGCTACGCGCGCCGCGCTTGGCATTGACTGGCCGCCGTTCGAAATCCCGGCCGATATTCTGGCCGCCTGGAACGCCAAGGCCGCCGGCGCCAAGCAGCAGGCGGCCTGGAATGAGCGCTTTGCCGCCTACCGCAAGGCCTATCCCGATCTGGCCGCCGAATTTGAGCGCCGCATGCGGGGCGAGCTGACGGCGCATTACGCCGCCGGGTCGGCCGAAGCGCTCAAGGGCATCATCGACAAGGCGGAAGTCATCGCCACGCGCAAGTCTTCACAGAATGCCATCCAGGCGCTGGCGCCGCTGGTTCCGGAATTTGTTGGCGGCTCGGCCGATCTGGCGCCGTCCAACCTGACGATGTGGAAAGGCTGTCGTGAGCTTAAACCGGCAAGCCTCAATGAAGGCGGCAACTACATTCACTACGGCGTGCGCGAATTCGGCATGGCGGCGATCATGAACGGCTTGTGCCTGCATGGCGGTTTCCGCCCGTTTGGCGGCACTTTCCTGATGTTCTCCGAATATGCGCGCAACGCCATCCGCATGGCGGCGCTGATGCAGGTCAATCCGATCTACGTGTTTACGCACGACTCGATCGGCGTCGGCGAGGATGGGCCGACGCACCAGCCGGTCGAGCAGACCGCGACGCTGCGCATGGTGCCTAATCTCGACGTCTGGCGGCCGTGCGACAGCGTTGAGACCTTCGTCGCCTGGCAGGTCGCCATTGAGCATAGAAGCACGCCGACGGCGCTGATCCTGACCCGCCAGAATCTGGCGCACCAGGCGCGCGATGCCGCACAGGTCGCCGCCATCCGCAAAGGCGGCTACGTGCTCAAGGATTGCGTTGATGCGCCGCAGGCCGTCATTATCGCCACCGGTTCGGAAGTTGCGCTGGCCGTGGCGGCGCAGCAGACGCTGGCGGAAAAAGGCATTCCGGCGCGCGTCGTCTCGATGCCTTCGCCGTTTGCTTTCGATGCCCAGGACAAGGCGTATCGAGATGCCGTCTTGCCGCCGGATGTCCCGCGCGTGGCTGTCGAAGCCGGTTCGACGGCGGGCTGGTATCGCTATGTCGGCCTGAAGGGCGCCGTGGTCGGCATCGACCGCTTCGGCGAATGCGGCCCTGCCGCGCAGGTCTTCGAATACCTCGGCATCACCGCGCCGAAGGTCGTCGAAGCGGTTGAGAAGGTGCTGGCCGGCTGACCGGCCCGCCCGAGAGACGCAGGGCGATACCGCCTGAAATCGGCGGGCCTGCCGGCTCCCGTCAAACCTGCCAACCCCGCCAATCCAGTCTTTGTGGCGGGGTTGGTTTTGGCGTTTCCGGGCGGGCGCCTTTGTAAAAGTAGGGCCTTGGCTTCGCCTTGCCGTACTGTGTGGTCTGCCGGCGGCGCGCAGCCTTGTTTTTTGGCAAAGTCGAGCCGCTATAAAAAGAGCTGGCCTGGAGCCCTTGTATTTAGGGCGTCTCAGGGGCGATGCTCTGGAACCCGCGTAAACAGGGTGTCTCCGGGCAGGGCGGCCGCCAGCCCTTTATTGATACGGGTTTCAGAGGCGCCTGCCCGGAAAACCCTTTATCCACGCGGGTTTCCGGGGCGCCTTCCGGAAATCCTTGTTTCACCGCGGCGTGCCGGCTGAGCCGATACGCTAGAATGAAAACCGATTATGGAATCAGCCTGAATGGAGAGCGTGACATGCTAGTGAGACTGACCTCAAGTACCTCCGGCGAAGTGGTGATGCTGGCCGAACATCTGCGCGGCCTGCTTGAAATGCTGGGCAAGGACTGTACGGCGCGTGGAATTTTCACGCTGGAACAGTTGCCGCCGACCATTGCGAAGTTGAAAACCTTGGTCGAGGCAGACCGGCAGGCGGCGCATCTATACGAACAGGCCAGAATTCAGGCGGAAAACCGGGCCGAAAAAATGGCCGGGGAGGCCGCGGAGAATGATGCGAAAGAAGATGCGGAAGAGGACGAGGCCTCCGCCGAAACGCCGATCTGGCTAGGGCAGCGCGCCGTACCGCTGCTGCACCTGATGGAACGGACGTTGCAGGAAAAAGGTTTCATCCTGTGGCAGGCTGACCGCGATTTTTGAATAGCGTGCCGTTTCGAGTGCGGAGGATTCAGCTCGTGCGGGCCGTGCGCTGGGTTTTATCTGCGCTGCCGCTATTTTTTGCGCTCGGCCCATGCTGGGCGGAGGCTGCCGCCGCGCCGGTCGAGGCGGAGAAAGCGGCCGGCGCGCCGAGGGAGGCAGGCTTCTCCGAAGTCGCCGTCGACGTCGGCCATACGCTGACCCAACCCGGCGCTGTCAGCGCGCGCGGCCGCGTCGAATTTGAATTTAACCGCGATCTGGCCGGTCTGCTGGTCGATGCGCTGCACGCCCGCGGTCTGGCCGTGCGGCCGGTCAATTTCGACGGGCGTATCGCCAGCCTGTATGAGCGGCCGATGGTTGCCGCTGGGGCGGATTTTTTCATTTCCATCCATCATGATTCGGTGCAGCCGGAACTGCTCGAAGAATGGGAATGGGAAGGCAAGACGCAGACCTACAGCGACGCGCATCGCGGCTTTTCGCTGTTCGTTTCGCGCGACAGCCCCGATCTGGACGCCAGCCTGCGCTGCGCGTCGGCGATTGGCGCGCGCCTGCGCCATATGGGTTTTGCGCCGGCGACGCACCATGCCCATTCCCTACCCGGCCGCGAACGCCCGTACGCCGACGAACAGAACGCCGTGCATTTCTATGACAATCTTGTTGTCCTCTATCGCACGAGTCTGCCGGCGGTGCTGTTCGAGGCCGGCGTCATCAAGCACCGCGACGAGGAGCTGGAACTGCGCGACCGGCAGCGTCAGCAGCGCATGGTCGACGCCATTGCCAGCGGCATCGCGGCCTGCCTGTATGTGCGCAAGGCCGCCGAGGCCGAATGAGCGCGATACAATGCGGGCGTTTTCCCGTATCGTTCCAAATGTCGGCTTAACACGCCAAAGAACTGAATAATTGCCATGCCCGCTTCTCTCGATCATCTGCTCGTTGTTGCGCTGTCTTCGCGGGCGCTCTTCGATTTCGAGGAAGAAAACCGCGTCTTCGAGGAACAGGACGACCGCGCCTACATGGAGTTGCAGCTCGACCGGCTGGAACAGGCCGCCCCGCCCGGCGTGGCTTTTCCCCTGGTGAAAAAACTGCTGGCGTTTAATGCCGACGGCAGGCAGCGCGTCGAGGTGGTCATCCTTTCGCGCAACGATCCGGTGTCCGGCCTGCGCGTTTTCCGTTCGGCGGAAGAAAATGGCCTGAAACTCGGGCGCGGCGTATTTACCCGCGGCCGACCGCCCTATGCCTTTCTTGATCCGCTGGGCGCGCACCTTTTTCTCTCGGCCAATGCCGACGACGTGCGCAAGGCGCTGGCGGCGGGGTTCCCGGCGGCGCAGGTGTTCGCCCACTCGCACATCGATCCCGACCGCCATGCGGAAGAATTGCGCATCGCTTTTGACGGTGACGCCGTGCTCTTCTCGGATGAGGCGGAGCGCGTTTATGCCACGCAAGGCCTGAACGGTTTCCATGATCACGAACGCACCTATGTCGAGCGGCCTTTGCCGCCGGGGCCGTTCAAGCCGCTGCTTGAAGCCTTGCAGCGCCTGCAAAATCTCGACGGCGCGCCGGCGCCGGTGCGCCTGCGTACGGCGCTGGTCACGGCGCGCAGCGCGCCGGCGCATGAACGGGCGATCCGCACCCTGATGCAATGGGGCGTTTCGGTGGATGAAGCGATGTTCCTTGGCGGGCTGGATAAAGGCCCGTTTCTCGCCAAATTCGAGCCGGATTTCTTTTTCGACGATCAGACCGGGCATTGCGAATCCGCCGCCCGCGCCGGCCCGGCCGGCCATGTGCCCAGCGGCGTAAGGAACGCCTGACCGATCGGCGCGGCCCACTGCCTGACTGTAAATTTCGGGGGGCTGGTCAAATTTCATACTTTCCCCGAGACGCTTGGCGCTAAAGGACAAAACTCATGCTCAAGGCCTCATTCTTCAGATAGGCACGCCGGGAACCCGCGTAAACACTGGGCTGGCGGGCAGGCCTTCCGGAAACGCCCGTTTTACGCGGGTTGCGGGGCAGGCCGCCGCGGGTCGTATTATGGGTCAAGCACAAGCCTGCCAGTCAGCGGAGCGCAATGACTCGTCGGCCTGTGCTCCGCCTCTTTTGGACGTTTCCGCCCGGTCGCTTCTGGAACCCTTGTCCATCGGGCGTTTGCGGACAGGCAATCTGGGAGCGCCCGTAAATAGGGGACTTACGGATAGGCACGCCGGGAACCCGCGTAAACATTGGGCTGGCGGGCAGCCCCTCCGGAAACGCCCGTTTTACGCGGGCTGCGGGGCAGGCCGCTGCCGGCAGTGCCGGTCGTACGGCGAGGCGCGCCGACAGCGTATTGCTTCGATTTGAAACGAATATCAAGCGGCCCCCCCGCTTTTTTTGCGGCATCAGGCGGGGCGAGCGCGCGTTTTTCTTGCCGCTGCGGGCGGCTATACTGCCCCTTCCACAACCCACCGGAGTTTCCCATGCGCAAAACCCTCACCACCGCCATCCTGCTGACGCTCGCCGCCGGCGCCCACGCCGACGAAAAAAGCTGCCGCGCCCTGCAACAGGCGGCGTTGCCCGCGACCGTCATCAACAGCGCCGTCTGGTCGGACGGCACCATCGGCGGCGACAACATGGCCGCGCTTACCGGCGGCTCTGCCGACGCACAAAAAGCGCCGCCGCATTGCGTCGTCAGCGGCGAAATCGGCGCGCGCACCGGCGCCGACGGCAAACACTACGGCATCAAATTCGAGCTGCGCCTGCCGGAAAACTGGAACCGGCGCTTCCTCTTCCAGGGCGGCGGCGGGGTGGACGGCTTCGTCGCCCCGGCGGTCGGCAACATCCCCGTGCGCAGCTCCACCGCCACCCCGGCCTTGATGCGCGGCTACGCCGTACTCAGCATGGACGGCGGCCACCCCACGCCCACCCCCGACTTCGGCGCCGACCAGCAGGCGCGCCTCGACTTCGCCTATCAGGCGACCGGCAAAGTCACCCCCGTCGCCAAAGCCCTCATCCGGCAGCATTACGGCCAGGCGCCGCAACACAGCACCTTCATGGGCTGCTCGAACGGCGGGCGGGAAGCGCTGATAGCCGCGCAGCGCTACCCGCTGGAATTTGACGGCATCATCGCCGCCAACTCCGGCTTCCGCCTCTCGCGCGCCGCCGTCGCCCAGCAGTGGGACTACCAGCAACTCATGAAAGCCGCGCCGACGAACGACAAAGGCGAAAAAATCCTCGCCAACGCGCTGACGCAGGCAGACCTCGACCAGGTCAGCGCTGCCGTCCTCCAGCACTGCGACAGCAAAGACGGCCGCGCCGACGGCGTCATCAACGCCTGGGAAAACTGCGACTTCCAGCCCGATGGCCTTGACCTGCCCAAAGAAAAAATCGCCGCGCTGAAAGCCGTGATGGACGGCGCGCACGACAGCAAGGGCAACCCCATCTACAGCGGCTGGTACTACGACAGCGGGCTGAACCAGCCCGACTGGCGCAAATGGAAACTCGGCACCTCGCAAACCGCCGAAGCGGACGCGCGCAGCGTCACCCTCGGCGCGGGCTCGCTGCTGTGGTACTTCATGACCCCTGCCGTGCCCGATTTCGATTTAACAACATTCGACTTCGACCGCGACCCGCCGAAAACCTACCAGACCGGCGCGCTCAACGACGCCGTCAGCACCGACCTTAGCAGCTTCAAGGCAAACGGCGGCAAACTCATCATCGTCACCGGCGTCTCCGACCCTGTCTTCTCCGCCAAAGACCAGGTCGCGTGGTACCGGGCGCTGCAACAGGACACCGCCGATGCGCACAGCTTCAGCCGCCTCTTCATGGTGCCGGGCATGAACCACTGCGGCGGCGGCAAAGCCTACAACGACTTCGACCCGCTCACCGCGCTGGAAAACTGGCAGGACAAAGGCGAAGCGCCGCAACAACTGCTGGCGCGCGGCAAAGCCTTCCCGAATCAGAAAATGCCGCTCTGCGCCTACCCGCAAGTGGCGACGTATAAAGACGGCAACTATCGTTGCCAGTAACTGCACGGCTCAGTAAAAAGCCCCGCGAGTCGGGGCTTTGCTTGATATCCACTCCAGAATCGCTCCCAGAAAATCACCTGAGTGCATTGGCGCGCCTGGTGATGGTTTTATTCAATGCGATTGGGGCGCCGTCGAAGACGTGCAGGGCAATGCGGGCGCAGGCTTCGGCGTCGGCAAGGGCGTGGTGGTGCCGCTCCAGCGGGATGCCGAGGTAGCGGGCGACGGTGGCGAGTTTGTGGTTGGGCAGGTTGGGGTAGGTTTTGCGCGCCTGGCGGCAGGTGCAATAGAAGCGGTTTTCCTGCGGCGGCAGGCCGTAGGCGGCGAGCACGGCGCGCAGGCAGCCGGCGTCGAACGGGCTGTTGTGCGCAACGAGCGGCAGGCCGGCAATTTTCGGCAGCACTTCTTGCCAGATCGCGGGGAAGGGCGGCGCGCGGCGGGTGTCGGCGGCGCTGATGCCGTGGATGCAGGTGTTGAAGGCGCTGTAGTAGTTGGGAATGGGCCTAATCAGGTGGTAATAGCTGTCCACGAGCCGGCCGTCTGCTACGAAGACGAGGCCGATGCTGCATACGCTGCTGGGATTGCGGTTAGCAGTTTCAAAATCGAGGGCGACAAAGTGTTGCCTGGGGCATAGCAATCCCAGAAATTAAGGTGAGCAGGCGGTGCGCCGAAGACGGCACATATTAGTACGGCCACCGGCTTCCCGTAAAAATTGCGTAGAGCTTTGATGGGTGTCCGGTCAGGTGCGCCGACGCACCCAGATGATTTTCTGGAATGGGGATTAGGGTCTGGTTGACGCTCAAGATGGCGGCGGATTTCCAGCCAAATCCGGCATCTGCTGCGTTGAGAATGCGCGCAAGGCGCCTAACCTTACTGCGCTTTTTGCCTTGCTTCTGCCGTCTTTGCTACAAAAATCCGCTGCGCAAGCCGAATGTCAACAGACTCTAATTCGTAAGCGCCTTAATCCGTAAGGCCCAGCAGGCGACGCACATAGACCGCCTGTCCGGAGTGCATGGCGGCGTCGTCGATGATGGAGACGAGGCGCACGGCGCGGGTGACGGGCGGGTTGCAGTTAGGGTCGATAATGTCGTCCAGGGCTTGCGGCGGCAGGTGTTGCAGGTAGCTGATGACGGCTTCTATGGCGGCGGCGAGGTAGTCGCGCAGCAGGGCGGCGTCGCGGATGATGACTCTCGCCGCTTCCGCCGGAGTGTGCCGCCAGTCTTCGGTGTCGTCGGGCAGGTCGAAGGCGAAACGGCGGTTCCAGCCGTCGCGCGTCCACAGCGCTTCTGTGCCCGCCAGCGCGGCGATTTGTAAATCCTGTTCGCGCGCGCTGTGCCAAACGAGCCAGCCGATACTTTTGATACTCGGCGCGCTTGCCGCTACGGGCAGGGCGTTGAGTTGGGCGGGGGTCAGGCCGTCCATGGTCCGCAGCAGGCGTTCTTGT
>CALHZD010000117.1 GCA_938040985.1 uncultured Propionivibrio sp.
GCCAACGAGATCATCCCCTTCATGAAAAAAGCCGCCAAGGTGAACATCGAAAGCGGTGTCATGAAAAAGGAACCGGCTGACTATTCAACGCTGATCGACACCTCATTCATCCAATAAACCGGACGGCACCGTCCATGCTCATAGACCGGCATGCAAGGCTTCTTTACATGCCGGTTTTTCCTGCCTAGACATACAGACGCCGCCTAGACGCCCGCATGACACAATTACGCTCTTCGCCGTTCAGCCGCATTCTGCGCCCGCTACGTCCGGTATCGCCCTTTGCGCGTGTCGTGCTGGGCACATCCTTTTTTGTCATTTTTGTCGCTTTCTGGGGACTCATCACCCACCTTGGCTTCGTCTCCCCGACCTTTCTCGCCAGCCCGACAACCATGCTGCGCGAAGGATGGCTGCTCTTTACCGAATACGGCTTTGCCAAGGATATCGGGATGACCGTCTGGCGTGTGCTGGCCGGATTTCTTCTGGCAACGCTTATCGCCGTACCGCTCGGCATCAGCATGGGCGCCTACAAGCCTGTCGAAGCCTTCTTTGAGCCTTTCGTATCCTTTTGCCGTTATCTGCCTGCTTCCGCATTTATTCCCCTGCTCATTCTCTGGACCGGCATCGGCGAGTTGCAGAAAATCCTCGTCATCTTCATCGGCGCCGTTTTTCAGATTACCCTGATGGTCGCCGTCATCGTCGGCAGCGCGCGGTGCGATCTCGTTGAAGCCGCCTACACGCTGGGGGCGCGCAAACACGGCATCGTCCGCCGCGTCCTCATTCCCGGCGCGGCGCCGGAAATCGCCGAAGCGCTCCGCCTCGTCCTCGGCTGGGCGTGGACATACGTCATCGTTGCCGAACTGATCGGCGCCTCCTCCGGCATCGGTCACATGATCATCGAAAGCCAGACGCTGCTCAACACCGGGCAAATCATCTTCGGCATCATCGTTATCGGCATCATCGGCCTGATTTCCGACCTGGCTTTCAAATACGCCAACCGCCGCCTGTTCATCTGGAGCACGCTGTGAACCAGCACGTCGCGCCATCCGCCGCCCCGCCCATCCTGCGTATCGAAGGCGTGACGCGCACCTTTTGCGGCGTGCATGGCGGCTCGGCGACGCAAGCGCTTAGCCCGATCGACTTCAGCGTCATGGAAAACGATTTTGTCACCATTCTCGGCCCCTCCGGTTGCGGCAAATCGACCCTGCTGCGCATCATCGCCGGCCTCGACCATCCCAGCGCCGGGCAAGTTTTCCTGGATGGACAGCCTGTCGTCGGTCCGGGGCCGGAACGCGGCATGGTCTTCCAAAGCTATACGCTGTTTCCCTGGCTGACGGTGGAAGAAAATATCCGCTTCGGCCTGCGCGAGCGCGGCGTTCAGGAAGCCATACAAAAAGAGCGCAGCGATTATTTCATCGCGCGCGTCGGCCTGCGCGGCTTTGAGCGGCATTACCCCAAGCAGCTTTCCGGCGGCATGCAACAGCGCACGGCGATTGCCCGCGCACTGGCTAACGATCCGCGCATCCTGCTGCTCGACGAGCCGTTCGGCGCGCTCGACAATCAAACGCGCGCACAGATGCAGGAACTCCTGCTCGGTATCTGGGAAACATCACAAAAAACCGTGCTGTTCGTCACCCACGACATCGACGAAGCCATTTTCATGGCCAGCCGCATCGTCGTTATGAGCGCGCGCCCCGGCCGCTTCAAGACCGAGCTGGCCGTCGACATGCCGCATCCGCGCCACTACACGCTGAAGACGACGGCGCCTTTCATGGCGCTCAAGGCCCATCTGGCTGAAGAAATCCGCGCGGAAATTCCCCCGCTCGGCCAGTAAAACCAGCAGGCGCCGCTGGAGTCCGCGTAAACAGGGCGTCTCCGGGCAGGCGCCCTGAAACCCGCATGGATAAAGAATCTCCATGCGGATGCTCGAGAATGCCTATCTACGCGGGTTTCAGAGGGTTGGTCGGGCACAGTATTCTAGTTTATATTTTTTGATGCCCTGAACCCCGCGTATTTAGGGCATTTCCGGGCATTTTATGTTTTCTGCCCTGTTTTTTGAGTTTCGGAAGGCGCTCCGAAAGCACCAATAGCAGCTTAACTTTGCCAAAAAACAAGGCGAGATCAATGCAGCATTCCTGCAAGGGAAGCCGTTATTTTCCAGTTTATGTTTTTTGATGCCCTGAGCCCCTTGTGTTTAAAGGGCCTCATGGCATTTTATGTTTTCTGGCCTGTTTATACGGGCTTGAGAGCGTTTTTTTGTTACCCCCTCGGCCCGTCGGGCAGCGCTCCTTTAAAAAGAGGAACGAAGGATTCAAACAAGCATTCTGGCAAAGGAAGGGGCTATCGCTCGGCTTTGTAAAAGACAAGGCGGCGAGCCGCAGACAGCGCTCCAGTACGCTAAGGCAAGGCCAAGGCCGTATTGTGCAAAGACAACCGCTATAGGGCGATGAAGTGTTGCCGGTAATACTTCAGTTCCTCAATCGACTCGCGGATGTCGGCCAGCGCCGTATGCGCCGAGCGTTTGACAACCCCCCTGGCAACCTGGGGTTTCCAGCGCTTGCACAATTCCTTGAGCGTGCTGACGTCGAGGTTGCGGTAGTGGAACCAGCTCTCCAGCTGCGGCATGTAGCGCACCATAAAACGGCGATCCTGGCTGATGGTATTGCCGCACAGCGGGCTGGCGCCCTTGGGGACATACTGGCGCACGAAGTCAAGCGCCAGCGCCTCGGCGGCGGCCTCATCAAGCGTCGAGGCGCGCACGCGCTCAATGAGGCCGGAACGGCCGTGCGTCGATTTGTTCCAGTTATCCATCGCGTCGAGCAGTTCGTCGGACTGATGCACCACCCAGGACGGCGATTCGGCGATGACATTCAGTTCGCTATCCGTGACGATCATCGCCAATTCAATGATGCGTTCGCGTTCGGGGTCCAGGCCGGTCATTTCCATATCCAGCCAGATAAGGTAATTGGTGTTCTGTGCCATATAATTTCAGACTCTGAATGAGCCCGTTATTTTCTCATAGCCCGATGACGAATAGTTTTACGCTGGTCTTTATTATTGCCCTCACCCTCACGGTCTGCCTGCGAATCTGGCTGGCCTGGCGTCAAATCCGCCATGTCCGCAAACACCGCGACCGTGTTCCCGCCCAGTTTGCCGACCGCATCACGCTGGCCGCACACCAGAAAGCCGCCGATTACTGCGTGGCGCGCACGCGCATCGGCTTCATTGCGCTGGCGATTGAAATTGCGCTGTTGCTTGCCTGGACGCTGGGCGGCGGTCTGCAATATTTGTATGAATTCTGGTCGGCGCGGCTTGGTGACGGCTTGGCAAGCGGTCTCGCCTTGATTTTCAGCGTGACAGCGATTTCCGGCCTCGTCGATCTGCCGTTATCGCTCTATCTGCAATTCGTCGTCGAAGAACGTTTCGGCTTCAACCGCATGACGCTGAAACTGTTTTTTGCCGACCTTGCCAAGCACACCGTACTCGGCCTGGTCATCGGCACGCCCGTACTGCTTACCGTGCTCTGGCTGATGGCGCGCATGGGGGCGCTGTGGTGGCTTTATGTTTGGCTGTTCTGGTGCGCGTTCAACCTGCTCATCCTGTTCATTTACCCGACCTGGATTGCGCCGCTGTTCAACAAATTCTCGCCGCTTGACGATGCGCCGCTGCGCGCGCGCATTGAGGCCCTGCTGGCCCGCTGCGGCTTTGCCGTTTCCGGCCTGTTTGTCATGGACGGCTCAAAACGTTCCAGCCACGGCAATGCCTATTTCACCGGCTTTGGCAAAACCAAGCGCATCGTTTTCTTCGACACGCTGCTCACCCGCCTGCAGGCCGGGGAAATCGAGGCCGTGCTCGCGCATGAACTGGGACATTTCAAGCATCACCACGTCATCCAGCGCATTGTCCTGATGTTCGGCCTGTCGCTCGGCTTTCTCGCACTGCTCGGGCAATTGATCGACGCCGACTGGTTTTATCGCGGTCTCGGCGTCGAAGCGCACAGCACGGCGCTGGCCCTGATTTTGTTCTTCCTCATCGCACCGGTTTTCACTTTCCTGCTGACGCCGCTGGCAAACGGCCTGTCGCGCCGGCACGAATTCGAGGCCGACCGCTATGCTGCCCGGCAATCCTCGGCCGACGAGCTGGTTAAAGCGCTGGTCAAGCTTTATGAAGACAACGCCGCCACACTGACGCCCGACCCGCTGCACTCGCTGTTTTACGATTCGCACCCGCCGGCAGCGCTGCGCATCGCCCATCTTTCCCCGACCTCATCCGCCGCATCTTGAACGCCTCCGGCACCGTCATCGCCGCGCACGGGCGGCAATACCGCGTAGAACTCGATGGCGGGAAAATCCTCGGCTGCTTTACGCGCGGCAAAAAGAGCGAACTTGCCTGCGGCGACCGGGTAAGCGTTCGATACAGCGATGGCGACCAGGGCGTCATCGAGACTATTGCGTCACGTCGTTCGCTGCTCTACCGTTCCAATGCCTTCCGGGAAAAGCTGATTGCCGCCAATGTCAGCCAGATCATTATCGTCGTCGCCACCGAACCTTCTTTTTCCGACGAACTGGTCACGCGCTGCCTGGTTGCCGCCGAAAGCCAGAATCTGCGCGCACTGATCGTCCTCAATAAATGCGACCTCACGGATCGGGTACCCGCCGCGGAAGCGGCGCTGGCGCCTTTCGCGCGCATCGGCTACCCGCTGCTCAAACTGTCTGCATGGGCCGACGCAAGCGCGCTACGGCCTTTTTTATCCGGGCAGACCAGCGTGCTCGTCGGCCAGTCAGGCATGGGCAAATCGACGCTGATCAACGCGCTACTGCCGGGAGTACAGGCCGCCACGCGCGAAATTTCAACGGCGCTGGATACCGGCAAGCACACGACGACGCATGCCACGCTGTACCGGCTTGATGCGCAGTCGGCATTGATCGACTCGCCAGGTCTGCAAGCCTTTGGCCTGCACCATCTCGCGCCGGAAGCCATCGAGCGCGCTTTTCCCGAATTACGCCCATTTCTCGGCCAATGCCGTTTCCGGGATTGCCGCCACGCACGCGAACCGGATTGCGCCGTCCGCGCCGCATTAACACGCGGCGAACTCGATGCGCGCCGCTACGCCGCCTTCCAGCGACTTCTCTCGGAAACGGGCTGAAACAAACGGCGTGCCAATCCCCGGCATTGCCGAAAAATCCGGGCGGAACAAATCATTTCGGAAGGCGAACATGATAAGCTGGCACCCATCTCATCCAATTCATTCCGAATCTCACGTATGGATACCCCCAAGGACGCAGCGCCCTTGCCGTCTCCCGCCGAGCGGGCGCGCCAGCTGCTCAGGCAGCTTCAGGACAGCTATCCGGTTTTCGCCAACTACTCACCGCTGGCCATCGGTATCGACAAGCAGATCCTTGCCCAGCAGCCGGAAACGGAGCGCAAACTTCTGCGTCTGGCGCTCGGCATGCATACGCATTCGACGCGCTATCTGAGAACCTTTGAAAAAGCGACGCACCGTTTCGCTCTTGACGGCCAGCAAATCGTCGAAATCAGCGACGAACACCGTCAGCACGCTACGGAAATTTTGCGCGAACGCCTGCGCAAAGCGGCCGAACGCAAAAAGGCTCTGCGCGCGGCCGAAGCCGAAGCACAGCGGCGGACGGAAAAACTCAACCGGCTCGTCGCCAAATTCGGCAAGGAACGCTGAATAACGGCTTCCTTTGCCAATACACGGCGTTGCTATGTTGGCCTGGCCTGGCCGTACGGCTCGTACTGTCTGCGGCTTACCGCCTTACCTTTGGCAAAGCCGAGCCGCTATTAAGCTTTCGGAGCGCTTCCCTGAAACCCGTGTAGATAGGGCGTTTCCCGGCACCCCCTTCCGAAACCCCTATGGATAGTGCATTTCCGGATATGCCTCTCTGGAACCCGCATGAATAAAGGCGCTCCGGGCGGGGTACTCTGAAACCCTTATAAACAAAGGACTTGCGGGCAACCCTTCTGAGATGCCCTATTTACAAGGGCTCTAGGGCGCCCCCTTGGAGATTCCCTAAATAGTCGGGCTGGCGGGCAGGGTGCCCGGAAATGCCTTATCTACACGGGTTTGAGAGAGTTGATCGGGCGCAACGCTTCGGTTTATGTTTTGTGATGCTTTGGAGCCCTTGTATTTAGGGCGTCTCAGAGCGTTTTATGTTTTCTGGTCTGTTTTTCAAGGATTTTTTGGGGATCGGAAATACCCTAAAACTAAAAAACAAGAATCGCCACAGCCTGCACGCTGACTTCCACCCACGGAACTTCACTTGATGCCGTTGCGCTGAGCGGCAGCGCGCCCCGCTGACTTTCTTTGCCTCGCC
>CALHZD010000118.1 GCA_938040985.1 uncultured Propionivibrio sp.
CAAACAATCCTTTCAATCCTTGTTTTTAGGTTTTTCCCGATCTCTGCCCGCTAGCCCGCGTATTTAGGGCATCTCAGAGCACCTGCCCGCAAACGCCCTATCCACGCGGGTTCCAGATGAGCGCTTACAACCCCATCTGGCGACGCACCAAGGCTTCGTCAGCCATAATTTCGATGACTTTGCGGCGTGAAGTCTGGCCGCTTTTCAGGCTCAGCGCCGAACGGGGCAATCCCAGGCGGTCGGACAGAAAAGTAAGCAGCGCCTCGTTGGCCTTGCCATCGACCGGCGGCGCGGCCAAACGGATTTTCAGGGCATCGCCATGCAAGCCGACCACTTCGCTTTTTTTTGCGCCCGGCTGGATATGCAGCCGCAGCGCCACACCCTGCCGAAGCGCTCGCAGCCAGGGGGTTTCCGACATCTTCCGGCAGGCCTCAGACGAACAGGATGATCATTTCGAGCGCCAGGATGATGACCAGCGGCGAAAGATCGATACCGCCGATCGGCGGCAGAAAACGCTGAATCGGCGCCAGCAATGGCCGCGTCAGCTGACTCACCGGCAAGGCAATCCGCGATGGCACTTCGAACCAGGAAAAGATGATGCGCAAAATCAGCGCGGCGATCAGCAAATGGGCGCACAGGCGCAAGGTCGAGCGCAGCGCCTGACCCAGCAGGAAAATAATGGGGGTCAAGGGCGTCTCCAGCACGTCACCATAGGAAGACCCCAGCGCAGCAAAAAGCAGCACCGCGAGCAAGGGCAGCATCTGCACCAGATAGGCCGCCAGCAACGAAGCGCTATCGAGGCCGAAAACGCTCGGCACGACACGGCGCAGCGGCCGCACCAGCCAGTGCGTCGCAGCATTTACGAACACGCCGAGTGGATTGACGAAGGACACCCGAAAAGTCTGCATGAAAAAGCGCAGCAGCAGGATCAGCGAGAGTAGACCCGCCAGCGAGTCGAGCAGGAAAAGGAATGCACGCGCCAACATAAATTATCCTCCCGGACTCAATCGTCTAGGTGATGGCCTGATCGCCCGGCTTCTGCGCACGGTCGCCGAGCTGTTCGCCGAGAACGCGGCTGCGCGCGCAGGCCGCCTGCGCGCCGGCGATGATCCCCGCCTTAACGCCGCGCGCTTCCATGACCTTGAGCGCAGCTTCGGTTGTGCCGCCCTTGGACGTGACCCGTTCACGCAGGACGGCTGCATCATCTTCGGATTGCGCGGCCAGCTGCGCCGCGCCGAGCACGGTCTTCAGCGCCAGTTGCCGCGCCTGCGCCGGGCTAAAGCCGAGTTCTCCGGCCGCCGCCTGCATCGCTTCGATCAAGAGAAAAACATACGCCGGGCCGCTGCCGGAAATCGCCGTCACCGCATCGAGCTGGTCTTCATCGGCAACCCACAGGGTGCTGCCTGCGGCTTGCAGAATACGTTCCGCCATTTGCCGCCCCGCATCCGGCACTTCGGGCAAGGCGAACAGGCCGGACATACCGGCCCCAATCAGCGCCGGCGTATTCGGCATGGCGCGCACCAAATGCCGGTATCCGCCTAGCCAGTCTGAGATGTCGGCCAGATGCAGCCCGGCGGCAATACTGATGATCAGTCGTTCGCGGACGCGCCCCTTCAGCAGCGCGCAAACTTCGCGCATCTGCTGCGGCTTAACCGCCAGCACAAGTGCGTCACAGGCCAGCGCCTCACCTTCCGGCACAGCGTGGCAATGCACGCCAAAGCGCTGCTGCACGGCATCGCGCGCAGCGGCGTTGATTTCGACAACGGCAATGTCATCGGCGCGAAGGTCACCGCACGCTTCCTTGCCGAGCAGCCCGCCGATCAGCGCGCTCGCCATATTGCCGCCGCCCAGGAAGGTGACTTTCATTCCTCCGTCCTTTCTCATGCTCCCGCCTTGCTTCTTTCTCCGAAAATCGCCGTCCCGACACGCACCAGCGTGGCGCCCTCGGCAATCGCCGCCTCCAGATCGTGCGACATGCCCATCGACAGCGTATCGATCGCCAGGCCATCCGCCCGCAGGCGTTCAAAAAGTTCACGCACCGGCCGCAAAGCCCGCCGCTGCGCCTCGTAATCCGGGTTCGGCGCAGGAATCGCCATCAGCCCGCGCAACCGCAGCCGCGGCAGGCGCGCAATCTGCGTCATCAACGCGCCGGCGGCATCTAGAGGGACGCCATGCTTGCTGGCTTCATTGCTGACATTGACCTGCACGCAGACCTGCAAGGGCGGCAGCGCTGCCGGACGCTGCTCGGCCAGCCGCTCGGCGATCTTCAGGCGGTCGAGCGAATGCACCCAGGCAAACGTTTCGGCCACGGTGCGCGTCTTGTTGCTTTGCAGGGGGCCGATAAAATGCCATTCCAGCCCGAGACCGGACAGTTCCGTCGCCTTGCCCACACCTTCCTGTACGTAATTTTCGCCGAAGCATCGCTGGCCCGCAGCCGCAGCGGCGCGTACAGACTCGGCCGGCCAGGTTTTACTGACGGCCAGCAGCGTAATGTCATCGGGATTGCGGCAGGATTGCCGCGCCGCTAATGCAATTCGCGTATGGATAGCTTGCAGGTTGGCAGTAATTGTAGTCATAATCGGGAATATGCCGAATGCGGGGAGTATAGCACTGCACCCGGTCACTACCGAGGACGTACTGAGGACAAAAACGATGGACATTACCGAACTGCTGGCCTTCAGCGTCAAGAACAAGGCCTCCGACTTGCACCTTTCTTCCGGGCTGCCGCCGATGATCCGCGTACATGGCGATGTGCGCCGCATCAACCTGCCGGCCATGGCGCACGAAGAAGTGCACTCGATGGTCTATGACATCATGAGCGATGCGCAGCGCAAAACCTACGAAGAACACCTCGAGTGCGATTTTTCCTTCGAAATCCCCAATCTGGCGCGTTTCCGGGTCAATGCGTTTGTGCAGAACCGCGGCGCCGGCGCGGTGTTCCGGACTATTCCCTCCAAGGTGCTAACGCTCGAAGAACTTAACTGCCCTAAGGTATTCAAGGATATTTCCGAATATCCGCGCGGCGTCGTGCTGGTCACCGGGCCGACGGGGTCGGGAAAATCGACCACGCTGGCGGCAATGGTCAATCACATCAACGAAAACGAGCACGCCCATATTCTGACCATCGAAGACCCGATCGAATTCGTGCACGAATCGAAAAAATGCCTGATCAACCAGCGTGAGGTCGGGCCGCAAACCCATTCTTTTGCCAACGCCTTGCGGTCGGCGCTGCGTGAAGACCCGGACGTTATTCTCGTCGGCGAAATGCGCGATCTCGAAACGATCCGCCTGGCAATGACCGCGGCGGAAACCGGCCACCTGGTATTCGGCACCCTGCACACGTCGAGCGCGGCAAAAACCATCGACCGGGTCATCGACGTCTTCCCTGCCGAAGAAAAGGAAATGGTGCGCGCCATGCTTTCCGAATCGCTGCGCGCCGTCATCTCCCAGACCCTGCTCAAGACCAAGGACGGACAAGGGCGCGTGGCGGCGCACGAGATCATGATCGGCACGCCGGCCATCCGCAACTTGATCCGTGAAAACAAGGTGGCGCAGATGTATTCGGCCATCCAGACCGGTGCGCAGCTGGGTATGCAGACACTCGACCAGTGCCTGATTAACCTCGTCCGCCGCAACATCGTTTCTGTCTCTGAAGCGCGCAGCCGCGCCGCGAACAAGGATAGCTTCCCCGGCGCCTGATTTTTGCTGCGCCTGAACGGAAAGGAATCATCATATGGAACGCGATCAAGCACTCAAATTTATGCAGGATCTGCTGCGCCTGATGGTGCAGAAAAACGGCTCCGACCTGTTTATCACCGCTAATTTTCCGCCCGCCATCAAGGTCGACGGAAAAGTCATGCCGGTCTCCAACCAACTGCTCTCATCGCAGCACACCGCCGAGCTGGCGCGCTCGATCATGAACGACCGCCAGGCCGCCGAATTCGAAGCGACAAATGAATGCAACTTTGCCATTTCCCCTTCCGGCATCGGCCGCTTCCGCGTCAATGCGCTGATGCAGCAGGGCTGCGTCGCCATCGTCTGCCGGACGATCAACATGAAAATTCCCACGATCGACGGCCTGGGGCTGCCGCCGATTCTCAAAGATATCGGCATGACCAAGCGTGGCCTGGTGATTTTCGTCGGCGGCACCGGCACCGGCAAGACGACCTCGCTGGCGGCCCTCGTCGACCACCGCAACATCAATAGCCACGGCCACATCATCACGGTCGAAGACCCGATTGAATTCGTACACGACCACAAAAACTGCATCGTCACGCAGCGCGAAGTCGGCGTCGATACCGATTCCTGGGAAATCGCCCTGAAAAATTCCCTGCGCCAGGCGCCCGATGTCATCCTGATGGGGGAAATCCGCGATCGCAACACCATGGATTACGCCATCGCCTTTGCCGAAACCGGCCACCTGTGCCTTGCCACACTGCACGCTAACAGCACCAACCAGGCCATCGACCGGATCATCAACTTTTTCCCCGAAGAACGCCGCCAGCAACTGCTGATGGATCTCTCGCTCAACCTGCGGGCAATGATTTCGCAGCGCCTGCTGCCGCGCAAAAACAGCAAAGGGCGCATTCCGGCCATCGAAATCATGCTCAACTCGCCATTGATCGCCGACCTCATCTTCAAGGGCGAAGTCCATGAAATCAAGGAGGTCATGAAGCGCTCGCGCGAATTGGGCATGCAAACCTTCGACCAGTCGCTGTTCGACCTGTACGAAGCGGACCTGATCACCTACGAGGACGCCCTGCGCAACGCCGACTCGGTCAATGACCTGCGCCTGCAAATCAAACTGCACGGCAAACGCGCCAAAGACCGCGATCTGAACGCCGGCATCGACCATCTCGAAGTCGTATAAAAGCGGCGGCCATCGTCGGCATCTATCGCCGCTTTTGGCATCCCTGATTTCGCGTAACCCGCAATTTCGGGGGCGCTATTACGCCGATTGCCGCTGGTATGCGGCCGACCGCACGACGGCTCACACCGCATCGGCTCATTAACCTAAATACGTAAAGTTGCGGAATGCATACCTACCGCCGCAAACGCGCGGCGGTTACGCTGCCTGGCCGTCTTTCCCGTTTTTTGTGCCTGCATATAACCTAAATCCATAAGCTGCAACCACGGCCTGCATATCCACACGATCCGCTGATTCCCTGAATCAGGGCGTTAGTCTTTCCCGAAGCCAACGTATTGCTGCATCGAGTATGCGCTGTCCATAAAGACCACAGTCGCCATAGTGACTTTTCAGGAGTTGTCGCCTAAAATCCATTCCAGAATATCAGCTTTATATTCTGGAATTGCAGCCATATTGGGCAAAAAACGTATTGACTTTGCCTGTTTCCGCATTTTCCTATTTCGTCAGAGGGCACATGCTCATCTCGATATCATGGTTGCGCCTAGGCCATTCGGGTCAAACACGCTGCATGGGCACGCCGGACGACAATCAACGGCCTGCGTGCACGGCACTCGGCGTACCAGACGGTCCGCGCCTGCCGCTTTGTTTCTCTTTTGTTTCTCCTGCTATTTCCTGCCCTCTTTCGGCACTTCATTTTTTCGCTACTCGCCGCCAATCAAGGTTTGATTCCAGCGGCGGAGTTTCCATTGCTTACTCAGGATTCTCATCATGAAAACAAAGAAGGTGAAATACCCTGGAATTTCCACCGTCATCAACGGCAATGGTGCGGTCGCCCACGTTATGAGCCACGTCTGCGGCGGCGTCATCGGTTACCCGATCACGCCGTCGACGGAAATTTCCGAAATTTACGAAGCCTTTCGCGCCGAAGGCGGCGTCAACGTCTGGGGCAAGCATCCCTTCTTCTTCGAGCCGGAAGGGGAGCACTCGGCGCAAAGCGGCGCACTGGGCGCACAGCTGACCGGCGGACAGTATATTTCCAACGCCTCTTCGAGCCAGGGCATCTTGTATGCGCTCGAATCGCATTACGTGACTGTCGGCAAAAAAGTCGGCGGTTTTGTCCTGCAGGTTGCGGCGCGCGTCGTCTCCAAGCATTCGCTCAACGTCATGGCGGGGCACGATGATGTCTATGCCCTGCTTTCTTCAGGCTACACCATCCTGTTCGGCGCCAACCCGCAGGAAGCCGCCGATCTGGCGGCAATTGCCTATCGCGTTTCGGCGTTATCGCTGATTCCGGTCGCCAATGCCATGGATGGATTCGCCACCAGCCACATGATGAGTGAAGCGCGCCTGCCGGAACCGGAACTCCTGCGCGAATACCTGGGCGATCCCACCGGCCGCATTTCCTGTCCAACACTGGCGCAGGAAGTGCTCTACGGCGCCAAAGGACGGGGCCACCAACTGAACGGCTACCTGTCACGCCATGAAAGCGAGCTGACGCCAACCGACCTGGCGGCGCTGAAAGAATTCCTCAACGATAACACCGCCAAAATCGAGAAGGACAACGACGGCAAGCTGCTTGCCAAGACCCTGCCCTGGCTGCCGGAGGCGCTGCATGGCGCATGGAAGCGCCAGTGGCTCAATGCCTTCGAAAAAGGCACGCGCCAGCGCGTGCCGGCGCTCGTCGACGTCAACAACCCGGGGATGACCGGCCCGGTGCAGAACCAGCCGGACTTCCAGGCCGGCGCCGCCGACCATCGCACGCATTTTGCCAGCGCCGTTCCCGCCCTGGTGCGCCAGGCCATGGCCGAATATACGGCACTGACCGGCCGCGCCTATGCGCCGGTACACACCTTCATGTGCGAGGACGCCGATTTCGTCATGGTCGGTCTCGGCTCGGTGTGCGACGATGTTGAAGCCGTTGTCGAGCATCTGCGCACCCAGGGTAAAAAAGTCGGACTCGTGGCGATCAAGCTCTTGCAACCCTTCCCGGAAGCTGAAGTCGCAGCTGCCCTGGCCGGCAAGCAGGCGGTCACGGTACTGGAGCGTTCCGAACAGACAGCACTGACCCCATTAGTGACGCAGGCGCTGTTCAAGGCGCGCGAGAACGGAGAACAACGCCGCGCAGCCCGCAACCGGACGCGGCATGCCGACATACCGGCCATTGAGGCAATTCCGGTGCTGACCACAGCGATTTTCGGTCTTGGCGGCCACGACCTGCAACCGCGCCACCTGATTGCCGCCTTCAAGACCATGGAAGCCGGCAAGAATGCGCCACTTATCTATCTCGGCTCCCAATTCTTTTCGAAGAATCCAGAACCGCGTCTGGTTGAATTGCAACAGCGCATGCAGGCCGCCTATCCGGAAACCGAGCGGATGGCGCTCGACACCGAAGCCAACCCGCGATTGCTGCCGGATGCCGCTTTCCGCGTGCGCTTCCACTCGGTCGGCGGCTACGGCACCATTGCCTCGGGCAAGTTGCTGACCGACATCCTGGCCGGCGCACTTGAAATGAACTCCAAGTCGGCGCCGAAATACGGTTCGGAGAAGAGCGGCGCGCCAACCAATTACTACATCACGCTCAGCCCCGCGCCGATCAAAATCACCAATGCCGAACTGGAAGACGTCGAAGTCGTCATTTCGCCCGACCACCGCTCTTTCGTGCATACCAACCCGCTGAAAGGGCTGGCCGAAGGCGGCACGTTTATCCTGCAATCCTCAGGCACGCCGGAACAGGTCTGGGCCGAACTACCGCCGCAGGCGCGCAAGACAATCCGTGAAAAGAAGATCAACTTCTTCATCATCGACGCCTTCGCCGTCGCCAGACGCAATGCCCCAACGCCCGAACTGGCCACACGCATGATGGGCATCGCCTTCATCGGCGCCGTTGCCGGCCACGTTAAGGAAGTCGCCGGCCATGCCTCGCCGGAAGCCATGCGCACCAAAATACGCAACCAGATCGCCAAGAAGTTCGGCGCCAAGGGCGAAGCCGTCGTCGAAAGCAACATGCAGGTCATCCGCGAAGGCATGGCAGCAACACAGCGTGTCGACTACGAGCAGGCCGCTTTCCTCGCAATCGACGCCGAGCCAGTGCCGATCCCCCTGCGCAACGTCTCGCTTTCGGCTTCGCTTTGCCAGCCAGAGGGCAGCGCGCCCTGCGGCATGTTCGACCGTGATTACTTCAATGACATCGTTGCCACGCCTTTCAAACAAGGCAGCATCGGCGAAGCGCCCGTTCTGCCCGGCACAGGGCTGTTCATGCCGGCCGGCAGCGCGGGCGCGAAAGACAAAGGGCTGTTCCGCCGCACCGCGCCCCTGTTCAACCCGGATGCCTGCACTGGCTGCATGGAATGCGCGCTGGTCTGTCCCGATGCCGCCATTCCCAATTCGGTCCACGACATTCATCAACTACTGCTGACCGGCATCGCCCAGCTCGAGATTGTCGAAACGCAGCGCGAAGCCCTACGCGCCCAGATCGTCCCGATGACCGAGGGTATCCGTGAAGTTTACCGCCAGTCCCGTGACGCACGCGCCTTCCATGAAGTCGTTGCCGAGGTCGCCTTCCGCCTGCCGATCCGACAGGCCAGCCTGCTCGCCAACTTCAGCAAGCTGGTCGAAATCCTCGCCGTCTATCCGGTGGCCAGAACCCGCCCATTCTTCGACGCCCCGGAAAAAACGACACCAGGAACAGGCGGTCTGTTCGCGGCAACGGTCGATCCTTGGAAATGCACAGGCTGCCTCGAATGCGTCGACGTTTGCGGCCCTGGCGCCTTGCGCGCCAAGGAGCAGGATGTCGAACTGCTCGACACTCTGCAGGTACGTTTCGACTTCATGAGCAAGACAGCCAATACGCCAGCGCGCTTCTTTGACAGCGCGCTCGATGCTGACGGGGAAGCCAAGCGCCTGCTGCTCGACCGCGGCAATTACTACGCTACCACGGGCGGTCACGGCGGCTGCCGCGGCTGCGGCGAAGTCACCGCCATCCGCCAGGTAATGGCCGTCAACCGTGCCATCACCGACAAGCGCCGGCATGCACACATGGCCGAGCTCGAGTCGCTGATCGCCGTGCTGGAAGCGAAGCGGGAAGCGCTTGGAGCGCAGGATGCCGCGCGCCGTCAACGCATCGACGAAACGCTCGCAACGCTCGAAAAGCGGCTGTACCTCTTTGAAAGCGGCCCGACCGGCAATGGCCCGTCAGGGGCCATCGTCGCCAACTCGACGGGTTGTAGCAGCGTATATTCCTCAACCTTCCCCTTCAACGCCTACAAGGATCCTTGGGTCAACAGTCTCTTTCAGGACGCCCAGCCGCTCGCCAAGGGGATTTTCGAGGGCATTTCAGCGCAGGCGCTGACCGACATCCGCGCCCTGCGTACGGCCCGACTGGAAATCGACGATGCCTATGTACCGGAACGGCACGACGCCGAAATGCGCCTGTTGCGCTGGAACCAGTTCAGCGAGGACGAGCTGGCGCTGCTGCCGACGGTCATCACCATCGGCGGCGACGGGGCAACCTACGACATCGGCTTCGGCGCGCTGTCGCGCATTCTGGCGACCAATACGCCGATCAAGGTCGTCGTCCTCAACACCGGCGCCTACTCGAACACCGGCGGCCAGGCCTCGACGTCGAGCTTTATCGGCCAGGACGCCGATCTCGCCCGCTACGGCGCGGCGCACAGCGGCAAGTACGAAGCGCGCAAGGAACTGGCCCTGCTTGCCTCGTTCCACGCCAACGTCTTCGTCTGCGCCACCAGCACGGCGATGCAAAACCACTTCCTCAAACACGCGATGGAGGCTCTGACCTACAGCGACGCACCGGCGCTGCTCGACATCTACACGCCCTGTCAGGGCGAGAATGGCGTGGCTGACAACGTCTCGGCGCGGCAGGCGCGGCTTGCCGTCGAAAGCCGCATGAGTCCGCTGTTTGTGCACGACCCGCGCCGCGGCGAGAACCTGCACGACTGGTTCTCGCTCGAAGGCAATCCCGATGCAGACAAGACCTGGACGACGGCAACCCTCGAATATCTCGATGAGGAAGGCCATCTGCAGCTATTGGAAACGCCGCTGACGCCGGCAAACTTCGCATTTTCCGAAATCCGCTTCAAGAAACAGTTCCGCAGGCTCAAGGACACCGCCGACACCATTCCGGTACATGAGTACATCGAATTGCCCGAAGCGCAACAAGCTGGCAAGACGCCGTTCATTTACACGACCGATGCCGACAAGCGGCTGGTCAGGATCGGCGTTTCCGGCACAATCACCGCACTCGTCGAGGAACGGCGCAGAAACTGGAAGATGCTGCAATATCTCGACGGTCAGCACGTCTCGAAACTGAGCGCCGAATACGCGGAAGGCGTCGCCGCCCTGCAGGCACAGGTCAGGGAAGCGCTCAAACAGCGGGAGGATTCGCTCGACGGCATTGCCCGCGCCATGTCCGACCTGGCCACATCGAGCCAGGCGCCGGCTGGCGGCGTTGGCAGCGCATTCATTCCGCTCAAGCCAGTCGCCGCCTCCGGCTCGGCGCCGACTGTCGGGGATGAGGGAAACGGCGAACATGGCAGCCCGGACGCGCTCGTCACGCTTGAGGACTCCGCCCTGTGCACCAACTGCAAGACCTGCTATCAGGATGTGCCAGAAATCTTCGAGAAAACCCGTCTGCTCGTCGACGGCGAAAGCCGCGAAGCCGCGCGGATCATCCCCGGCATTCTGGCGCGCGTGCAGCCCACGCCCGAACTGAAGGCGCGCATCAAGCGCGTAGCCGCCAACTGTGATGCGGAGATCATTCATGGCTAAGCTCACTTCAATGCTCGAACCATCCGGCGCTCAGGACGACGTTCGTCGTTATCTCGACGCCAGCCGCTCGCTGGAAAGCGCGCGCGCACAGCTCGACAGCCTGGCGCACAGCGAAGCGGTCGGCACCTTCCATAGCCAGATGGAGCTGTTGAAACGGCATCTGCTCGACGATCCCGGCCAGTTTCGCGACCTGTTCATTGCCGATGGCGTCAATGCCATTGCCGCCGAATTCCGGCAAGGCGAGCTGGGCGAACGCTTTACCCGGACGTTCTGGGAACTCCTGCTACGCGACGACGACACAAGCAAGATTCTCATGCGCTTTGTCTGGCGCCTGCCGCTGGGGTTGAAGCGCAAATTCATCAAGGCCATCGACCAGCATCTTTCCGACCGCTACCCCATGTTCCGCGGCCTGTCGGAAAACTGGCCGGCGGAAAACTTCATTCCGCCTTACATCCGTGCCCCCGAGGAACGATCGAACGATTTTGAACTGGTCAACCATGGTTACCTCGGCTACATGGAGCAGGGCTACAGCGCACGCGAGGTCGAGCTGATCGTCTGGCTCGAAGTTCTGCGCGACAAGCAATGCGAGGAACGCCCCTGCGAATTCGGCCTGTGCGTGCCGGAACGCGCAGAACCGAAGGGCGGCTGCCCGGTCAGAATCCACATTCCGCAGATGCTCGACCTGCTCGGCAACGGTCGTTTCCGCGAGGCGCTGGCGCTGATCGAGCACTGTAATCCGTTGCCCAACGTCACCGGCCGCGTCTGCCCGCAGGAGCTGCAATGCCAGGGCGTCTGTGCGCACACCAAGCAACCGATCGAAATTGGACAGATCGAATGGTTTCTGCCGCAGCGCGAGAAACTTGTCGATCCCGAAGGCACCACCGCCCGTTTTTCCGGCCATGCCGATCCCTGGCAGAAAGGCGACAAACCGCCGATTGCTGTCGTCGGTTCCGGGCCGGCAGGGTTAATCAACGCCTACCTGCTCGCTGCCGAAGGCTTTCCGGTCGCCATTTTTGAAGCTTTTCACGCGCTGGGCGGCGTCCTGCGCTACGGCATTCCTGAGTTTCGCCTGCCCAACGAGCTGATCGACGATGTCGTCGGCAAGATCCGGCAACTGGGCGGCAAATTCATCACCAACTTTGTCGTCGGTAAAACGGCGACCCTGCAGGATCTCAAGAACGCCGGCTTCTGGAAGATTTTTGTCGGCTCGGGCGCCGGTCTGCCGCGTTTCATGAACGTGCCGGGCGAGCACCTGCTCAACGTCATGTCGGCCAACGAGTTCCTCACCCGCGTCAACCTGATGCAGGGCATGCGCGAAGACCACGAAACGCCACTGCCCGAAACCCGCGGCAAGGAAGTATTGATCATCGGCGGTGGTAACACGGCGATGGATGCCGCGCGCACGGCGCGGCGGCTGGGCGGCGAAGTGACGATCGTCTATCGCCGCACGCGCGACGAAATGCCGGCGCGTGTCGAGGAGCTGCACCACGCACTCGAAGAAGGCATCCGGCTCAAGGTGCTGCGCTCGCCAAACGAGTTCATCGGCGATGACAAAACGCATTTTGTCACCGGCGCCTCACTGGAAGTCATCGCGCTCGGCGAACCCGACGCCTCCGGTCGCCGCCGCCCGGTCGCCACCGGCAAGACGGAAAGCGTCAAGGCTGATCTCGTCATCATGGCGCTTGGCAACGACCCGAACCCGATCATCCGCGATTCCGAACCGAATCTCAGGACGACGCTCAAGGGGTCGATCAAGCTTGGCAAGGGGTCGATGCAGACTTCGCTCGACGGCATCTATTCGGGCGGCGATGCCGCACGCGGCGGATCGACGGCGATCCGCGCCGCTGGCGACGGACAAACGGCCGCGCGCGAAATTCTCGGCGAGATCGACATACCCGCCGAGGAAATCATGAAGTCCCTCCCCCGTGCCCGGCGCTATGCCGAACTTGCGGCCATGCCGCAGCGAATCATCGACAAGGTCGAACTGGCACCGAACATCGTCGAATTCATCGTCTATGCGCCGATGATCGCCAAAACGGCGCGCGCCGGCCAGTTCGTGCGTGTGCTGGCCTGGCCGGACGGCGAGCTGATTCCGCTGACGCTGGCCGACTGGGATGAACAGGCCGGCACCATCTGCATCGTCGTCCAGGGTATGGGGACAACCAGCCTGAAAATCAACCAGATGCAGGTGGGCGAAGCCTTTGCCGGCATTGCTGGGCCGCTCGGTCAGCCGAGCGCGCTGCAGCGCTACGATGCGGCGCGGCAGACCGTCGTCTTCACGGCGGGCGGCCTCGGTTTGCCGCCGGTGTACCCGATCGCGCGCGAGCATCTGCGTTTGGGCAACCATGTGACGCTGATTGCCGGTTTCCGCAGTGCCGACCTGCTCTTCTGGATTGGCGAGCGCGAGCGTATCGGCAGGCTCAAGGCCGAATTCGGCGACCGCCTTGATGTCATTTACACCAGCAACGATGGCTCTTTTGGCCTCAAGGGGTTCGTCACCACGCCGCTGGAGGCCATGCTCAAAGACGACAAACAGAGCCAGGGGCGAGAAATTGTCGAGATCGTTACCATCGGCCCGCCGTTAATGATGCGCGCCGTCAGCGACCTGACCCGTCCCTACGGCGTCAACACCGTCGCCAGCCTGAACTCGATCATGGTCGACGCGACCGGTATGTGCGGCGCCTGCATGGTGCCGGTCAATATTGACGGCAAAATGGTGCGTAAACACGCTTGTGTGGATGGCCCGGAGATCGACGCTCATCTCATCGACTGGGACAAGTTCCTGCCGCGCTTCAATCTCTTCAAACCACAGGAACTGGCAAGCCGGACCAGGCATGGGTTCGTATAACGCCAGAAATCGTACGGACAGCGCTCAAAAGCAGAAAGGCGGCAGATAGCCGCCTTTCTGCGCTCTGAGCCGAAATGCCTGGGCACTGAAGAACGCCGAAAAACGGCGGTGTTGGCCGGATGCTGGACGAAACAGACGCTCAGGGCTTGAGATTTTCCTGGCTAATCACCGAACGCACGCCGGCGTTCTCGCCGAGCCGTGCATAGAACGGCGCCAGCCGCGGTAAATCGGCAAGGTCGAGCTGCAGGCTGCGGCACCAGCGCAACAGAACATAGAGGTACACATCGGCGACCGACAGGCCATCGCCCAGATACGGCTGCGCGGCAAGCTGGGCGTCGGCCTGCGCCAGCAGGTGACGGATGTTGTCGCGCGCGGCCGTCTGCATGGCCGTCTTGACGGCTTCATCGCGCACATAGTCGGGCAGGTGAAATAGCGGCGAGAAGGCTTTGTGGACATCCGCATTCAGAAACGCGAGCCAACGCCAGGCGCGCGCCTTGCCCTTGAGATCGTCACTGCCGAACAGACGCGCCTGCGGGAAGCGCGCATCAAGATAAGCGAGAATCGCGGCATTTTGCGATAACGCCAGATCGCCATCGACCAGAAGCGGGACCGCGCCCTGCGGATTGAGCTTGAGGTATTCGGGCGACTTGATTTCGCGCCGGTCGACGCTTTGCGCTTCATAAGGCTGGCCGATCCATTCCAGCGCCGTGTGCGGCGTCATCGAACAGGCGCCGGGCATGTAATACAGTTTCATGGTGGGACTCCTTTCCAGGTTTTTACCTTCTGTTTTAGCCGCCTGCCGCAGTCGCGGGGCGGCGATTGAGCGATCAGGCGCTTATCTGCATTCAATCACTGGCAGGCCGCCGATCCTGGCGCTCATCCGCCAGCACAATACGCTGATAGTCGGGATGCCTGTCGATGTATGCCGCAACGAAAGAACAGCTCGGCCTGACCCTCAACCCGCGCTGCCTGGCGTACTCCAGGGCATGGCGCGCCAGAAAAGAGCCGATGCCGCGCCCGCCCAGAGATGGCGGAACAACCGTATGTTCGTAGGCAAGGCCGCCCTTGACCGGCGTATAGCTCAGATAGGCGGTCGCCCCCTCGACGCGGATTTCAAAGCGGCGGTTTTTCTCATCGTGAATGACCGGGTAGTCCATGAATGCGTTTCTCCTGATTCCTGCGGTAGGTTTTATGCGTATCGGCCATCGCCACAATACAAGTCAAGCCGGTTCTGGGCGATCAGCCTAGCGCCACGGCTTTGATCGCTATAAACGATATTCTAGCCCCAGCGGTTCATGGCGGCGGGGATGCCGGCGTATGCCCCGCCAGCGGGCGATGAGGAAAACAGGAGCGATGTCATGCCTTCTCCTTCTCCTTCTCCTTCTCCTTTCCCTTTTTCCCTTTCCACTATCCGACCCGGCTGTTGGCGAAGGAAAAAGGTTTATCGGCAAAAGATGCCGACCCTACACATTTTCGGCAAAAGACCACAATGCCTGGTCGCCGCCCCTTCGTTGTTCGGCGCGGCAAACCCGCCGCAAGCGCCCGGAGTTCTGGATGCCTGGCCATGTCTGGCCAGCGGCGCCCTGAGCGCCCGCCACGCCGGGGTCTTGTACAGCAATGAAAAAACGAACCGTGCGTGAATTCCGTCCGCGCCTGACAGCCAGCGATATGCTCAGTCTGCGGCGCGCGGCACAGGCCGGATTAGGCCTCGTACTGCTGGCCTCATGCAGCTGCCGGCACAACGGATCGCCCAACAGATTGCCGAAAGCTCGCTGCTTGGCGTATTACCCGGCCGGAGGCGCTGCACGCTGTCCTTGCCTCGCGGCGCGGTCTGGTCTCCTCGGTGCGCGCGCTGATTGACCCCCTTGCCGAAGGGTTTGCAAAAATATAAGGCACACTGAAGCGTATATCGCTGGCCTTACAAAGCCTATAAAGGCGCCGTAAACATGACCCTACGCACCGCTTGGTCGCTTTGCCGAAGAATAGGCGGGCTTTGTTTTATCACCCGCCCAGGCACGGTCAGCGCGATTGATTTACTTTTCCGGACATTACGCCTGACCCGGGGAAATGATCCTTGTCATCAAGATGGAGCGGGTGAAGGGAATCGAACCCTCGTATGCAGCTTGGGAAGCTGCCGTTCTACCATTGAACTACACCCGCGCATCGGTTTTCGCGCTGTATGCCGCTTTTTTGTTCAGAGCAGACAAGGAAGATCGGCCGGATTGTAGCACCACGCCTGGGGATTTGCGATGAGACAGGTTATCCGAAGCACTGTTTTCAGAGAATTACCTGCATATTCCGTCAGGTGCCGTTATTGAAGGCGACACCGGTATAATTCTCGCCCTGTGGATATTTCCTGCCGCCTATTCTTTCTATCTTTTCTATCCCTTGTCTAAACCTCTCTCCAGACCGCTTTCCCAATCCCGGATCGCACGGACGCTTCAACGTTGGCGAGAACGTTTTCCGCCACACGCCGCGCCGGATGAATTGCCCGCCTTATCCGTTCCGGCCGAGTGCGTACAAACGCTGGCTGGCCCAAGCGCTTTCCGCGAAACCCTGCTGGCGCAGATCGCCAGCGCGCGCCGGCGCATTCTGATCACCGCACTCTACCTGCAAGATGACGATGCCGGCCGCGAGGTTCTCGATGCCCTCTATGCGGCGCATACGGCCCACCCGCAACTCGAAATCGCCGTCTACGTCGACTGGCATCGGGCGCAGCGCGGGCTGATCGGCCAGCGAGAATCGGCAGGTAACGCGGCACGCTACCAGGCTATGGCGAAGCAATTCGGGCCGGGCGTGCCGGTTTACGGTGTGCCGGTACAGCGCCGAGAACTTCTGGGCGTCTTTCATTTCAAGGGCTTCGTCATCGACGATGCCGTGCTCTACAGCGGCGCCAGCCTCAATGACGTCTACCTTCAGCGGCATGGCCGTTACCGCCTTGACCGCTACCACCTGATTCATAGCCATGAACTGGCCGACAGTTTTGCGGCTCTGCTCAAGAAGGCATTGCGTACCAGTCCGGCCGTCTGCCCGCTCGATGGCGCCGACATCCCCAGCCGGGCGGCTTTGCGGCCGGAAATTGCCAAATTGCGCAAGGTATTGGCGCGCGCGCAGTATGACTTTACCGCTGCGCCGCGCCAGGCAGGCGCCGTCAGCATCACGCCGCTGATCGGCCTGGGGGCGCGGGACAACGCGCTCAATCGCGCACTTTTGCAGTTGATCATGCAGGCGCGCCATGAACTGGTGCTGCTCACGCCCTATTTCAACCTGCCCGGCCCCTTGCGCCACGCCCTGCGCCGCCGGATCAAGGCGGGTTGCCGCGTCACCATTGTGCTTGGCGACAAAACAGCCAACGACTTTTACATTCCGCCGGAAGCGCCGTTCAAAACCATCGGCGCCTTGCCCTATCTCTACGAAACCAACCTGCGCCGCTTCTGCAAAACCAACCAGGGCGCCATCGACGCCGGCATTCTTGCCGTGCACATCTGGCAAGACGGCAGCAATACATTCCACCTCAAAGGCCTGCTGGCCGATGACGATTGCGCCCTGCTGACCGGGCACAACCTCAACCCGCGCGCCTGGCGGCTCGATCTGGAAAACGGCCTGCTCATCCGCGATCCGGAAAAGCGGCTGATCGGCCAGCATCGCACCGAACTGGCGGGTTTCCTGGCCAAGACGACACGGCTGACGCATTACGAGGAAATCGAACCCATCGACGCCTATCCGCAGCCTGTACAGCGCCTGATCAGGCGGCTAGCGCATGTGAGGGCCGACCGGCTCATCAACCGGATCCTCTAGGTTCCAGAGGCCGGACAGCGGAATTTAGGGCGCCAGACAAAATTCATGTTGAACATCTCTGAAAGCCTTACGCTGTAAGGTCTTCAGGCGCTCAAAATCCTTGAACGCAAAAAATGCCCTTTTTGCGGCTCAAAACAAGTCAAGCAGAACGGCGCCTCGTCATC
>CALHZD010000119.1 GCA_938040985.1 uncultured Propionivibrio sp.
CTGCCACAGTCCGTCGCGCGCGACCGTGGCGGCGACGCGCGGAGCTTGCGCGTCACGCGGCATGTTGCCTCGTCGCGGCGCGGCCCGCTCCGGCTGCCTGCCCCCATCAGCCACCCCAGCCAAACGCCCCGCTTCCGCGCGGGCACGCTTGAGCGTATCGGCCACCGGCAGGGCAAGCAAGCCGCCGACCGGATCGTCCGCCAGCGCATTCAGCAGCGCATCCAGCAAAGCCGGCGACAAACAGGGGCGCGCCGCATCATGGACGAGCACCCAATCATCCTCCGTCAGTTCGCCGGCCATCGCGGCCAGACCGTTAACAACGCTTTCCGCGCGCGTCACGCCGCCGCAAAACACCGGCCGCAAAGCATCGCCCAGCGGCGACCAGTCATAACCGGCCCACCCGGCGTCCCCCGCGGAAAGTACAACATAGACCTGCGCAATTCGCGTATGGCGGCACAGTACCGACAACGCGTGCCAAATCATCGGCCGACCGGCCAGCGGCAGATATTGCTTAGGGATTGGCGAGCCGAGACGGGCGCCGCTTCCGGCTGCGGGCACGAGAGCGAAGCAGCGCGGCAATGCGTCGGGATGCGGGGAAGATGGCGGGCAAGACATGGCCGCCATTCTAGCGGAAAGAAAATCGGCTCACTGTCCCCGGTGAAATAACGCTCCGGGCGCCCTTCTGAAATAGCGGCTTAACTTTGCCAAAAGACAAGGCGACAAGCCGCTGACAGTACACCTCGTACGGCAAGGCTAGATCAACACAGCAACGCCATATTTTGGCAAAGGAAGACGCTATTACTCAGAGGAGATACCGCAAATAAAGGATCTCCGGGCAGGCGTTCAAAAAACGAAGGCAACGCACATTCGCACAGGGCAAGCTATTTTGCGGGCAAGCTGATAGCATGGCGAGCAACCCAAAGCAGGTGGTTTCGGTCGCTAAACGGCGCCGGCTTGGTCGAATGGGAAACATCGGGCGCAAGATTGATGGCGCCTTTACCAGTCGTTTTGGTGGTTTTCCGCACGCGGGTATCCCGCTTTAACAGAGGAGTTCCGAGATGACACGCATTCCCATGGCGCTCACCATTGCCGGCTCGGACAGCGGCGGTGGCGCAGGCATACAGGCTGATCTGAAAACCTTCCAGATGCGCGGCGTTTATGGCATGAGTGTGATCACAGCCATCACAGCGCAAAATACGCGCGGCGTTTTCGATATCCACACCGTTCCGCAATCTACCGTGCGCGCCCAGATTCAGGCGATTGCGGAAGACCTCCCGCCCACCGCATTGAAAATCGGCATGCTCAGCACGGCGGACATCATCGAATGCGTGGCCGCCTGCCTGCAAACACACCGCCTCGGCCCGCTGGTACTCGATCCGGTGATGATCGCCAAAGGCGGCGCACCGCTCTTGCAGCAAAACGCCATCGCTGCCTTGATTGCCTGCCTGCTGCCGCAAGCCGACATCATCACGCCGAACCTGCCCGAGGCCGAAGCGCTCACCGGCATTCCGATTACCGACGATGCCAGCGCCGCCGAGGCTGCCGCACGTCTGCAAGCACTCGGCGCCAAAAGCATCGTCATCAAAGGCGGACACAGCGGCAATTCGCAGGATGCCGTCTGCCGCGACCGGGTATTCCTGCCTGACCGCACTTTTGTGCTCGAATGCCCGCGCTTTGACACGCCGCACACGCATGGCACGGGCTGCACCTTCTCCGCCTGCATCACGGCGGAACTGGCCAAAGGACATAGCATGGAAGCGGCCATCCGGTCGGCCAAAGCATTTATTACCGCCGCCATCTCGCACCCGCTCAACATCGGCTCAGGACACGGCCCGGTCAACCACTGGGCATGCCAGACAAACGGCCCCGTCCTTGGCTGACGTCGAAGAGAAAAATACCGGCCACGAACGGCAGACGAATGCATGCGGGTGTGCCCCGGCAAGCGGCACAGATAGTGAAAACGCGCTCCACAAAATCAGGGGCGCCCTGGCTTAGGGCTGCCATCTGGCACTGATGCGGAATGGATGCTTGTTCAGCGCAGACCGCACGGGCAGTCTGGTAGTATCAAAGCCGCCATAAAACAGCGTGCCGGCCAGCCCGGCCTGTGCGTATCATTCGCAGACCGCCACACCTTCTAATTTCACAGCGCAGCCCTAAAATCCGCGGGCAAGACATTGCCCGACATTTTTCGACGGAAGCATGCTGACCGCCCCTTACGATGACCGCTCCTTCTCCCCCCGACCCTGCTTCTGAGCCGGTTGCTCCCCCCGCGCCAAATGCCGCACAAACAGGCTCGGCGCCTGTTTCGTCTGCGGTGGCGATTTCGTTGCCGCTGCTGATCGGTGCGGTGGTGATTCTGGCCCTGAATCTGCGTACTCCGCTGGTGGCGGTGGGGCCGGTTGTCGGCATGATTCGGGAAGATTTGGGCGTTTCAGGATCGTTTGTCGGCCTCGTCACCGCTTTGCCGATGCTGGCGTTCGCCCTGTTTTCTCCGCTGGCGGCACGGCTCGCCCGCCTTTGGGGCATCGAAAACGTATTGATCGGCTCATCGATACTGCTGGCGATCGGCATCGCCGTGCGTTCGGCCTTTCCTTCCGCCGCACTGCTCGTGGCCGGGACAGTCATTCTCTCGGCGGCGATTGCCATGGGTAATGTGCTATTGCCGGCGCTGGCCAAGCGCAGCCTGCCTCACCGCGTCGGGCTGATTATCGGCGCCATGACGTTCACCATGTCGCTGTCGGCGGCCGTTGCCGCGGCCGTCGCCGTACCATTGGCGCACTGGCTAAACTGGCGCTGGTCGCTGGGCGTCTGGATCGCGACCGCCCTGCTCGCCCTGCCGGTATGGCTGTATCTGCAGCGGCAGACGCCGCCGGCGCCCCCCGAATCGCCCGCCTATGGGCAAAATCACGTGCAGACACCCCATGCGGCGAGCGGCCTGAACGTCTGGACCTCGCCTGCGGCCTGGTGCATCAGCGCCATGATGGGCGTGCAGTCACTCATGTTTTACGCGATGGCGAATTTTTTACCCTCCGTACTGGCGGAAAAAGGCATGAGTGCGCTGGAAGCCGGTGCATACGGCTCGCTGTTCCAGGCCGTATCGCTGCTCGGCGTACTGGGCGCCTCGGCCCTCTTTGCACGCAGCCGCCACAAGCAGGCACTGGGGCTGGGCACGGCGCTGATGCTGGTTGCGGGCATCGGCGGCATCTGGCTCGGCGGCCTGGGGACGATGTGGCTGTGGGTGACGTGCGTAGGCATCAGCGGGTCGGCGCTATTTTCCGTTTCATTGATGCTGTTCGCCCTCCGTACCGACTCACCGCAGGAAGCGGCCGCCTTATCCGGCATGGCGCAGTCAGTGGGGTACACAATCGCAATCTTCGGCCCGCTGGGCATGGGCATGCTCTATGACGGGTTCGGCTCGTGGCGGATACCCATGGGCGTTCTCACGGCGATGATGGTCGGCGAATGTGCGCTGGCCTGGGCTGCAACCCGCGCCGAAACGCTGTCGCAATGCGCGCAAGCGGCGGAGAAACGCCGGCGATTTTAGAAGCCGTCCGGAGCTCCTTTATCCACGTGGATTTCCGGGGGAACGCCCTGAAGCCCTTATAAACAGGGCATCTCCAAGCGCCCTGCCCGCTAGCCCTTTATCTACGCGGGTTTCAGAGGCGCCTGCCGGCAAACGCCCTGTTTACGCGGGCTCCAGAGGAGGCGCCCGCCGGCGATGCTCCGCCATTTAGTGAATCACAATCGGCCGCGCCGCACCGGCGCAGAAATCATCGAGCAGCGCATCAATCGACTCCTGGCTGCGCTCGGCGTCGGGAACATAGGCCAACATAAAGCGCGATCTACTGCATGCCGCGCGGCGCCTGCCCGCAAATCCTTATAAACAGGGCATCTCCGGATACACTGCCCGCCAGCCCTTTATTTACGCGGGTTTCCGAGGCGACTGCCCGCAAACGCCCTGTTTACACGGGCTCCGGAGGAGGCGCCCAACGGCGACGCCCCGCCGTTCAGTGAATCGCAATCGGCCGCGCCGCGCCGGCGCAGAAATCATCGAGTAGCGCATCAATCGACTCCTGACTGCGCTCGGCGTCGGGAATATTGTCGATGGCCGAACGCAGCCCCATGGCCACCGAACCTTGCACGAACAGGCTGCGGCTGGACTGTTTGTCGACCAGCTCGAAAGCCTGCCGCGTCGGATAAGCGACGATGGCATAGTTTTCGCTGTTATAGACAATATCCATGATGACTCCTTTCCGCCCAATCGCGCCGTGCGGGGGACCGCCCAGCAGGAAAAGAAGATAGGGGCGTTTCTTGCAGTTTCAAGCCCGCCGCCCCGCCCGCTGATGCCGCTTCACGCGAGATCAGACCGGCCGGCAGCTCCCCGGTCGATGCACGCAGTTATCTTCATACCACACATCCGGATTCGGCTTAACAGACAAAACAGGCGTTTGGGCGCGCCATAGGCAAAATGGATACGGTCGGCAGGGCGGTGATGGCAAATTCTGCGCCGCGCGCCGGCGGCATGAGAGGCGTCCAGAGACCCTTATAAACAGGGCATCTCCGGGCACCCTGCCCGCCAGCCCTTTATTTACGCGGGTTTCCGAGGCGCCTGCCCGCAAACGCCCTGTTTACGCGGGCTCCGGAGGAGGCGCCCGCCCGGAAATGTCCGGCCTTGCCCGCCGGGCGCCGCCAACCGCCGCCGCATTAGCGGTTGCGGCGGGCGAACACCTTAAGGATTTCCATCACCAGCGGGGAAATGAAGAAAAACGGCAGCATCAGCAGCCAGTCGCTCAGGCCGAGCGGTACGGTGTCGAAGACAGGTTGCAGGAACGGCACATAGACCACCATCAGCACCAGCAGGAACGATACGATGACCGCCCATACGATCCAGCGGTTGCTCATCAGCCCCAGCGAGAAAACGCTATGCGTTTCGGAGCGTGCGGTAAAGGCGCGCAACAACTCAGAAGTGCATAGCGTAATGAAAGCCATCGTCTGCGCAGCGGCCAGATGGTCGGGATAACGCGCCTGCGCCAGCAGAAAGACGCCCAGAACGGCAACGGCGTCCACAATGCCGATGACGCCGATGCTGATTGCCATCATCTTGTCGATGACGGGTTCGCCCGGCGAACGCGGCGGCCGTTTCATGATATCCGGCTCGCCCTTTTCCATGCCCAGCGCCAGCGCCGGCGCGCCATCGCTGACCAGATTGAGCCAGAGCAGCTGCACGGGGCGCAGCGGAATCGGCAGGCCGAACAGCATCGCCGAGAAAATAATGAGAATTTCGCCGACATTGCAGGCCAGCAGGAAGTAGACAAACTTGCGTATGTTGGCGTAGATGATCCGCCCCTGGTGGATGGCGGCGACAATGCTGGCGAAATTATCGTCGGTCAGCACCATGTCGGCCGTCTGCTTGGCCACGTCCGTGCCGGTAATGCCCATGGCGACGCCGATATTGGCGCGTTTGAGCGCCGGCGCATCATTGACGCCGTCGCCGGTCATCGCTACGACATGATCGTTGGCTTTCATCGCATCGACAATGCGCGTCTTGTGCTGCGGCGACACGCGGCAGCACACTTGCAGGCGTTCGGCGCATCCCGCCAGTTCGGCATCGCTGAGCTTTTCAATTTCGCTGCCGGTGAGCACCAGCCCGCCCGGCTTGAACATACCGATATCGCGCGCAATCGCTTCCGCCGTATCCTTGTAGTCGCCCGTCACCATCACGCACTTGAGGCCGGCGCCATGCGCCACTCTCAGCGCCTCGACGACTTCCTGGCGCGGCGGATCGATCATGCCGAGCAGCCCGATAAAGATCAGGTCTCGCTCGACCGTTTCCGGCGCCGGCGCATCCGGCACGCTATCCAGCGGCCGGCAGGCAACCGCCAGCACGCGCAGAGCCGAAGTCGCCATCCCATGGTTCTGCGCCATAATTGTCGCCTTGGCCTCCGCCGTCAGCGGAACAGCTTTGCCGCCTTCGAAGCGCTGCGTGCACAGGTCGAGAATGACATCGGGCGCACCTTTGACAAAAGCGGCGACGGGGCTGCCGACTGCCGCGGCGATATCCGGCGCGCCTTCAACGCGGTGAATGGTCGTCATCCGTTTGCGGTCGGAATCGAAGGGGATTTCCTGTACGCGCGGCAGCTGTTCATTGAGCGCATCGCGCCAGATCCCCGCCTTGGCGGCGGCCACGACCAGCGCGGCCTCGGTCGGGTCGCCGGTAATGCGCCAGACGGAAGCGCCTCCTTTCTGAGGCGCTTCTTTGAGCGTTGCATCGTTACACAACAACGCGCCGCGCAACAGTAGGGAAACGTCCGGATATTCCTGCGGCCGAAAACGCTGCGCGCCGGCAAAATCGTCGGCCGGCGCGCCTGTAAAAAACTCGCCCTGCGGTACGTAGCCTTCACCGCTGACCTTGAATTGACAGTCTCCGGCAACACCTTGCAGGACAGTCATCTCATTCTGCGTCAAGGTGCCGGTCTTGTCCGAGCAGATGACGGTGGCGCAGCCCAGCGTTTCTACGGCGGGCAATTTACGGATCAGCGCGTTGTGTCTGATCATCTGCTGCATGCCGAGCGCCAGGCAAACGGTGACGATCGCCGGCAGGCCTTCCGGCACAGCCGCAATCGCCAGGCTGACGGCGGTCATGAACAGATTGATGATGTCCTTTTCCTCGGCGCGCAGATAGGCCATGAAGTCACCGCTGATGGCTTGAGTCAGATGCGTGTCGCGGAACAAGCCATAAATGAACACCAGGGCGCAGATAATCAGGCAGACGGAGCCAAGCACCTTGCCCAGGTGTTCCAGCTTTTTTTGCAAGGGCGTCTGCTCGTTTTCAAACGATTGAAGCATCTCGGCAATCATGCCCATCTGGGTGTTCATGCCGGTGCCGATGGCCATGCCCTTGCCCCGGCCATAACTGATCATGGTGCCCATAAAGGCCGAATTGATCCGGTCGCCCAGCGGCGCGGCCGGATCAAGCAGCGCCGAGGCGTCCTTCTCTACCGGCACCGATTCGCCGGTCAGCGAAGCTTCCTCGATTTTCAGGTTGACGCTTTCAATCAGGCGCAGATCGGCAGGCACGAAATTGCCGGCTTCCAGCATGACGATGTCGCCCGGCGCAACTTCCCTGCCGGGGATGGACGCCAGCGCGCCGTCACGAATCACTGAGGCGTTGGGCGCGGACATTTTCTGTAGCGCTTCAAGCGCCTGCTCCGCCTTGGATTCCTGCACCACGCCGATGACGGCGTTGAGGATGACGATCAGGACAATCGCGACCGAATCGACATATTCGCCCAGCGCCAGTGAAATCAGCGCCGCCACGATCAGGATGATGATGAGAAAATTGTTGAACTGATCCCAGAGCAATGCCATAAAGCCCGGGCGCGGCCGCTCTTTCAACTCGTTGTAGCCATTGCTTTCCAGTCGTCGCCGCGCTTCCGCCGCACTGAGGCCGCGCTCGCCGTCGGTCTCAAATTCGGCCGTCAGCGCCTCGATTGTCTTGCCGTGTGATTCCTTGTCGAACATGGTGTGCATGAAGGCTCCTTGTCTCTTGATTTTTTCACTCTTACGGCGGTTCCGTCCGCAACGCGGCTTATGGCGCGCATCCCTCCTCAAGGCGCTTGCCGGCGACTGTGCGCTTTATTCTTTTTTCGCACGCACCTGCCTTTTCCTTCATGCCGTTCCTCTCATCCATCGCCATCACATTGCCATTATTTAACGAGCAAAATGGGCGCCTTGGACAGATGCAGCACCTTCATCGTCGCCGAGCCGATCAACCGCTCCAACGCACCGCGTCCGTTCGTTCCCATGATGATCTGGTCGCAGCCCAGCGTTTCGGCAAAATGGATAATCGTTTCGGCAACATTGCCGAATTCGGCATGACAGGTATAGCGCGCGCCGGCAGCATCGAGCAATGCACGCGCAGGCGCCAGGGCGTGCTCGCTTTCCTCGCGCAAAAAGCTGGCAATCTCGTCATGGCTGAAAAAGCGTTTCACGCTATGGCTAATCGGCAGCTGAACGTTGAGCAGATGAATCTCCACGCTGTCCGGATCGGCATAATCCAGGCGGATTTGCGCTGCCAGCGACACGGCTCTCAACGCACATTCCGAACCATCGACGGGAATCAGGAACTTTTTCATATACCCCCCTACGTTTTCGAGCATGCTCTATGGAAAACAGTCGTCGTTGCAAACAGCAGTATTCAGTCTACCCGCCCCAGGCATTCCGGTGCAACATGGGGAGACGCACTCAACGCAGGGCGGAGGTAGCGCGCATCCGTCACGCTCCATGCCGTGCACGCAGTGTTGTGGCCTTGTTTTTACCACCGGAAACGGCGAGCGGGTATGTGGAATACCGAAATTGCCTGGCCCTTGAAAGGGCGTATATTCCGCCTTGCATTTAACGTCGCGTAATGCGCTAAGCAGAACGGACTGACCGACGCCCTGTCTGGCTCCGCCATCCAGAGCGCCAGACTGAATATCCGGCGGTGCGCCCTGCGCGGTTTTCAATTTTTATATTGATATGAGGAGGTGCATGTGGATATTTCGTTAGTTGCCATCATGTCCATCGTCGCGCTGATCATTGTTGTCGCGATCAGCTGTGTTAACGAGGACCTGAACGTCGGCTTCCTGGCCATCGGTTTCGCCATTATCGTCGCCGGTGTCTGGGGCAATACTGCCGGTTCAAAAGTCTTGACCTACTTCCCGACCAGTCTGTTCATGATCCTTGTCGGCGTGACCTTCATGTTCGGCATAGCGCAGACCAACGGGACAATGGAAAAGCTCACTGCCTACGCCGTGCGCGCCAGCGGCGGCAACGTCGCGCTGATGCCGCTGATCGTCTATATTCTGACGACGATCATCACCACCATCGGCCCGGGCAATATCGCCGGGACGGCGTTGATGGCGCCCGTCGCCATGGCGATCGCCACGCGCATCGGCCTGTCCGCCTTCCTGATGACGCTGGTTGTCGTCGGCGCGGCCAACGGTGCGGCTTTCTCGCCATTCGCCCCGACCGGGATCATCTCCAACGGCCTCATCGCCAGAATGGCGCCGGAACTGGGCATCTCCGCTGACGCACTGAGCGGCCTGGCCTGGAAGGTGCACTTCAACTCCGAGATTGCGCAAGCCTTTGCCAACATCGGCGGCTTCTTCCTTCTGGGCGGCATGGCCTGGATTTCGAAGCAAAAAGGCGGCAAGCTCGACATTAACGAACTGGCACCGAAACCCGAGCCGTTCAATAGTGCCCAGATCCAAACCTTGTCGATGGTCGGCGTGCTGATCGTGCTGGTCATTCTGCCCGGTCTGCCGTTCATGAAACCCTTCTTCGCCAGCAATCTGTGGCTGAAGAACATGGTCGCCAACGTCGGCACCATCGCTTTCATTCTCTCCTGCGTCCTGATGCTGACCGGCGCGGGTGACAGCAAGGCTGCCGTTAAGGTTGTGCCTTGGGGCGTGATCATGATGGTCTGCGGCATGACCGTGCTGATCGAAGTCATGGATAAATCCGGTGGCCTCAACGCACTGGTGAAGATCATCGGCACCATCTCCAACCCGACTTCGGCCAACGGTACGCTGGCGCTCATCACCGGCGTTATTTCGGCCTACTCCAGTTCGTCTGGCGTCGTTATGCCGATGTTCCTGCCGATGGTACCGGGCCTGATCAAAGAAATCGGCGGCGGCGACCCAATTGCGCTGATCTCGTCGATCAACGTCGGTTCGCACTTGGTCGATACCTCTCCGCTTTCTACGCTGGGCGCCCTTTGCATTGCCTGTGCAGGTGATCACGAAGACAAAGGCGTGCTATTTAAGAGACTGCTGATGTGGGGGCTGTCGATGTCTGTCGTCGGTGCCATCGTCTGCTACGTCTTCTTCGGCCTGCTTGGCTTCTGATTTAGGCCACAGAGAAACAGACGCAACAATTCCTTAGCAAGCAAAAGCCGATGGCAAGTGCCATCGGCTTTTTTATGCTTTTTATGTTAAGCCCTAGCCCGAGATGACGCGAGAAATCCTAGCTTTGTGGCTGGTGAGCCCGGGATGCACGCACAAAATGGATATTCAGCTTGTCATTAATGCGCTCAAATAAGCGCTCCGATTCTTGATTGGGCTTGTCATACGCTTCGTCTTGAATACGGCTCTTAAATTAAAACTTTTCAATCACCTACCGGAACGTCTCGTTTTGATAAGCGGTTTTTATCTTTATTCAAAAATCAAATCTTACCGGCCTACGTTAGGCGTTTTCTCAACATCATCCTGAAATATGGCTGCCCCATTGCTGCTTGCATGGACTATTAATCAAGGCGATGGACATCATCGAGAATTGAATTAGAAAAGTTTGTTTACCAGAACGACTGCCAGCAACTTACAGAAGTTTTCCACGCCCAGATACGGCGGACAGATAGCGGACAAACTTAAATTTTCATGCACAGTTTATATTTTTGGCGTTAATTGGCGCCTTACTTATTTGCCGTATCTTTTCGCGCTCTGCGGCACGCTACCTGATATGGATAATGAAGGTTAGTTTCGGGTAATGACTTGTGAATAATGCCGAAGTGGCGCAACACCCGTTTCCCCAATATTTCTGGTATCTGGCCGTAGATTTTTCAATGCAGCGCCGCAGCGTCGCCGCCAAACAGCCGCGCAGCAAAGCCATTTCCGGCCTCTGCGCCCAATCGCTTGGCAAAACGTTCGGCAATATTTTCTTTGAGCGAGTAATCGAGTACGTTTTCCGCCTTGATGATGTCGCGCGCGACCGAATCTACGGTGCCAAAGTCGTCGGCCAGCCCCATCTGGATACCTTGCGCTCCTGTCCAGATCAGTCCGCTAAAGATTTCCGGCGTTTCTTTCAAACGTTGGCCGCGCCCTTGGCGCACGGCGTCGATGAATTGCCTGTGGACTTCGCCGAGCAAAGCTTCGGCATGCGCCTTCTGTTTTTCATCCTGCGGCGAAAACGGGTCGAGGAAACCCTTGTTGTTGCCCGCGGTCATCAAACGGCGTTCGACACCGACCTTTTCCATCACGCCGGTAAATCCGAAGCCATCCATGCGCACGCCAATCGAGCCGACGATGCTGGCTTTGTCGACAAAAATCTTATCGGCCGCCGACGCAACATAATATCCGCCCGAAGCGCAGACATCCTCGACAACCGCATACAGCGGGATATTCGGATACTTGGCGCGCAGGCGGCGGATCTCATCGTAAATGATGCCGGACTGTACCGGGCTGCCGCCGGGGCTGTTGATGCGCAGGATCACGCCCGAAGTATTTTTGTCTTTAAAAGCTGCCTGCAAGGCATTATTGACCTTATCTGCGCTGTTATCGCCCGTCGATTCAATGACGCCGTTCAGATTAATAAGCGCCGTATGCTTGCCATCGCTCAACGTATCGCTGCGCCCCCAGTCAATCCAAACAACCATAGCGATGACAAAATAAGCCAGCATGGCAAATCTGAAGAAAATGCCCCAGCGCCGCTTGGCCCGCTGCTCTTTGAGAGAAGCCATAGCAAGCCGTTCGAGCAGCTTTCGCTCCCATTGTGGCTGATTGGTATTCGGTGTATCCACGGTAAAACTCTGATTGGATTCAATGAAAGGATCAATAAAAATCAGTGCAATCGACGAGAATACGTCGAAAGGGTATTGGCAAGAATGGCTGGCATCGGCGAACGGCCGACAAGTTCAACATTACGCTGCAGAAAAAACGAATACTGCACGGCCGCCGCTGTCGATAACTGTTTCCGTTTTTATACTGTCAGGGAGTATATATCCGGCATGCTTCATCCATAAAGCAAAACCTGAAGCATCATGCGTTCGTCAGCAACCAGTCTGACAATTCCGCAACGCTGGCCACCTGCGTCAGCGAGCGTATCTCTTCCAGTTGTGCGCTGGAATGCGCGCCATAGCTCACGGCCAGACTCTCAACACCGGCATTGGCGGCCATGTGCAGATCGTGCGTGGTATCGCCGATCATCAAAGTACGTTCAGGCGGAACACCGAACGTCTCCATCAGCTCATAGAGCATTTGCGGATGCGGCTTGGAAAAGCATTCGTCAGCGCAGCGTGAAGCGGAAAAAAAGCGTTCCGCGCCGCTGGCGGTCAGGACGCGATCCAGACCGCGCCGGCTTTTGCCCGTCGCTACGGCGAGCGTAAAACCGCGCATGCATAAAGCCTTGAGCAATGGCATCACACCGTCGAACAGACAAAGCTCGCCAGCGCCGGCAAGATAATGACGGCGGTAGCAATCGGCCATTTCCGGATAGCGCCGCGGGTCGAGAGTAGGCGCGGTATGGCGCAAGGCATCGGCAAGCCCCAGCCCGATGACCTGGCGGGCCTGCGCATCCGCAGGTTCAGGCAGACCGAGGTCACGGCAGGCGGCGCGCATAGAGAAGACGATGGCGCTGACCGAATCATGCAGCGTGCCATCCCAGTCAAACACCAGCAAATCAAAGCGCTTGCCCATAATCCTGCTTCTCCCTACAGGAAATTTCCTTTAAAAAACGAGTGAGTGCTACAGGAAGCGGCGCTTCCAGCGACAGCATCTCACCGCTGACCGGATGGGGCAAGCGCATCTTCCAGGCATGCAGGAACATACGTTTCAGGCCCTTCTGGACAAGCGCACGATTCAGCGCAAAATCACCATATTTTTCATCACCGGCAATCGGGTGTCCCATCGCGGCGCAATGCACACGAATCTGATGCGTTCTCCCCGAGCGCAACTCCGCTTCCAGCAGGCTGAAATTTTCCCAGCGCGCCAGCAGGCGAAATACCGTGTGCGCCGGCTTGCCCAAAGCATCGACACGCACGCGGCGTTCGCCCGATTCGAGCAAGAACTTGAATAACGGCAGGCGAACATGGCGCAGCGGCTCCTGCCAACGCCCCGCAACGAGGACGAAATAACGCTTGTCGACACGGCGTTCACCATGTTCTCTGGAAGCGCCTTCCCGGAATAGATCGTGCAATACGGTCAGCGCCGAGCGTTTTTTGCCGACCAGCAGGATGCCCGAGGTTTCGCGGTCGAGCCGATGTGCAAGTTCCAGAAACCTTGCCTGCGGCCGCTGCCGACGCAGCGCCTCGATCACCCCGAAGCTAACGCCGCTGCCGCCGTGTACGGCCAGTCCCGCCGGTTTATTGATCACCAGCAAGGCGGCATCTTCGTAAAGGATGGGCAGATCCGCCTTGAGCTGCGCGCCGGCCACAATTTCATCCGCACGCACTTCTTCGCGCCGAGCAATGCGCAAAGGCGGAATTCTCAGCACATCGCCGGTTTGCAGGCGGTAGGCGCTATGGGCGCGCCGTCCATTGACGCGCACCTGACCACTGCGCACGATCCGGTAAATATGGCTTTTGGGAACGCCGCGGGCGATTCTGAACAGAAAATTGTCGAGGCGCTGGCCATGCACGTCTTCGCCGACCAGCATCTGGGAAACCTGAGAAAAATCCGGAGAAAGCTCGAATGCCGGCGCAACCGGGAAGGAGTTCAAAGGAACGGGTCGAGAGACGTTTTCTTTGCCAATTCCGACCATTTTGAATATACTGCCCCCCGCGATTTGCGTCTCGTACCGAAAGAGGCGCCGACCCGTAAGACCGTTGCGCGACGCTGGTTTTTTGCATTTTCTGCAATGACTGCTGCGGCGCACTTCCCGGCAGGCATCGGCGGTTTCACTTGCGCCAATTTGCGCAAGGTCGGTTCAAGGCAGGTCACCTGGTTAAGTACGCTCACCAAAAGTAGCGATACTACTTGATTTATGCGCGTTTGACACGTTCGGAACGCCTCAGGCAGATTTCACAGATCCCGGAGATTCCGGGAAATAATGAAAAACGACGGAAACTCGATTCAGCGATTCACTTACCCGGCACCGGCATCAGCAAACATGAAATATCCGCCATTCCACTGATTCGTTACCGCCTGCAACAGGCGCTCCCTTCGTGCATGCATCGCGCACGGGAGCACAAGAATGAAACGCATGCTGTTCAATGCGACACAGGCCGAGGAACTCCGTGTCGCCATTGTCGATGGTCAAAAACTGATCGACCTCGACATTGAATCGTCCACCCGGGAACAGAAAAAAAGCAATATTTACAAAGCGGTCATCACCCGCATCGAACCGAGCCTGGAAGCTGCCTTTGTCGATTACGACAGCGAACGGCACGGTTTCCTCCCCTTCAAAGAAATCTCGCGGAGTTACTTTCAGCCGGGCGCCGAAGCCGGCCGGGCGTCGATTAAAGAAGCCTTACGCGAAGGGCAGGAACTGATCGTCCAGGTCGATAAGGACGAACGCGGCAACAAGGGCGCAGCGATGACGACGTTCATCAGCCTGGCCGGCCGCTATCTCGTGCTGATGCCCAACAACCCGCGCGGCGGCGGCGTTTCGCGCCGCGTCGAAGGTGAAGAGCGTGCCGAGCTGCGCGAAATCATGGATCAGCTGGAAGTACCGCAGGGCATGAGCCTGATCGCCCGCACGGCGGCAATTGGCCGCGGCCTGGAAGAATTGCAGTGGGATCTCAATTACCTGCTGCAACTCTGGAAAGCCATCGAGAACGCAGCCGACGCCAACAGCGGCGCCTTTCTCATCTACCCTGAGGGCAACCTCGTAATCCGCGCCCTCCGCGACTATTTCCAGCCCGACATCGGCGAAATCCTCATCGACACGGATGACATCTTCGAGCAGGCGCAGCACTTCATGTCCACCGTGATGCCGGCCAATATCGACCGGATCAAGCGCTACAGCGACGATGTACCGCTCTTTTCGCGCTTTCAGATTGAGCACCAGATCGAATCGGCCTACTCGCGGCAGGTCAATCTGCCTTCCGGCGGCGCCATCGTCATCGACCACACCGAGGCGCTGGTCTCGGTCGACGTCAACTCCGGGCGCTCGACACGCGGCGCCGATATCGAAGAAACCGCCTTCAAAACCAACCTGGAAGCGGCCGAGGAAGTCGCCCGCCAGTTGCGCCTGCGCGACTTAGGCGGCCTGATCGTCGTCGATTTCATCGACATGGAAAGCTCGCGCAACCAGCGCGAGGTTGAAAACCGCCTGCGTGACGCCCTGCACTTCGACCGGGCGCGCGTACAGATCGGCAAGATCAGCCGCTTCGGCCTCATGGAACTGTCACGCCAGCGCCTGCGCCCGGCCCTGGCGGAAACCAGCTACATCCCCTGCCCGCGCTGTTCCGGCACCGGCCACACCCGGAGCACGGAATCGGCAGCGCTGCACATCCTGCGCATTCTTGAAGAAGAGGCGATGAAAGACAACACCGCCGCCGTATATACGCAGGTGCCGGTCGATGTTGCAACTTTCCTGCTCAACGAAAAACGCCACGACATCTACTCCATCGAAATGCGGCACAAAGTCAGCCTCATGCTGATTCCCAACATCCACCTCGAGACGCCGCAGCACATGATCACACGCATGCGTCACGACGATCTCAACCAAGAAGAAACCAGCCAGCCGTCGTACAAAATGGTAGAAGAACCGGCGGAAGAAAACGGCAAGCCAATGCCCGCGAGCAAAGAAACGCGCGCGCCGCGCCGCCAGGAAGCGGCCATCAAAGGCATCACGCCGGCGCAGCCTGCGCCCATCGTGCCGAAAAAATCCAGCGAACCCCCAGCCGCCAGCGTCGGTCTGTTCGCCAAAATCATTTCCTGGCTCCGCGGCACGCCGGCTGAAGTGCCCGAAAAACACGAACCGAAACCGCGCGCAGGCAGCCGCCGCGAGACATCGCGTGAAAGCCGCGAGAATCGGGAAAATCGCCGCGGCGGACGCAACACCCGGCGGGACGAGGAACGCGACACCCGGCCCAGCCGCGAAGCACGCGAGGGTAAGGCACGCAACGAAAATAGCGAAAATGACCACAGCGCCAATAACGGCAGTGAAAAGACGCGGGCAAGCCGAGAAAAGGATACACAGAGGGAAACACCGAAAGAGCCGCGCCGTCAGCGCAGCAGTTCATCGCGCGCAGAACGCGAGGCGCGCCAGGCCGTACCGGAAGTCGGCAACAATGTGCCGGATACCGTCGTAGCACCGCCTGCCCAGGCCGAAAACAGCGAACGTGCCGGCGAATACACCGCCGAAGAAAACAGCACTACGACACGCCGCCGCGGGCGCCGTGGCGGGCGTCGTGACCGCCATGAAAATACAGCGGGAAATGCACCGGAAGCACCGGAAAATTCGCCGGAAAACGCATCGGAAAACGTCTCCGCAGCCGCGCCAGCACCTGCGCCCGCAGCGCCGGAAATGGCGCCGGAGACGACGGCAGCCAGCATCAGCGCAACGATGGCGACGACAGCGATTGTCGCCGTATCAGCCGCCACGATCAGCACGCTGGACACCGAGGCAGCGAGCGCAGCGCAGGCAACAAAACCGGGGGACAGCGAATCTCCGGCCGAGCCAGACGATGAAGAAACTTCCGTGTTCTTTGCCACCGAGGCCGCGATCATCACGCCGGAAACCCTGCAAACTCCGCCGTCGGAAACCTTGCCGACAGCCCCGCTTGACGCGGACGCCACGGCCGCAGTTGACGGCGCGTCCGCACCCATCGTTTCGGCGCCCGACACCAAACCCGACGACGCCCCGCCGCCCTCGGCTCCGGCCACTGCGCCATTGGGCGAAACCCCGCAACTGGCGTCGGCGACGGCCGAACCGATTGTTGCCGACCCGCTGCCAGCAAGCGCCGTAACCGACCTGTCACGATCACTGTCCGAAGCCGGGCTGGTGATGGTGGAAACCCAACATGAGAAACACCAGGCATGGCAGCCCGAAGTTACGACCGCGCCGGCAAAACCGCGGCCGCGCCGTCGTCGGCCCAAGGTCGAAATCTCCGACGAACCACTGGTCATGGTGGAAACCAACGCCCGCCCGTCCGAACACAGTCAGATGGGTGAAACGGGGGAAAACTAAGCCTACAGCCGCCGCACGACCCTTCCACTGCCCGTTTTTGATCTATCGGTAATTTCTGCTCGGGTGGTGGATTGGCCTAACCACTAACGAAAAGCGCGACACGCAGGTGTCGCGCTTTCTTTTGCGCGGAATGAAAAACATGCATCGTTAGCTCGCAGGCGCCATGCGGCAAAGTCAGCTTAACGGACTAAGCTTTTAACCTTTTGGGCGCATCGCCCGCCGCGCGGGAAGGAAGCATCGCCGGTTGAATCGCCGCCGGCGATGGCCGCAGACCTGCCACAACACCGCCACAGACCTACGATACCCCCCCGCCACAACGCCTGCCCCGAACCCCGCGTAAAACGGGCATCTCCGGAGGGGCTGCCCGCCAGCCCACTGTTTACGGGCATTTCCAGCCTACCTACCCGCTAGCCCACTATTTACGCGGGTTCCCGGCTTGCCTGCCCGCAAGCGCCCTATTGACGGGGGCTTGCAGCCAGCCGATTTAGATAACCGAGCACATCTGAAAGACACAGACAGCAAATCTGCAAGCCAAAGTAGCAAATGAGTATCGCGC